>JAKEEQ010000043.1 GCA_022616515.1 Chloroflexota bacterium | reverse complement strand
CCACACTGGTTAGCATTGTCACCAATCTGGTAAGTGTGATCGCGATTCTGGTGGTGATGTTTGCCCTTGAGTGGCGTTTAACACTGCTCGGTCTGGTCGTTGTGCCGCTGTTCATCATCCCGGCACGGCGGATGAGCACCGTTTTGCGCAACATTGCCCGTTACCAGATGGAACAAAACGCTAAAATGAACGCGCTGATGAACGAAACGCTGAATATCAGCGGCGTGATGCTCGTGAAACTTTTTGGCCGCAGCGAAAGTGAAGGCGAACGTTTTAAACGGCGGGCAGGCAACGTGCGCGATGCCGGGGTACGTCAAGCCTACAGTGGGAGTTTCTTCTTCGCCTTTCTGGGTCTGATAGGCGCAGTGGGTACGGTCATTGTCTACTATATCGGCGGGCGACTGGTGATTGATGACATCTTTACACTGGGTACGCTGGTAGCATTTGCAGCTTATCTCACCCAACTTTACGGCCCCTTACAGGCACTCGTTAATGCGCCGGTTGATTTTGTAACCTCCATGACCAGCTTTGAGCGTGTTTTTGAAGTGCTTGATCTGGAAGTTGAAATCAACGAGAACGAGGACGCTGTTGAACTTAAAAAGGTACAGGGACGGGTCGCCTTTGAAAACGTCACGTTCGATTATGATGACAAGTTGATTGCCCTCTCCGATGTAAAACGTTTCCACAGTGCTGAGAATGTGACGCGCGTCCTCTCCGATGACGATGAGGAAAGCGAAAAATCGAATGGGAATAAGGGAAGCGAAGAACCGCTTACCCAGGCGCGAGCAAAGGCTCTCAACGATGTCAGCTTTGTTATTGAACCGGGTGAACTGGTGGCATTGGTCGGTCCAAGCGGAGCAGGTAAGACAACGATTACCTACCTTATCCCACGACTTTACGACCCATCAAGCGGGCGCATTACGGTTGACGGTCACGACTTGAAGGATGTTACCCTCAAGTCATTGAGCGACCATATCGGGATGGTGACTCAGGAAACCTACCTCTTCCACGATACGCTTCGCATGAATTTGCTTTACGCCAAAGCTGATGCGACGGAGGAAGAAATTGAAGCCGCCTGCCGCGCTGCCAATATTCACGACTTCATCATGGGCTTGCCGGAAGGTTATGAAACTGTCGCAGGTGAACGTGGTTATCGTTTGAGTGGGGGTGAAAAACAGCGAATCGCCATTGCCCGTGTGCTCCTCAAAGACCCAAGTATTCTGGTGCTGGATGAGGCAACATCGCATCTCGACTCGCAGTCAGAAGCACTGATTCAAGCGGCGCTTGAACGGGTCATGGAGGGCCGGACCAGTCTGGTGATTGCTCACCGTTTGAGTACGATTCTGAAGGCAGACAAAATTCTGGTGATGGATCGTGGTGAAATTGTCGAGCAGGGGTCGCATGAAGAGTTGCTGGCACAGGATGGCCTGTATAAGCAACTGTATGAGACGCAGTTCAGCGATACTCAAGTTGTCATCTCCTAGAAGAAATAATCGGGGTCGGAGTATAGTCCGGCCCTTCCCAAATAATTAAATGGTGATTTGAATTCCCTCGTAACGTTTCATCCACAGGCGGGTTATTAAGAATGTGGGGTGTGAGCTTCATCCACTACTATTGATCTAGACCCAGGCAATCATCGCAACCCGAAAACTCTTGAGAGGAAATTATGTCACTCGCACACTTGATTCCTTCATTGGAACCCAGGATTGTTGAACTTTACGACAAACACCGCGAACGCGCCACAAAAATCGACTGGGCCTATCATGAATTTTTGCCCCTCGACGACCTGCGTAATGACCCGAATCGAATCCCTAAATTATCGAATATTGTTTATGCTTCTGTGGAAACCGCTTTATTGACCGAAGTAAATCTGCCGTGGTTTACTACCCACCTGTATGCTGCGTTTAAGGGTTCTCTCGAAGTGATGGTTGATTTTGTGCATACGTGGACATCCGAAGAGGACAGCCATGCTCTGCTGCTGGAAACGTATTTACTGCTTGGGGATAACGGCGATCATGGTCGGCGGGCGCGTTTGCGGCGCGAGGTGATTCGTCAGGGATGGGCATCTACTATCGAAAGTCACTTTCAGGCGATTGCCTACACGGCTATTCAAGAACTGGCGACGCAGATTTTTTATCTGCGCACAGCGGAAATTGCCGACAACGAAGACCCGATGCTGGCAAAAGCGCTGCGTCGGCTGGCCCGTGACGAAACGCTGCATATGGCGTTTTATCGTGACTGCGTGAATCTGCATCTTCACGCCGAGCCGAATTATATCTACCCGCTGGCCGACGTGATGATGAAGTTTGAGATGCCGGGTTCGGGGATGCCCGATTATCGCGAACGGGCAGAACTGCTCGCCACCGAAGGCAATTATGGCCCATATGAATATTACACGCAGGTTATTGACAAACTCTGGAAATACTGGGAAATTGATAAACTGGCCCCGGACCTGACCATTGCCCGTGAAAAACATAAAGAACTCATCAAGTATCACCAGCGGCTGGGGCGCATTGCTGCGCGTTTCAAGAGAAATAATGATGCTGAAATGCAGGCAGCGGGCGATTAGGAAAAACGAGGCGGACATTTGGCGGTCCGCCTTATCGTTTATCCCACGAAGCCATTTTTCCGGTGTGTGCTGTCACAGAAGGGCTTGTTGCTTGAGCCACCACAGCGACACAACCACGCATCATTGCCCCGATACAATGTTGCGCCATCTGGCCCCAGAATCTCAAAATTACCTGTGACATGCATTGGACCGTTCTGGCTCGGCTCCAGAACCAGTACCCCACTGCTGTCTGAAATATCGGCACTTTCCTTCACAGTTATTGTACTGCTGGCTTTAAAGCCAATTTTCATGTGTTCATCGTCGCACAGCGGCTTATTTCTAGATGCGCCGCAGCGACACATCGCCATCCGGGTATCTTCGAGAATGACTTCACCATCAGAGTTTTTGAGAACGATTGGTCCGCGAATATAGAGCGGGCCGTTTTCATCGAGCGTTATCGTGTTGGTCGTAGGGGTGGTTTCGGCTGCGCCACCATCCTTACGCTCATAATGCAAAGCACCGGTTGGGCAGCGCGTGACGACTTCCGCCAGCAAATCAACATCACCCTTATCAGGCTGAATCCAGCGGCGTTCTTTGAGATTAAAGACGGCGGGTAAACCCCGGATACACTCTTCGGCATGAATACAACGTTTTATATCGTACTTCACATCAATAGTTTCGCCTTCATAAGTTCTAATTTTCTGTTCCATCATTTCCTCTATTCCGGTTTTACGACACAATAATGATAACAAATGTATCGGAGTTAAACATGAAAATTGCAGTAGCAAGCGATGAGCGCACCCATCTGACCGATTTTGTCGTGGAAGAACTGAAAAAATTGGGCCATGAGGTCACGCTGTTTGGCCCGCTGAAAGATGACGAGATCCCGTGGACGATTGCATCAGAGCAGTTAGCCAACTCTGTAGCCAATGCAGAAACTGAGCAGGGGGTGTTATTCTGTTATACCGGGACCGGCGCATCCATTGCCGCCAATAAAGTGCCGGGTATCCGGGCGGCATTATGTGCGGATGCGGAAACGGCCCGCGGCGCGAAGTGGTGGAATGACGCTAACGTGCTGGTGATGAGCCTGCGCAAAACATCACCTGATGTCGCGAAGGAAATTCTGGGAGCGTGGTTCAGCGAAAAAGTGCGTGACGAGGAAATCGAGACCATCTCGTATCTACAGGAAATCGAAAAACGGTATTCGGGGCACAGCCGCTGACCCCACCCTAACCCTCCATCCCCTCTGTCCTTCGGACATCTCCCCATTTATGGGGAGAATTGGGCGAGGGAACTGGGATTCCCATGTTCAAGCGGTGCAGACGATCTCCTCCGCAAACGGTTGAGAGGGGTACAGTTTTTCAAAAGCCGCTGATCACGGCAAAAGATCATGGCTGTTTTCGGCGGCGGACGCCCAACGGGGCGTCCCTACGCATCCGCCGGTATCATGGCGAGTCGCCTTTAAACGAACGACTCCGTAGAGACACGCCACTGCCGTGTCCGCTCGCCCTCCGATACCACCACTTATCCCCATTGACGAAAAAGTGTACCCCCGCCAACCGCAAACGGGGGAGATATAAAGGGGGTGGGTTTTCTACTTCACATTTTGCGTAGCTTAGGCCATCTCTTCCAATTCAGAGAGGCGTTCCTTCACGGCCTCGCGGCTGGCCTTGAGGTCAGTGTTCTTGTCGCGCTCCTTCTGAACCACGTCCGGATTGGCGCGGTTCACGAAGTTCTCGTTGGACAGCAGCTTATCCGACCGTTCGAGCAACCCTTCGATTTCCGCAAGCTCACTCTGTAAACGGTCTTTTTCGGCGGCGAAGTCAATCATACCTGCCAGTGGTAAATACAAGGTCACATCACCGGAAACAATGGTTGCCGTTTGTTCGGGAACGTCGCTGGTAATCTCGATACGCTCAACATTACACAGGCGGCTGAAGACATAATCCAGACTGGCGATTTGCTCAGCAGCGCTTCCATCGGCCACCAGTGCCGTGATACGTTTGCCGGGATCAACACTGTACTCGTTGCGGGCGTTGCGAATATCAATCACCACACTCTTGACCGTTTCCATAACGGAAGTTGCATCCTCATTGAGGAACTGCTCGTCCGGTTCCGGCCAATCGGCAATAATCAGCGCTTCGCCTTTGTGCGGGATAGCCTGCCACAGTTCCTCCGTGATGAATGGCATGAACGGATGCAGCAGCCGCAGACACGTATCGAGAACAAAAACGAGAACCTGCCGGGTGAGAGAGCGTGCGGCGTCATCATCGCCGTAAAGGGCATGTTTACTGATTTCGACATACCAATCCGCAAATTCATCCCACATGAAACTCAAAATGCGCCGTCCGGCCTCGCCATACTGGTGATTCTCGAAGAGGCGGTCCACGCGGTCGGTGAGCGATGTCAGTTCACTGAGAATCCAGCGGCTCGGCAAATCAAGTTTGTCTAGTTCCGGCTTACCGATGGGCTGCTCACTATCCAGATTGCTCAGGATAAAGCGCGAGATTTGCCAGATTTTGTTGCCGAAATTGCGACTGTGCTCCACACGGCTGATGGCGAGATTCATATCATTACCGGGGCTTGATCCGGTAAGCAGCGTGAAGCGCAGAGCGTCGGCCCCGTATTCGTCGATAATCTCGTTAGGATCAATCACGTTGCCCAGCGTCTTGGACATCTTGCGTCCGTCGCCGTCTCTGACCAATCCATGCAGATACACCGTGTCAAAGGGGATTTCATCCAGAAACCACAACGACGACATAATCATGCGGGCCACCCAGAAAAACAGGATGTCGTAGCCAGTCTCCATCACGTTGGTGGGATGGAAGATTTGAAGGTCCTTCGTATCATCCGGCCAGCCAAGTGTACTGAACGTCCACAGCGCACTGCTGAACCACGTATCCAGTACATCTTCTTCCTGATTCCAATCCCCACTGTCATCGGGCGGAATATTATCACGGCTGGCGTAAATCTCGCCGGTTTGCGGCTTATACCACGCCGGGATGCGATGTCCCCACCACAGTTGGCGGCTGATGCACCAATCCTGAATGTTTTCCATCCAGTGGAAATATACCTTCTCGAAGTGTTCCGGCACGATTTTGATGCGCCCATCCTTTACAGCAGCAATCGCTTTGTCGGCCAGCGGTTGAATCGTCACAAACCATTGATCAGACACCAGCGGCTCGATAATCTCACCACCGCGCTGGCTCACCGGCACGACCATTTTATGAGGCTTGACCGCATCAGTCATCCCGGCTTCGGTCATATCCGCCCATAATTTTTCACGCCCGGCAAAACGATCCATCCCCGCATAGGGTCCGGCGTTTTCGTTGAGGGTGGCGTCTTTATTCATGATATTGACGATGGACAGGTTATGCCGTTCGCCAAGTTCGTAGTCGTTGAAGTCATGGCCCGGCGTCACTTTGAGCGCCCCTGTCCCGAATTCACGATCCACATATTCGTCGGCGATAACCGGAATCCGGCGGTTTAACATCGGAACCAGCGCGTGTTTGCCGATATGCTGTTTATAGCGATCATCATCGGGATGCACCGCCACCGCAGTATCGCCCAGAATGGTTTCGGGCCGAGTCGTCGCCACCGGAATTTCGCCGCCGCCTTCAATCGGATAACGGAAATAGTACAGTTTGCCGTCGATTTCCTTGTTCTCGACTTCAAGATCACTGACGGCGGTTTGTAGGCCGGGTGACCAGTTGATGAGGCGGGTGCCCCGATAAATCAGGCCATCTTCCCACAGGCGCACAAAGGCTTCCTTCACCGCATTGGACAGCCCTTCGTCCATCGTGAAGCGTTCGCGCTCCCAATCACATGAGGCTCCGATGCGGCGCAACTGATCTTGAATGAGGCCACCGTGCTCCTCTTTCCACTGCCATGTACGGCGTAGAAATTCTTCGCGTCCCACTTCTTCACGACAGGTTCCTTCACTCTTCAACTGCTTTTCAACCTGAAGCTGCGCAGCAATTCCGGCGTGATCGGTGCCCGGAACCCACAGCGCCCTGCGCCCTTTCATACGGGCGTGGCGAATCATCAGGTCCTGTATGCTGGCTCCGATGGCGTGACCGCTGTGCAATGCGCCGGTCACGTTGGGCGGAGGCATACTTATGACGAACGGTTCGCCATCGCTGTCCATGTCGGGCTTAAAATAGCCCTGCTCCTCCCACCACTGGTAGAGTCGCTTTTCAGCCTCGCTGAAATTGAAGTTTTTGGTTAATTCCTTTACCATCGAGTTTTCCTCTACTGTTTCAATTTGATGTCAGTGAATGGCGAATTCCCAGAAATCCGCGTGGCTAAAAACGGTGCTGACCGTCAGTTTCTACAATTGACACGGCAGTTATCCTCCTTTGTTGTTTACCAACACTCGTTAATCGGGTTTTGTCGCCATCATGACGATTTCGAGGCGATCACGGATGATTTGGATATTCTCAAAACCTGCTTCCAGCAGAACCACCTGCACTTCCGCTGCGGTCAGCGCCCGAAAAATCACGGGACGCTTACGAACTTGATATTCATCACCCCGCCCTTTCAGAATGAAATTGTTTACGGTGACAGTCAGGGGCGGCCCTTCATCCCAATCCCACTTATCGAAGGTGATAATTTCTGGCTCATTGTCTGCCAGATCAATATCATGAATGCGACCCGGAATGAACCGGGGACGTCCTTCGATGAAGGGTTCGAAATCCTGCATGCCGATGATTACTGTGCCGCCGGGACGTAGTAAATCATAGAAGATATGCAGCGCCTTCTCGATTTCGGCATCGGTGATGAGGTGCGGAAAAGCATTTCCTTTGGTGATAATGGCGTCGAATTTGCCAACGACATTGTCCGGCAAGCTCAGGAAGTCAGATCTCGTAATCTGGATTTTGTCTGCCACGTTGTATTCCGTCGCATGGCGATGAGCACGCAGCAGCATCCCACTGCTGGGGTCACAGGCCACCACGTCATAACCCAGTTGAGCCAGTGCGATGGATTGGGTTCCCGGACCACATGAGGCATCCAGCACCCGGCTGATGTCGCGATCACGGAACCAGCGGCGCAATTGAAGTCCCTCACGCTCTAACATCGTTTCCCAATCCCGGAAATACAGATGGTAGTCATCGGCAACAGCGTCATAGAATTCGGTTGTGTCGTATTTTTGGTTGGAGTCGTCCATTCTTACTCCTGACAAATAAAAAAGCCCTTCCGTCTAAGGACGAAAAGGCTTTGCTTTCGCGGTACCACCTTAGTTCCCATGTAGTCCACATGGACACTCGGACGCGATAACGGGCGTAACCGGATAATCCTATTTCAAGTTCAGATTATCAGCTCCAGAGCGACCTTCGGTACAGTACATGGTGTTGCTTTCAGCCAGCGACAACACTCTCTACATCATGCGGAGAAGTACCTACTCCTCTCCTTCACAGCCTGATATGAGACATTATAGCTTATCAGTGAGTCGTTGTCTATTGGTTATGGAGAGAAAAGGGTATCACAGATTATTCATTGATTCGGTCCAGCGCCGTAAGTATTGCTTCTCGAACGGCCTGATTGGGATCACCGAGGCGACGCATCAGTTCGTCATTTGCCCCTATCGCATCGCGGCCAATCCAGCCAAGTACCCGGGCCGTTTGCAGACGAACGTCAGCGCGGGGATCACTCAAGCAGGGGAGGAGTGCTTCAAGAGCAGGCTCACCTATTTGACCCAGAGTCCGTGCGACTACATTACGTAAATAAATGCTCTGCCCCAGAAAAAGCATTATAAGCCTCGGTAGGGCTGGCGCTGCCATTTCACCTAAATTGCCCAGGCTATCAACAGCTTTCAGAACCGAATGTTCGTTTGGATGATCCAACTTTTCGAGAAGAAGCTGAACAGCCGCAGGGACGTTGTTCTTTGAAAGATATTCTGATTGGTTACGCCGTCCTACATATTTGTCCATTGTCAGTGTCATTGCCGGTGAGCCTCTCAGATGGTTAATTAACGAAGAATTGTTGAATTAATTCTAAAACAACTTTTCTAGAGGAAAAGTGAAAATTAATTAATTCTCTTGCGGCGAAAAGAGCCTCAGAAGGGCAACCGAATGTTTCTTTGAGGGATTGGAGGATTATTCAGCGACTGGCAGCGTGAAATAAAACGTTGTGCCTTTGCCAACTTCACTGTGCACATCAATATAGCCGCCATGCTGCTCGACAAGCTGCTTGCAGATTGCCAGCCCCAGACCCGTACCTTTGTAGCCAGCGTCTTCTTGATTAGCAGCCTGACGAAAGCGCTCGAAGATAAAGGGTATGTCATCTTCGGGGATGCCGACGCCAGTGTCGCTTACGGAAACTTCCACAAACTGCCCATCTTCAGTGACCCGCGCATCAAGGCTGACGCTCCCCTGTTTGGTGAATTTCAGTGCGTTTGAGATGAGATTAGTTAGTATCTGCCGGACACGATCCGCATCTGCCCGTACAAAAGGTAAATCCTCAGCGGCCTGCGTCTGTAACACAACATCCTGTCCAGACCGTTTCATGCCTTCTGCAATCGACATGGACTGGCGAAAAATCGGATCAAGTTGCAAAATGGTAGGATTAAAACTCAGACGGCCCTGTTCCATGTGAGTCAAATCCAGAACGTCGGTTGCCAGACGCAGCACCTGATTGACCGCCGTCAGGGAGCGTTCAATCCAGACCAACTGCTCATCATTAAGATCACCAAAAAAGCCATCGCGCATCATGTCCAGTGAACTCAAAACAGTGTTGAGTGGCGAGCGAATATCATGGGCAATGTTGGATAAAAGGGCCGTTCGCTGCAAGTTTTCCTCAATCGCCGCTTCCCAGCCCTCTTCGGCCTGAAAGCGTGCTTCTTCAAGCTCGGTAGTGCGTTCAGCAACACGTTTTTCGAGTTCATCGGCCCACTGCTGCAATTCATAGTTAAGCTTGGCATTGTGGATAGCAACTGCCGCCTGACTGGCAAAAATCATCAGAGGCGGAACATCGCTTTCGTCAAAGGCATTGATGGCGTGGCGATTTTCGAGGTAGAGGACTCCCTGCAAATGCTGGCGGGAGATGAGAGGGACACACAGCACAGATTTAAGCTTCATTTCCCAGATACTGGTGGCGTCACTCAGTTTGTGGTCCTGAAGCGCGTTTCGAACAAGCTGTGGCTCAAGTGTATTCGCCACCTGTTCAATAATGGTGCGGCTCACTGGCAAGCCGCTTTTTTTATCGCGATCTGGCTCACCGTACTGGACCCGGAAATCAAGTTGCCCATCTTCCATTAGCACCAGATAACCATGCTGGCCCTTGGTGAGAGCAATGGACTGTTCCATGACATATTCAAGCAGCGGTTCAAGGTCACGGGTTTCAGCCATGCGGCGGCTGACTTCCAGCACCTGTTTTAGAATGCTATCATCATTGACAGTGGCTTTGTCTGCCATGGAAATCCCCCATATATTTAATCAGCCGCACTTTCCCCAAAGTCAGAAATGTGGAAAGCGGGGTAAGACAGGCCAAACTGGTCTAATCGCTCGTGATATTTGCGAAGTATGATGTTGCTGTGATCGTCAAAATGACCCTTCACATGTTTTTCGTCGAGCTGAACATCACTCTCCTGGTTAATTTGTTCCTGGAATTTATGAATCTTTCGTTTTTGTTCCCACCGCTCTATCCTATCGCCCAATTTACCACCGAGAACAAATTCGCCGAAGTGTTTTAACAACTTAATGATACCACGAGGCTGGCGGTCAGTCTCTTGGTGAAACATTTGTTTTGCATTTGGCAAGAAAAGCTCAGTCCAGTGATTACACTGGCGCATCCTGCTGTACACCTCATGACCACTGATCGCGCACATTTGCGCAATCTCGTGGGCGATAAAAATATCCTGTCGCCGTTGAGTCAATGTATCTTCGGAAAGCACGTAATTGGGACAAAGGGTTACGCCAAACACCTTACTGACCCTCACCAGAATAACCGCAAAAAGGCGGGCGGTCCACACCCGTCCGGGCCGGATAATCAGCAGATAATCAATATCATCCTCTTCGGAAGATGGGTTATGCATCGCCAGAGCACCCGTCAGACTGACCATACGCACAAACGGGATAAACCCCATAATAGCACCATAACGCATCGCCTTTTTCCATAGTTGCGGAGCAGCTAATTGGCGCTGCTGGCGTGATGCAAAAACTGTTTGAGCGCGATTGCGGATGGCAAAATACATTTGATCTTCAACCGTCTGGCAGATGATATGTTCGTTAAGGTGTTCAAGTGCTCGCTCGACATCGTCCATTGAAGCCACCGTATCTACCAGAAAGTGATGAATTTCGCGTTTCGTCATCGGGAAATCAAATACGTCGGCGTACAGCAAAGTCCACAGGACTGCTTTTTCTATTCGGGTCATTATTCCACCCCGGCCCTTTATTGCATAGTTCGACTCTACTGATTTACAACGGATTTAGCAACTGTAATAGATCAATTGTATGGCTCATAGAAAAAGAAAAAACCCGGCTATTAACCGGGTTTTGTGGAGGTGGAGGGAGTCGAACCCTCGTCTGAAAATGCCGACCTTATGCCTCTACAAGCATAGTCGATCTTTTGCTTTCGCCAGCAGCATCCCGAACCGACACGGTAAACTGCTAACTAGTCGATAGAGTTTCAGCCTCAGGTATCGACATCGTGAGGGTATACCCTGTCTGTATATGATACCCGCCAATCCAACCGGACAAGGACAGTTGGAGCGGGCAGCTAGCCACTCATTGGGCTAGCACGCGTATCGCTACAGGTTAATTACGCAGCGAGAGCGTAAGAGTTTGTGTTGGCACCTATAGTGCTAGCTCAGTTGTTGACGCGCTTGAGCGGCGCGGCTTGCCACACAAGATCTATAACATTCCCATCGAAGCCGTTTCACCCCCGATGTGTAAGAAAATTATAGCATAACCTGCCAGCCGTGTATATAAGAATCGCTTTTGAAACAATGGTATTGCGAAAACCCCGCAAACGGGTTTGGACCTTGCCATGATATAGCCTTTCAGGTAACATTCTGCCCGCGAAAATCGCTTTCCGTCCAGCGAAAAAAACTGGACAATCCCGAGGAAAGGAGAATGTTGGAACGTGAAGCGAGATTATGAAATAGCACTGGTTTTGCCTGCCGGTAAGAGCGATGACGAGTATAACGAAATGCTCGACCGTGTGGCAGGCTGGGTACAGGATGGTGACGGTGACGTCACTGGCTCTGATGTTTGGGGACGCCGCCGTCTGGCTTACCAGATTGGGCCGCATCGTGAAGGCTACTATGTCTTCCTGAAAGCACAAATTGATGCAGGCAGCGTTAATGAACTGAGCCGTCGTCTGAATATCGACTCCGATGTGGTTCGTTACCTTGTCATTCGTGAGGATGAGTAGTATCGGTTAAAAGCAAATTTTTTCGGGTGTACTGGTGGTGATAAAATGACGCGCGGTTTGAATAAGGTAATGATCATTGGCAATCTGGGACGTGATCCAGAAATGCGCTATACACCCAGCGGTCGCCCCGTAACCAGCTTCAATGTCGCGACCACCCGGTCATGGACATCGTTCGATGGTGAGCGTCGCGAGGAAACTGAGTGGTTTAACGTAGTAGCATGGGGTCCATTAGCCGAAATCTGTAACACGCACCTCACTAAAGGTCAGCAGGTCTACGTCGAAGGACGCCTGCAAACCCGAGGTTGGGAAGACCAGAACGGCAAGCGCCACTACCGGACTGAATTGGTCGCCCAGGAGATGATCATTCTCGGTGACCGCCCAACAACACGTCATTCAAATCCAGAAGACTACCCCGAAATTGATGATGATTTTGCCTTCTAAAGCAAAGTAAGGGATAACATGACTTACGAAGAATACGATATGAGCGAAGAACGCTCAAGTAGAGAAGATAGAAGAGGCGGTGGTGGACGCCGTAACAGTGGTGGCGGCGGACGCCGTCGTGGTTATCGCCGCCGTCGTGGCTGTCCGTTCCTGCGTGATGGCAAGTGCCTGATTGACTATAAAGATGTCGATTCGCTGCGCCAGTACCTCACGGAAACGGGCAAGATCCGCCCACGTCGCCAGACCGGAGCATGCTCCAAGTGTCAGCGAGCGCTGGCAGTAGCAATCAAGCGTGCGCGGCATATCGCACTGCTCCCCTATGCGCCCGAACATATTCGTCGCAACATGTAGTTCGTAAACTGCGTCAAACCGTATGCCGTGTTGAGCCGAGTGCATACGGTTTTTTGTTGATTATTAGAGGTTGAGTCTATGGCAAAGAAAAAGACACAGGGACGTGTCCGTAAGGTGCGTTCCGAAGAAAGAGGCTATCGCTCTAAGGCTGAACAAGAACGCTACTATCAGCGTATCGCCCTGATCGCCATCGGTGTGGTTGTGGGTCTGGTTGCCCTGATACTGGTGTATGCGCTGGTCAACGACCTGATATTTGTACCCGAACAATCCATTACAACCGTGAACGACACCGGCATCAAAACAAAGGATTTTCAGGAACGAGTGCGGGCCGAGCGATGGTTCTTGTCCAATGAAGTTGTCGAAGCAATTGAGTTGTCGGGCGGCAACGAGCAAATCCTGCAAGCACTGCTATCAGGCTTGCCCCCTATCCCGCCACCCTATTCCGGCGATCCGGTGAGCTTTTTGCAGGATGATCGGGCTTTTGCGCGGGATGTGCTCGAAAAAATGGAACTCACGGTTTTGTTGGAAGAGGAAGCGGATCGGTTGGGCGTGGAAGTGGATGAGGGTGAAATTCAAGGCCAGGTGGATGAATACTTTGAGCGCTGGACCAACGTTGAGTTGACCCCAACCGCTGTACCAAGCGAAACGCCCGAAATGACACAAACACCAACCCCGTTGATCACAGCAACTGCATCCAGTACACCAACGGCAACCGAACCACCCACCTCTACACCGTTGCCAACGGCAGCCGACTGTGAAGAAGGCGAAGATTGTCCGACGGTCACGCCAGAACCGAGTTTGACGCCCACTGAAGAACCAACCGAGGTACTCGAAACCCTGACACCCACAGCAACAAATACACCCTTGCCTCAGAATCAACTCGAAGCAACATTTGATAGTTTTGCTGACGGTTTTTATGATGAGGCCAACGAGGTTGCTGAAGTTGACCACGAAGCTGTGCGCGATATTTTCTACCTTCGTGCACTCCGCGCGGCACTGCGGGCGGAAGTTACGAAAGACCTGCCTGATGAAGCAGTGTGGGCTGACACTCGTCATATCCTGATAAGCAGCGGCGTGGAAGACGACGGTACTCAGGATACGACAACTTTTAGCCCGGCGGTCTGTGATACGGAACCCTGGGTGGCATCAAAAGCGGAAGCCGATGAAGTTTATCAGGCATTGTTGGATGGTGAACCGTTTGCGGCAATGGCGCTGGCGGTATCAGACGATCCCGGTAGTGGTGCCGAAGGTGGTAATCTCGGCTGGGCCGACGTCGAAAACACCTATGTAGAGCCATTTGCCGAAGCCATCGTTAACGCCGACATCGGTGTTGTGCTGGAGCCAGTCTGTTCACAATTTGGCTGGCACATCATTCAGGTATTGGATCGCGAAATCCGCGAGGTTCCAGAATTCCAGCTCAGGCAGGAACGTCAAACACAATATGATGAATGGGAACAGGACCTGTTGCTAAACGCCGATATTGAACGACGTGAAGACTGGACCGAACGTATCCCCGAAGAACCAACGTACGAGGAACTGCTGGGCGACGTTATTGGCGTAGCCGAGCAATAGACAAAATCTAACCCCTCCACTGTGGAGGGGTTTTTATTCATCAACCACCAAGCCCCTGAAAGGGATTGGGCACAAAGATGAGCACAAAGATAATCAACGTCGTTATTCCCAGAATGCGACGTCGCGGGCTAAGCGGCGTTACATCGTTCAGAGGAACAGCATATAACCTCCCCAGAATGAGCAGTAAAAAGGTGAATATCGCCCACGGGACGGTAACATAGATGGTCAGATAGAGCATGATACCCATTAGCGGCCAGTAGAGCCGTCGCGCATGTCGTCCGACCAGTGAATACATCACGTGCCCGCCATCCAACTGACCAATCGGAATCAGGTTAATCGCCGTCACCAGCACACCAACCCAACCTGCGTAAGCCACAGAGTTAAGCAATACATCCTCATTGCCGTCGGGTAAGAATTTCCCAAAAACCGTGTACTTCAAGCCATAATAAAGCAGCGAATTCCCTTCCCTGGAAAATTCATCCGTTGCTTCGGCAATGTGAATATCAGAGGTTGCCAGTCCAAAGATAAGAATGGGTATCGCAAACGCCAGTCCTGCTAAAGGCCCCGCAACCCCAACGTCAAAAAGGACATTTCGGTTCTTCATAGGCTCACGTAGCTGAATAAAGGCCCCCATTGTCCCGATACGGTTAGGAAATGGAATAAAATAGGGAAGGGTAACATCAACCTTATGGTAGTGTGCGGCAATATAGTGTCCTAGTTCGTGTGCGCCAAGAATCAATAGCAGACTGGATGCAAATTTCCAACCTTTCCAGAGGACAAATTCGTCACTGCCCTCTATTCCTCCTTCGTAAAAAGCGCCGAAAGAAAGAACACTCCATACAGTCAGGATAAACAGCACAAGATTGGGCCACCACGGACGAGGCTTTGGATTCGGACGCCCATCAAGTACCGTAATGATGTGACGATTTTCATCGCTTTCTGCCACACTGTAATAAGCATGAACATGATGTTGTACAAGCGTTGGTTCCAGAGTTTCCAATACCTGATTACTTTCAACCAGTGGTGTGCCAACAAATTGAGCCACGAGGGGTGTTCCGGGGGGCGGCTCTTTCATATCAACAATGGCAAGTACCTCACTTACTGCATTTTCCAGCGACACCATGCGCTGGCTTTGTGATGTTTCAACTACCGGCTCAGAGATATCAATCTGAACAGTACCATCCCCCAACCGTTCCTCTAGCATAACCGTTACCTTTTCTTTGCAAATACGTCGTGTATGAATCCTATTATAGACGCCGTATATGTGGCGTAAGAGGATTCTAAGAAGCTCATGAATGTGGCGAAATGCACAAATACAGTTCCCCACAGGACCTGTTACAATGCTAAACGTTTGACTTGCCGAATACAACAAAAGATAGTATTATCCGAACGTTTGGGGCTATTTTTCGCATAATGCGGACATTTTTTCTGGGAAAGTAGATCCTTTAGTTGGCAATAATTCATTTGAGGTAAAGATTTATGACCCATGCAAGTGTTGAAAATATCCGGTACACCTCCTGGAAAGGCAGCCAACATCCAACACTGCAACTGATGAAGGAAAATCTTCAGTTTGATGGATTGCGGCCTTTTCGCACAGTGCACCAGGGAAACTACCGGTGTGGGGTGCGCAGTCATGGCTACGCAAAATCTCTGTACTGTGTGGAGGGCAAAGTCGAGATTATGCTGCCGGACAGCCGCCGCCGTGTCGTGATGCGCCCCGGTGATCGCCTTGATTTAGCGGCAGGTGTACGCCACAGCATCACAGTTGGTATTCAGGGAGCTATTCTCCTCGAAGGAACGCCTGATCGTCTGGCACGACGATAGACCAAAGAGTAATCATGACTTCAAAGACGCTCTGTTGGTGGAGCGTTTTTTGTTTCTATGCAATAATACTCCAAGGAACAAGGGAGTATAGATATGCAACGCTTCATCGGGCTTTTCGTCACCCTACTTATTGCCATCAGCATTCTGATCGTCGCCTTCATTGTGGCTGAAAATTTTCTCATACAGATTGTTATCGGACTCGCCGTATTAGTTATTTTTGTCTATCTGGTGATTAGCCTCGTCGATCAAACTGAAAGTTCGCCCGCTAAACGCCCCGAAATCGGTGTCTCTGACGAGGTTGATGTGCAGAAACAGGTCAGAAGACGTTCCGAAACCAGTACCGCCGGGCAAGTAGAATATGACGGCTTACCTTCTTCCGAACTGCCAGTTGACATGGGGCATGGCACAGAGGAAGAGCAGGAACCGGCACCTGATTTCGAACCACAGGAATCAGTGGATGACTTGATAGATTATTATGGTCGCTCCCGTGTCGATGATTTCGTTACTGAAGAAGAAAAATCGGATGTTCCAGACTGGGTACTTGACGCGACAGATACTGATGACGATCAGATTCAGGATTGGTTTCCCACCACAAGTGCTGAGGATAGGGAAGAAGTTGAAGAAAAGCCAGCCGAGGAACCTGAACCGATTGTCGATGCCGGTGCGACGGGTGAGCATGTGCTGCTGGAAGAGAATGCTCCCACAACCGCAGACCTCGAAGCAGGCGAGGATTTTGAACGCGGAAAAAAGAAGGAAGCGGCAAAGGATGGAGAAGATTTAGCACCTGAAGTCGATGGCACCAGCGGCCCCTCAGATTGGTACGCCGATGCCGATGATTTTGATGAAGTTAACCTTCCACCCGAACCATCGGTTCTCGGTTCCACTGTTTCGCCACCACCTCCACCTCAACAACCTTCCGTGTCACTGCCCACCACTACGCCCAGTCGCTCTCAAACGGATGCTATTCCTGATCCATCAATGGAGGGAACCAGCACTGAAGGACAAAAAGTACATTTCACGGCCTTTTATCCCAAAGAGATGAAACCTGATGACTGGCAGCCGCTGCACGCTTACGTGTACAAGAAGTTTGTGGAAGACAAAGTTTTAAATGACGCCCGGCAGAAACTTGGCGAGAAAATGGCGGCGTTCAGACAGACAGACAGCCCGGCGCAGCAGGACATTGCCGAAGGAGCGATGATCGTTGCCACACCCCGGTTAGATGGCTTCCAATTCAACCCACCGATGGTTGCCATTGGCTTTTACAAAGACTGGCATCGTCTTGATTTCGAACTTCGTGCTACCGACGCGCCTTTATATCAGTCAAGCAATGGACAGCTTGTGTTCACGGTTGAGAGCATTATCGTGGCGGAGATCCCTTTGTCCATATATGTCAGCGATGAAGCATTCAGCGGCGACAGGCAGCACGTCACTCAGAAAATCTACGACGCCGTTTTTGCCAGTTACAGCCATCGTGATACCGGGATTGTCGAGCGGGTGGAGCGGGCCGTGCGGGCGTTGGGGCTGGATTACCTGCGCGATGTGACATCGCTGAAAAGCGGGCAGCATTGGAGTGACGAACTGCTGCAACTCATCGAGCGGGCAGATATATTCCAATTGTTCTGGTCGCCCAATGCGGCGGATTCGGACTATGTGAGGCAGGAATATGAACACGCGCTAAAACTGGCGCGAGACACGAACACCTTTATTCGCCCGGTATACTGGCAACTACCAATGGTAGATCCACCGGCGGCGCTGCAACATCTACATTTCGCTTACCAGCCTGATCTGGCTGAGGAATAGTTTAGTAGATAGCAGGTTCGTTCTTTCTGGTCGGGGCATCGTGAGCCTCAATGATCTCGATCTCGCGTGTCGCGCGGTTCACAAAGAAGTTGACGACCCACATTGCCAGTGCAATGTCATCGGCAAAGCCAATTCCGAATAAAAACGCCTCCGGGATGAGGTCAAGGGGGGAAATGACGTAAAGCAGGGTCAGCGCTGGGATCATTTTCAGGGAAATGGGTACCCGGCGATCCAGCATCAGTCTGAATGCTTTAATGATCTTTTCGAACATTGTGTGTCGTTTCTCTTTTTGGTTATTTGATAAATCACAGCCTCAGGATTACTATGATTCTGCTTACTATACTCTCGATTATTGTCCAGCCCACATCTAAGAACCGTATAAAAACAACTCTGGCTCTAATGAAAAATTTTCACAGGCACATCACCGATGTACTGCTATACGGCATGATATGGCTGATTTTCTTCACATCAACCTGGTGGTGGCGACCGCGCTGGTACGTCATGGAATGGTCACCATTTCAGGATTATTTTCTGTCATTTATCGGTACTCCACAGGAAAATGCCGTCTATTATGTCAAATTTTCTCTCACCAGTTTTATTTTCCTGCTTGCCATCTTATGGATTTTGAGCGGTTTCAAGGGACTGTGGACTCTCTTAGATGATGTCCGGTCACTTTGGCTGTTGTCTCTGCTGGCACTGGTTGTCCTCGCGCGATTCTCTGTCGGGTGGGCCACTCAAAATACCGATGTGGCACATTCGCATGCGATGCAGTGGGTGCTGGCCTTTGTGTTTGTGCTGATTATCACGGCAGTGAAACCAAAACCGAAGCATATTGTGATGGTTCTTGTCGCCGGATTGATCATCAATTCGCTGATTGGTATTGCTCAGGTTGCCGCACAAAGTGACATCGGGATTGGAGAGTATGGTCAGCGTTACGGGATCGGTTTAACCGAGTTCAACCTTGAACCCGCCGAGAGCGGTACGAGTGTAATACAAAGCAGGGGTGTTCGCTATTTAAGAGCCTATGGCATCACACCCCATCCCAATCTGCTGGCGGCGGGGCTGGTGATGGGCTTGCTGGCTAGCCTGACGCTCGTGCAGCGACGCTGGCAGTTTGCAGCGATCACCGTGCTCGGATTCTGGGCACTGCTGCTAACGTTCAGCCGGGCATCCATCGGCGGATTTGCCGTTGGGGTTGGCGTGACGGCGGCCCTATGGTGGTTGATAAGTTTCCGCGACCCGAAGTTACTGGTCCGGTTAGCGATGATGTTTCTGGTGACGTTTGGAATTTTTTACATATTTTATGGAGACCTCATCAATGTGCGGGCTGGCGTGGGCGAAGAGGGGTTCGCGTCGACCGTCGAAACTCGCAGTGCATCTGACCGGCAGGTCTATTTGGAGCAGGCGCGTGAGATTATCAGAGAATATCCGTTAAAGGGAATAGGCATCGGAAATTTCCCGTGGGAAAGTCAAATGCGCCTCATTAATGACCCACGACAACTAGCTTTAGGCGGACAAAGCGTACATAATAGTTACCTGTTAGCCCTGAGCGAGTTGGGAGTTATCGGTGCTGCACTTTTCTCGATTACCATGCTCACCGCTGTCGGGATATTGATGCGACGCTGGCGGCGCGGCACATTAAGCATTGAAGCGGCGGCTCTCATCGGCGGCGTTGCAGCGTGGCTGGCGATTGGCTGGTTTGAATTTTTCTGGTGGGCACTCCTGACACATCAAGTACTCTTCTGGGGAGTAATCGCGGTAGCGTTAATTGAGGAACGGGATGATGGAAGCGATCAAATTCAAAGGCGAGTGGCGGTATCTAATTTCGACGAATAACACACCCTACTATATTCCCGAAGTCAAGGATTATGACTGGGACCTTATACGCCTATCGGATGGTTTACCGGAATTGTATGAGGATGAGACACTGTGGCTGCGCTATCACTTCGAGATGGAACCCAACGATGAATGCACGGTATGGTGGTTGGAACTCGGTGGCCCACTGCCTGATGAGACTCGCATCTGGGTTAACTACGAAGAGATTGACCCGGTCAGCGATCATTTTCCGCCGCGCTGGGACATAACCTACGCGATTGCGCTGGGTAACAACGTGGTGACACTGCGTATTGAGGAACCAATTACTGGTATATGGCGCAATATTGCGTGTGTGCCGTACCCGTGTGATTGAGAACGATTTTATAGCGGCTTGAACAACTCAAACGGCTGCTGGCAGTTATCGCAGTAGTAGATAGCGCGACATAAAGTCGGCCCGAATGGGTTTTCCAGATGGGTGTTGCCTGACTCACAGAAGGGACACTTCGGTTTCTCCATGAGCATAATCATGGCCCCATCGGTTTTTCCGTGTAATTTGTGCGGCGGCGCAATCCCAAAATCCGCCATTTTCTGACGGGCCTCATCAGTGATGCGGTCACTGGTCCATGGTGGATCTAACACCACCTTAATCTCGACCCTTTTAATTCCAGCATCCATTAATGCATCACGCATATCATCCTGCATCATTTGTAGCGCAGGGCATCCGGCAAACGTTGGTGTCATTTTGACGGTGACAGACTCATCGTCATGCAACTGGACGTCCTGAACAATTCCCAATTCGACCATCGAGACGACCGGAATCTCCGGGTCGGGTACGGTATTGAGAATATCCCAGATGGTTTGTTCTGTGATTTTCGGCTTATCCATAACAACCTCTATAACTACCACTCAGCTTCCGGGTCAATGCGATAGACCTGCTGCATTGCGTTGAGTAAATCGAGTCTATCATCCGATGGTTTGCCATAGCGCCCCGTTTTCGCAGCTACCGTTGATGTCCATTGCCCATCATTTTCTTCGGCAGCGGGCCTGAGGCTGGCAGATTGCAGCAATGGACAGACGAAGTCGAGCCACTGTTGGCGCAGCGTGTTCTCATCAAATGGTGCGGGCTGCTCGTGTTGGGGCTGTTCAAACAGACCAAGTGCATAAGGCCACAGTGTATCCAACGCATCCTGTAATTTCTGGCGGCTTTCATCGGTCGCATTGCCGAGTTTCGTCACCCACATCCGGGCATGCATCAGATGATATTTCTCTTCGCCGCTGATTTTGCGGGCGACCTGTGCCAGTGGCTCAAACGGATGCTCTCTATACGCTTCAACGCGGATATGTTCGGCGGTGTCATACAGAAACTGCCGCATCAAGGCGTGTGCCCAATCTGCCCGTTTCATCTCTGCCAGCAGCGCACTGCGGAAATCGTCTGGATTGCGTAAGAAGGCCAGTTTATCCGGGTCGTCCTGACCCAGTTGCTCGTGCAAAATCGTGTAATAGGCTTGCGCGTGTCCCATTTCATCCTGCGCCATGCTTGAGAAGGCAATGTCTTCCTCAATGATTGGTGCGACCCCCGTCCACTCGGAGTTACGATGGCCCACCAGCAGTTCATCATCCGCCAGCCGGAAGAGCAGATCTGTCAGCGCCTCTGGACTAATCGTCGTCATCGGTGTCCTCTTCCATGGACGCACGGATTCGGCTTCTGACCTTGTAACCAAACGCCTCACGGTAACTCTTGTCGGTACCGTGAATAAATATATCATCGTCTTCATAGGCGGTGGCGTGAATGGCATCCGTCGGGACAACCCACAGATTCACACAGGCTTGTCGCCGCGCGAATTGTTCTTTCGCCAACAGCAGGGCCATATCAGCATCCGGGGCGTGAACGCTGCCCACATGGGTATGAGCAGCACCACGCTTGGCCTGATGGAAAACCTCCCACAAACGCCATTGTGTGTCGTGCTTTTGATCGGTCATTATTGAACCGGAATTTCCTGTCCCCGGTCGGCGGCGTCAAGGGCACGGCGCACCCATTCGCCTTCTTCATGGGCAAGGCGGCGTGTCTCGATGCGTTCAGCATTACACGGACCATTGCCGCGAATAACATCAAAGAATTTGTCCCAATCCGGCTCCGTGTAAATCCATTGACCAGAGTCGATGTCCTGCCGCATTTCAGGATCAGGGATTGTCAAACCAAGTTCCCAGATTTTCGGCACATACTGGTTCAGGAATTCCTGTCGAACCTGGTCGTTGGTTCTCATCTTAATTTTCCAGCGCATGAGAGTGTCGGTATGCACACTGGAGCGATCCGGTGGCCCAAAAAAGCCCATAATGGGTTCCCACCAGCGATGCAGGGCATCTTGTAGCATCGCCTTTTGTTTGGGTGTGCCAAGCGCCATCGTCACACAAATATCATAACCGTGCTTCAGATGGAAACTCTCTTCGTAGCAAATACGCTGCAAAGCGCGGCTGTAGGGGCCATATGAACCCTCGCGCAGCAGCAACTGCCGGATAATGGCGGCGGCGTCAATCAGCCACGCAATAATGCCAACATCCGCCCACGTTTCGGCAGGAAAGTTAAAGACATTTGAATATTTGGCAGTGCCGTCCAGCAGTTCTTGAATGATCTGCTCACGTGGTTTGCCGAGACTTTCCACGACGCGATACAGCAATTGGGCATGGCCGACTTCGTCCTGCACCTTCGCTGTCAGTGCCAGTTTGCGCTTGAAGGTAGGGGCATGGGGAATCCAGGTGCGTTCCGGTAACGCGCCCACAATTTCGCTGTTGCCATGATTCTGGACCATGCGGATAAGCTGCTTGCGATACAGGGCAGGCATCCAATCGGTGGCCTCGATCTTTTCATTGTGTTCGATCTTTGCTTCAAAAATTTCTAACTGTACGGGATCATCAACGTATTCGGTTTTGGGGGTAGCAACCATGTTATTCGCTCCTAAACATGACGATAAAGTCCATTGAGGGTCAGGTCGGCAAGGGTATGGCCTATATCAATGGGAGTTAATTCGCCACGTGGATTATACCACTGGCTGATCCAATTGAGACTGCTGAGCAGCATCAGCGTCACCAGTTTTTCATCAACCGGCGAGAAAATGCCCGCATGAATGCCCTCGCTCACCATCGCGCGGAATTTCGCCTCGTAGTCATCGCGCCGTTTTAGATAGTCCCGGCGACGATCATCGGAGAGATAGCGCCATTCATGCATATAAACGTTAGCGGCGTTTAAATTCTCGACGATGACATTGATGTGGGCCATGATAGCGTGACGCAGGCGGTCATCGACCGGGCGCGGCACTGACAGCACATTGTCGAGTGCCGATTTAAACGCATCCGCGATGCCGAGGGCGCTTTTCCACAACAAATCCTCTTTGGAAACATTTTGCGCTGGTATCTGTGCAGCGTCAGAAATGTCGTTCAAAGACGTCGAGAGATACCCGCGCGTGCTAAACAGCCGCTCGGCTTCTGCCAGCAATTTGGGATGGACCGTTATCGTCATTAGCTTCGACTTTTTGCCTTTCCTTGTGCGTAAATATTATAACAGAGCAAGGTTAGTTGGACATAAATTTATGAAGAAAAATTCCACGCCTTTTGAATAGGCATGGGATTTAGCATAGCGCAATCGCGGTTTGCTGAATCACCCCGCTTTGACGGTCACTGCCAAAGGTAAATTTAGGTTTTCACGATCATGCTCACTGAAGTTCATCACCATAAACCCGACAATACGCCCGTCGGTGGTTCGGCGTTCAAACACATCCTCAAAAAATGGCCTCTAGAATGTCGCCCTCGCGGTCATACCAGACTTTTAAGCCCTCCATATTATTGATCGTCCAGCTATTGCCACGCGAGATGTTCTCAGTCATTTGCCCTAAGTTGTGTGAATTTTTGATATTCGCTACAATGCTTCTATCTTCGCCTACCCCAAAATCCATTTTAGCTAATAGTTGCGGGGAATTTCATGATAGGAAACACACTTG
>JAKEEQ010000445.1 GCA_022616515.1 Chloroflexota bacterium | reverse complement strand
CCACCAGACCGACCGACATCCACAGGAAGGCCACCAGTGCCCAGCGTGCCGCGCCAATCTGGTAGCGCATCAAATCAAAGCCAATTTTGACGAACGCAATTCCCAGAAAGATTTCCAGTATTGGAATGATGAATCCGAGTTCGTCGGCAAAACCAATGAATAGAGTCGGAGCAACTTCTTTGTTAAAGGTGCGATCAACTGTCTCTGCCCGGTTATTGATATATTGTTCAGCCTGAAGGGTAATCTGATAATCTTCTTCCTCCTCAGGAACATCTTCGTCGCGGACCAGTGCCTGCACCTCTGTCAGCGGCATGTCCGCCGTGATTTGAGTGCCGTCAATAGCCACGATTCGCGAACCGGGACGAATTTCTCTTGTCGGGCTACCACTTTCGGGGAACAGCCCGTAGTATGCTTCGGGTAAGTCAATGCCCTCTTGAACCTCAAGACCCAGACCAAGTACATCTTCAGTATCTACCGCCAGTGGTACATTCAGTTCAAACAGATCGGCGGGCAAATCCTCAGGGACCGGCACATCGACGGTGATGCTGAAACCATCGCGGAACACCGTGACCGGAATGGTTGCTGCGTCCGCTTCCACTGCATCTTTAAAGGCTGCCCCAAACAGGGCCTGGACATCTTCAGGACTTTGCGTTGCACCGCTGATTTCTGTACCGCCGACGGTCACCAGCGCATCGTTATCTTCCAGTCCGGCTTGAGCGGCGGCTGAGCGGCTGGCAATATCCAGCGACAGATGTGGTGAATTGATAATCGATTGTTCCGGTTCCACCAACCGAACGTCGGCACCCAGCCCTATGTATTCTGGCCCGTTGATTGCCCTATCAATATTTTCGTTTCCCACAATGCTGCTGACGAGAGCAGCGAAAGACACAATGCCGAGAATAATCATCACAATACCGATGGCAGTATTAATTAGTCTCTCGTTGCTGGTAGGCTCTCGTCGACCGTATGCATCAATCCGGGGAGTATCTGCTGCCATATAATGGCCTCCTACATCCAGCTAAAAAATTTTCCAGTATTAGTACGCAAAATGTGAATTGTATCGCTGAAAGTAACGTTCTCCCCTCCCTAACCCTCCCCATAAATGGAGAGGGAACTGATAGCGCCGCGAAGCCCGCCTCAAAGTTCCCCCATTTATGGGGGAAATGTCCAAAGGACAAAGGGGGAAGAGCAGTATTGCGCCAGCGACCGACAGAGTTCATTCCAAATTTCACATTTTGCGTTAGATATGAAATGAGGGCAAGACGGGCCTGCCCTCATACTGCCTACTATACAGGCTGTTGTTTCTGGTTCGAGCTATTCCATCTCTGGTGCTTCGAAGCCGAGATCAATCAATTGTCCTTCGAGGTCCGCCAGTGCGGTTTCAGCATCCGTCTCGCCGGTCAGGACATTGTGAACGGCGGTGTAGTACAGTTCGCTGACTTCCGGATATTGGGTCCCGGAAACCGTTGACGGACGAGCTACCGCGTTGGTGAACACGTCGAACAACGGGCCAAAGAACGGTACAGCTTCCAGAACTTCTTCGTCACTGTAGACGGTTTCGATGGTTGCCAGATAGCTGTGGTTAATGGCGCGGAATTTCTGGCCTTCTTCGCTGGCGATGAAATTCACAAATGCGGCGGCAGCTTCTGGATTCTCGCTGTAGGCGCTCACACCCAACTGCCAGCCACCCAGGGTCGCCGCACTTTCACCTTCTTCACCGCCCGGCAGGGCACTGACGTCAAAGACATCGGCAATGGTGCTGTCTTCAGCTTTGCCGAGGCTGTACGCATACGGCCAGTTGCGCATGAAGGCGGCGTTACCGGCTTGCCAGACACTGCGGGCATCTTCTTCCATGAAGCTAATAACGCCTTCGGGGCTGATGGTGCCAACCCAGCCAGCCGCGCGGTCGAAGATATCAATGGCGGCTTCGTTATTGACATCCACAACGCCCTCTGGGGTAATGATAACACCACCACCGGAGCTTTCCTGCCATTCCAGCGCGTCACACGTCAGACCTTCATAGGCATTACCCTGCCATACAAAGCCCCAGAAATCGGCATTACCTTCGGCTCGTTCACCTTCCTGAATGGTTGCAGCCATCTCTTCAAGCTCTTCCCATGTGACGGGTGGGCCTTCATAACCATACTTCTCAAGGAGGTCGGTGCGGTAGTACAGCAGACCAGCGTCGGTGAACCAGGGCAGACCAACCAGACGACCGTCAACCGTATTGTTCAGAATGATGGCGTCGAAGTGGCTGTCGATGACTTCCTGATCAATGTATTCGGCAAGGTCAATCAGGTGTTCAGCGAATACACCGGAGTGAATAACGTCAAACTGGTATACATCAACGTCAGAACTCTCTGCTTCGAAGAACTGCAAATACAGGGCGAGACCTTCAGTGGTGCTGTCCGGGCGGGCACTGAGTGCGACAGTGACGTTCGGGCAGGCTTCCATGAACTGCGCAATTTGCGCATTAGCAGCATCGCCTTCATTACCGACTGAACCAGCAATGAAATTGATCGTGA
The DNA here is from genome assembly GCA_022616515.1 of Chloroflexota bacterium. Classification (GTDB taxonomy): domain Bacteria; phylum Chloroflexota; class Anaerolineae; order Aggregatilineales; family J027; genus JAKEEQ01. The sequence goes on along the minus strand of JAKEEQ010000445.1, from coordinate 17,814 downwards.
CTTCTTCTTCAGTCCCGCAGTCGACTTCCTGGGCAACTACGGGCGCTGCGTCACCGCTCAAAAAGGTCGGGGCGAGTGAAACAGCCAATGCCGCGATAATCGCGAGCAATGCTAAACGCTTAACCATGAGTGAAACTCCTTAGTAAATCAAATAACCATTTAAAGGGATCAAGGGGATGTTAAAGTGTCTTTACCTCCTACAACTTCAACACCGGAATAGATATTAACACTATCATCACAATTGTGCAAAAACACAAACAATTGAATTTTCGTTCAGTTGCTATATCCAAAACGTTTCGGCAGATGCCCGTAGCCGCTTTGTAATGGGGGTTCCGGGCCTTAATGCATATGTTAACTAATCCAGCTCAGAAGTTGGCAAATGGAACGGGAACGGGATCACATAGGCTTTTCCATCCGATAACATTCCGACAATGCTGTCCAGTGCGCCCACATACTTGTAATTGGGGAATGCCCCCTCGACGATTTCATCAACCAGATTCCCATATATATCTGCCATCAAATCGCGCATCGCGTTATCTTCCTCCGGTGATAACGGTGAACCGCTGGAGGATGGGTCAGTGTTGGATGTGACGGGCAGGGTATCGATCAGGAGAGTTGCCGCCCGCAATTTTTGAATCTTCGTTTTTTCAAGAGCGATCCAGACGCCAAATCCGAGACTGGCTCCCATCAGGCCGCCAATCAGGTCCACATAATCCAGTAATGCCAGTGAGCGGTCAAACGGCTGCGATGTATCCTTTGACCCACCACCGCCGCTGCCATCGGGAAGCACGGCGATCAACCCGCCGCTGCCTGCATCCTGAAGCCAGAACGAGTGCGTCTCTCCCGTGCGTGGCGCAAACATACGAAAATCACTGCCGATGGGGTCAATCAGCATGTGCCACTGGTACAGGTTTTCGGGTGGAAGCTCCTCAAAGCCCAAATAGGTGCTGTATGGCTCGATTTGCAGCAAATCCTGACCTTCCAGCAGGGCAAAGGCGCTTGTCTGGAACCGCGCCGACTCGATCACTGCGAGCTGCGCGGTGCGGGCAGCGGTTGCCGCGAAGGCCGTCTGCGGGTCACCGGCGACGGTTGCCCAGCGCGACAGTCTCAGTAAGTCTATCCGGCGTACCAGTCCATCCGGCACGAGAGTTTCCTGATACATCACGATGCGCGGGGTCGTTTCAAACGTATAACTTGCACTGTCAGGTGCATGGATGGGCAGGTGCATGGCAATGACATCGGGCAACACGGGCGTAACACCCTCGCTAAAGGTATCATAAATCTCAAGGGCACTGCCCTCCGCCAGCACATTTGCCATCGGTTCCAATGATAGGCGGGCGGTGAGGATGTCATCCAGTACGGGCGACAGCAGCGGGGCTGGTCCCTCAAACGAAATAATGGCGCTGCCGAGCAAAGCACCGTGTGCCTCATCAATGATTTCCGGCGTTACCGGGTCGCGATGCTGGTAGCTGGAGTAGCCGCCAAGCGTCCGGGTGGTAGACTGCGATCCCTGTGTCATGCGCAGATAGACGCCGACAACCGTTGGAGCAGAGCGTTCCTCGTCGACCGGAACATCGTAGGTTCCTGCAATCTGGTGATCCTGCAAGTTAAGTTTCACCGCGCGTGTGGGTGAGCCATCATAAGGCGCGAAATAAGTTAACGTCACCGGGAGCGTCTGCTGTGTGTCAATAAAGGACAGGATAGCGTCTACGGCCTCGTCGGGTTGGGTGATAGTAAGAGCCACACCACCCGTCAGCATCGCAATCTGGTCAATGGTGGGTTGCTCGACCTCGCCCACGCCCATCACAATCACAGGGACGCTGCGTGCGGCGGCACTGCGTAAGTCCGGCGTCAATTCATCCGTCGCCTGTCCGTCGGTAATCAATACGATCACATCCGGGCGGGACTCGTTAGCTGTCTTGATATTGCCCCACAGTCCAGACTCAAAACCGGATAGTTCTTGCAGCGTCGTTTCAATCCCCGCCGTGTCGCTAAACCAATCAGTAGGGCGGCTGGCCCCGACGGCGATGAAGCTAATCAGGGCTTCGGGATAACGCGCCAGCAACTGCCCGGTCAGGTTCGTGCCAAAGCTGACCAGTTCCCCGACGCGGAACGCTTCCGGCAGGCTGTCGGAGGTATCGAACGAAAACATCACACGCGGCGGGCGAGCCACATTTTGGGTCAGGACCAGTCCCTGCTGCTTGCCATCCTCCTCCAGAACGAAATCTCCGGCTTGCAGGCCATTCACGGCCTGACCGCTGCTGTCCAGTGCCGATACTGACAGTGAGATACGCGGAAAGCCGCCTTCGTTGATGGTCATTTGCAGGGAGGCGACATCGGCGGGATTAGCGATGGTGGCCGTCTGGATGGGCAGGCCGTTGACCAGCACCTCTTCGTTTTCATCCACTTCCAGCATATCGCCGCCCAGCGTAATGGCCCGCTCAAAAAATGATAATGCGTCGGACTCGTCGCGAGTCACATCCGGGCCGCGCAGAATCAAGGCCGGGATAAAAGCCGTCACATCGCTGATGGTTTTACCACGCATATTTTCAAAGGTGATAGTGGGCAAAAATCGCGCCACGATTTGCCGTCCGAGCAGGTCGGTCAGGGACCATTCGCCGTGTACCACCGTGATTTTTTCACCGGGGTCGGTGCTGTAAGCCACCAGCAGGTCCATTTCGATCTTTCTCGGAACCGGAGAACTGGCGCGGCGGTCAGGCTTCTCGCTGGCATAGTGTTCACCAAATTCGCCATCGGCTACGAAAGGATTCGCGTAGCGAGTCTCGCCATTGATTTCCAAGCGGACCACCGGAATCGTAAGGAGGGTGGGATAGATGAATGCATACATCGAGTCATCGGGCGGAAACTGAGCCAGCAATGCCTGCGTGAGCGCATCGGCTCTGGCGGCGATTTCTTCGGGCGTGATGGGCGGTGATATAGGTTCCGACTGCATCTGAGCAACCAGTTCGTCAACCACTGCCGAGTCTATGTCTGGATTGAATTCGCGTTCGACCGGGCGCAGCAGCATCTCGCGTACAGTATCGGGTGACCAGTTCACCGTCGCCTCAACGACCTCGGCGGTGTATCCGGCTTGCGTCAGCAAATCCGCCAGCACATCGGCTTTGTCGCGCATCGTTCCTGCCCCACCGCGCAAAGTTGCTCGTGGTCCCCACAATGGTTCGAGGGCATCCATCGTACGTTCAGTGTTGGCGGGATGCACACGGATGTTATCGCGCACAAATGTATAAATGGCTGCTGCATCACCGTCGCCTATCAGCAGCCGCGCACGGGATGACAGGTGATCGGGACTCAAACGGATGGCCTCGCGCAGCGTTGACCAGATGCCAAACGGAGCCTCAATGGCGACAGGTTCCGGTGTAGCCGTCGGCGGAATAGCGGTTAGCGTTGGGGGCAAGGTGGGCGTTAGAGTTGGGATTGGCGTTGTGGTCGGGGTGGGGGTTGGTTTTTCGATGGTTGAACAGGACGCCAGTGCCGTTCCGAGGCACAGTTTAATAAATGTACGCCGCGTGAGACGGTATGTCATGGTCGGGTTCCCTCTATCTGATTTGCTCCTATCTGAATTGTAGTCATCCTGCCATTGATGCGCGAATCAGTCATGAATTCGAACATATGCACAATGTGAAATATGAAAGAACCTCCTCTGGTGCGACAGCGACGACACGCTTCCCCCTTTGTCCTTCGGACATTTCCCCATGAATGGTTGGTGGGGGTACACTTTTTCGTCAATGACGACGAGTCTTGGTGCTGGATGGCGGGCGGACACGGCACTGCCGTGTCCCTACGATTACTCACGACTCCCGTAGATACCATCTTGCAAGTCAAGGGGCTACCCCCGTTTGTTCCAAATACTGAGGATCAAAGGGTTGACCAGATTTAAGAATGCCATAGACCAAATGCAGGAGCTTACGCATGACGACCACAATAATCTCCATGCCATGCAAGTCGTGTTGTTCAAGGCGTTGAGCAAAGGCTCGCAACACCGGGTTATGCGTTTTGGCAACGCCAGCAGGCATATACAGCGTCGCCCGCAACGAGGCGTGCCCCATCTTCGAGATGGGGGTCTTACCACGAATGGAGGTACCCGATTGATGATGACGGGGATTGAGACCTGCAACCGCTACGAGTTGTCGCACATCATCAAACAGGCGTATATCCGGGATTTCGGCGAGCAATTTACTGGCGGTCAAATCGCCCATGCCACTGATAGAGGCCATCAAAGCGCGATCCGCTTTGAGGTCAGGCTGCTGGTCAATATGCTCAGCAATGGCTTGCTTGACTTGCTTGACCTGACGTTGCAGCAGCTCAATGTGGGCGTGCAGATGGTCCGTGACCGTGGCGACCGGCTGACTGGCGTACTGACGAGCGTGCAAGCGATTGCGCTGGCGTTGCAGGTCCGGTTGCAAATCGTCCAGATGACGCACCAAGGCTCGCAAGTGTCGCCACGCAGGGGTGGGTGGGGTCCAGCGGGGCGGTTGCTGGCGCTGGCAAAAATCCGCAATGGTCAGCGCATCCAGTTTATCCGTCTTGTTACGGCTCAGTTGGCTCTGCGCATAGGCTTTGATCCGTGCTGGGTTGACCACACTTACCTTAAGCCCTTGCTCATACAGAAAGTCGGCAATCTGTTCGTAGTACAGCCCGGTGGCCTCCATACACACATGGGCTTGCTGCGCCTGACGCTTTTTGAGAAAGCGCCACACTTGACCAAATCCTTTGGGGGTGTTGGCAAATTGCGCCTGTTCAGGCGGCTGCTCAGGCCGCAGCAGGACCACCTCAAGCTGGTCCTTGCCAATATCCAGTCCTACAATAGGTATACTCATGCCGTATCTCTTTTCGCTCATGATGTCCATCCCGACAGGCAATATGTCACGCTCAGCCAACCTTGCACTAATACAAGCTCATCCCTGTTTCCGGGCGGCTTCAGATACCAGTCGACTTCGGATGACATGGGCCATGGATGGGTTCGTCTACCTGGCAAGCTCCTAGGCTTTGGGACGCCCCCAACCTCTCATCCACCGGCCTGTCGGTGATAGACGCCTGTCCTCAGCCTACCATATTTTTAAGATACAACGGACGCCATGTATGGCGTCCCTACGATCATTCACGATTCCCGTAGGGGTAGCATATATGCTGTCTGTCAATATGTCACCACGAATCCATAATTTTGTGAAAAATAAATAAAAATTAACGAACAGCCCCCGCCATATTCCTTATAATGGATTCCAAATGTGTGTATGATGCATAGATAAATATAAATATATTAAGCGTGAGTGATATTATGAAACATCAACCGGACTATCACCTGAATGACATTCTGGAGACGCTATTGCAGGCAGATCTTCATGATGTGTCGCTGGAAGAACTGGTTGACTTAGTTACAGCCCTTCAGAAATCCTCAAATAATGTTAAACGGCTCCACGACATCAGCACTCGTCGGTTCACCGATGCCGGGGATATGCTGCAAGCCTATCTCACGGCGGGTTGTGAGATTCTGGCTATGGAGGTTGGTGTTGTCAGTCGCATCAAGAGAGATAATACACAATACTCCGTACAAGCAGTTTACCCACCAGACAAATATGTCTCATCGGGTGCTGTATTTTCTGTTGGTGATACCTATTGCCGCAGGGTCGTATCCTCACGGGAGACTGTTTGTTGTGAGAAAACAGGCGCAACGCCAATTTACCCCAACCTCGAATTAGAGGCATACATAGGCACGCCTATCATCGTTGGGAATGAGATTTACGGTACGCTTGCTTTTGCTGCGGCGCTGCCTCGTGAAGCTAAATTTCAAGATACGGATGTTGAGTTCATCGAGATGATAGCCTGGAATATCGGGCGGGCCATCGAGACAGACCAAATTAAACATCAACATTCCCCCGTCAAGCAGCAAACGTCACATGAGGAAATCTTTTATCACCTGTTTATCAAGCATTCGCCGATGGCAGTTGCCATGTTTGACACGGAGATGCGCTACCTTGCCGCGAGCGATCAATGGTTTGTCCAATATGGTCTGGAGGATCGCGATATTATTGGCAAAAGTCACTATGACATCTTCCCGGAAAGTCATGACTGGAAAACTGTTCATCAACGGTGCCTGGAAGGGGCTATCGAAAAAAGCGATGGCGATCCATTTCCGCGAACTGATGGTTCCGTTGATTGGGTGCGCTGGGAAGTCCAGCCCTGGTATGCAGACGAGACTATCGGTGGAATTGTTATGCTTACCGAGGTCATCACTGAGCGCAAAGAAGCTCAACTGCGACTGGAACGCAGCGAAGCCCTCTACCGGGTATTGATCGAGCACTTGCCCGATATGGCCGTCGCTGTATTTGATAACGATTTGCGTTTTACGGTTGCCGACGGCCCCATACTCCGTTCGGTTGGTTACGATATTGAGGGAGTGCTCGGCAAGACAGCCTACGAGGTGTTGCCCCCGGAACGGCAGGCCGACATGATCCCTATGTATAAAAAGGTATTACAGGGCGAAACCTTCCAATTTGATATCGAACACGAGGGTAAGACTTATGATTTCCGCTGTGTGCCAATGTATGACCTGAACAGTACCATCATTGGCGGGATGATCGCCATTCAAGATGTCTCGCGGCAGAAAATGATTGAACAGGCCCTGAGTCGAAGTGAAAACTGGCTGAAAATGACCCTTCAAGCAACCCGCGCCGGAACATGGAAGTGGAACATCTTGAGCGGAACGATTACCCTCAACGAACGGGCAGTAGGCATTATCGGCTATACACTGGACGAACTGGCTTCCACCAATTATGAGACATGGCGCGAGTTCATTCACCCCGACGACCTGACCCGATCAGATACACTTCTAAAGCAGCATCTTGCCGCCGAGTCCGAATTCTACGATTGTGAAGTCCGCATGAAACACAAAGATGGGCGCTGGGTCTGGGTGTGGGAACGCGGGACGGTCATGGAGTGGACGGAAGATGGCAGGCCGCTGCGCATGTTCGGCACCTATTTGGACATCACCAAACGCAAACAGGCCGAACTTGAGATGCAGGAACTGAATTTGCATCTCGAACAGGCCAATGCCGAGGTCCAACAATTTGCCTATATCGTCTCGCACGATTTGCGGTCGCCGCTGATTAATCTGCAAGGTTTTACGACGGTTCTGGACACATGCCTCCAGCAGATGGTTGAACTTGGCAAGGAATTTGCCTCTGAACTGACAGGTGAACAGCGTGGGCAATGGAACAAGCTCACCGAACAGCGCATTCCAACGGCGCTTCACTTTATCCAGAATGCCGTTGAACGCATGGACAGTTATACGTCTGCCATCCTGACCCTCTCGCGGCTGGGCAGGCACCAGCTTAACTACGCGATGATTTCGGTAGATCAACTGGTCAGCCAAATTAAGCAGGCATTTTCCTCTCAGATTCAGGCGCAGAACATTCAGTTTCAAATCGAAGATTTGCCGGATGTCCGTGCAGATCGCCTTGCCCTTGACCAAATATTGACCAATATCATCACCAATGCGGTTAAATATCTTGACCCCGGTAGGCCGGGCTGGATACGAATTTATGCTGAGGATGATGCTTTGCAAAGCACTATTCATGTTCAGGATAACGGGCGTGGGATTGCCGAGGCGGACTTTGATAAGGTTTTTGCCCCCTTCCGGCGGGCCGGACGGCCAACGGTCGAAGGTGAAGGCATGGGGCTGGCATATGTGCAGACGCTGGTCAAACGGCTGGGCGGCAGTATCTGGTTCGATTCTACGCTTGATGAGGGATCGACATTTTCATTTACATTACCCAAAGGAAATGCTCATGAGCACGGCGCAACGCACAACCATTCTGCTGGTGGAGGATGATGAAGGACACGCCCTGCTGATTAACATGAACCTGCGCGATGCCGGGCTGGATAACCCGATTGTGCATGTCACCGATGGGCAGGCCGCCGTAGACTACATTGATGATGCCACGCTTCGAGGGTCACCCTCATCATTGATGGTGCTGCTTGATCTCAATCTGCCGGTTCGTGATGGCTTCGCGGTGCTGGAGTGGATGAAGACCAACGAACGTACCCGCACCATCCCTGTCATTATATTGACCTCTACGGATGACATTCGCGATGTCAACCGCTGCTATGCATTGGGCTGTAATGTTTTTTTGCACAAGCCGGTCAATTACGACGATTTTATTCATGCTATCAAGCAACTTGGGCTATTTTTATCGGTCATCGAACTACCGGAAAGTAGTCAAAGATAATGCGCATTTTGTACATTGAAGATGATCGAGGCACTGCCGAATTGGTCCGCATGCATCTCGAAGAAATCGGCTATGACGTGACAATCTTTCACGAAGGCGAAAACGGGCTGGCAGAATTTTATATTCGTCCCTTCGATTTGATTCTGGTGGACCACAACCTGCCCGATATGACCGGCATTCAGGTTATTCAAAGAATACGTGAGACCAACGACTTTCCCCCGCCCATGATAATGCTGACCGGGTCTGGCGATGAACTGGTTGCCGTTGAGGCGATGAAAGCGGGCACGGATGATTACATCGTTAAAGATGTTCGCGGGCGGTATCTGCACCTGCTGGAAAACGTTATTCAAAAGGTTGTTGAAAAGCAAGAACTGCGCCGCAGCGAGCAACGACTGCTGCTGGAACAAAGCCAGTTGATTGAGGAACTGCGGGCATTCAGCTACGCCGTTGGGCACGACCTCAAACAACCCTTATCACTTCTGTCAACATCCATGTACCTTTTGCAGCACTACATCAAGCAGCAGGACGAAGAGAAAACAGCCGCCAAAATAACTCAAATCAACGAGACTGTGTCGAAAATGACCGCTACGCTGGAAGCGTTGATTCTATTTGCCCACGTCCGCGACACGGAAGATGTCAAACTGGGAAAGGTTGATATGACACAGGTGGTTCGGGGAGTACTGTCGCAGCTAGGCGATATGGTTAACAAGTACGAAGCCACAATCGTTGTAGCGGATGAGATGCCAGCCGCGCTCGGCTATGCGCCGTGGATTGAGAGCATCTGGACCAACTACATCACCAACGCGCTCAAATACGGTGGTACACCCCCGCACATCGAAATCGGGGCAACGCGGCAGGGCGATTACAATAACTTCTACTGGATTGAAGATAACGGGCAGGGACTAACCATTGAGCAGCAGGAAAAAATATTCCTGCCATTTTCGCGCCTGCAAGAACGTAAAGCGGAAGGGCATGGGCTGGGTCTGGCAATTGCCCGCCTGATTGCCCGGCGGTTGGGTGGTGAGGCAACCGTCACCAGCATCCCCGGCAAAGGCAGCACCTTCGGATTTACGCTGCTGAGCGACGGTGCCGGGTGATATATGCGGTATGGGCTACTCTGGTCCAACGCTCTGGCGGTTGATCTGATCAAAAAGCGGCTGCTGGTTTTCAAGCACCTCCGGCAGCACCGTTAATGAGACAACCGTTGACAACAGCACGAATATGATCGCAGCGAGATACAGGCGGTGTTCGATTTTCTGAGGCAGGTTGCCGGGCAAAAACCATTTGCGCACCCGGACAAACCAGCCCATGATAAGCCCTAGAATCACGATAATCACAAACGTCATAATCAAAATTACGATAACGTACGAGGTCACGGCAATGGGTGAGTCGAGATAATCGCCAATGAGCAGGCTCATATACACCGCCTGCAAAATCCACTGGAAGATGGTCCCCGCGCAAAAAATAATGACGAGATTGGCCCCCCAGCGATACATCTCCATCAAACCGTACACCGTAGCCAGCGCCAGCCCAATCTGGGCAGCGTTGACGACCACCAATACAACGTCCAGCAACAACATGCTCTGTAGCAGACCCAGCAAACTGAACAATGCAATCAAAAAGAACACGCCGACCGTCACCGTTACACAGCCGGGACGCCGGATAGAAGGGGCGGCGGTTGGTTGGGGACGCGGCGGTGCGGGAAACTGCGATGGTCCGGCATTGTAGACACCCCGATTCGGCTTCCAGGCTGGCGAGGCAGGTTCGTGCGTGTTTTGTTGTGGTGAGTCGCTGGGTTCGTTGAGCATAGGCTTCAGTCTTCTGGTGGACACATTACCAGACACAAGTATAAAAAATGGGCACAGTCTACGCCATGCTCATGTTTTTGACATGATTTGATATTTGTTCTACATTTAACAATCGATTTGAGGCATAATAGGCGACTAGCATAAATATAGCACAATCAAGCTGCGAGCTTGACATGTTGTAAGTCCCCCACCCAAGCATATGGAGGCAATCTGAATGGCGGACATAACACAAGATTTTATGAAGGGCCTGCTCGACCAGATTAATGCTTTCGACAAACCCATCGAAACGGTCGAAGTTGGAACAGTAGAAGAAGTTGGCGACGGAATCGCGATTGCCAGTGGTCTGGCAAATGTCCGTGCCCAGGAATTGGTAGAGTTTCAAGATGGAACATTAGGTATTGCATTTAACCTTGAAGCCAGAGAAATCGGTATCATCATTCTCGGTGAATATCGCGGCATTAATGAAGGCGACGAGGTTCGCGCTACAGGTCGTATTAGCTCAGTACCCGTCGGCAACGGTCTGACCGGTCGCGTGGTAGACGCCCTCGGTCGCCCGCTGGACGGCAAAGGTCCATTGACTGGTGTTGCTGATTATTACCCGGTTGAGAAGATCGCCCCCGGCGTTATCCAGCGTAAAAATGTGGATACCCCGCTGCAAACCGGCCTGCGCGTGATTGACGCCCTTATCCCGATTGGGCGTGGTCAGCGCGAGTTGATCATTGGTGACCGCAGCACGGGCAAGACCGCCATCTGCATCGACACCATCATCAACCAGAAGGGCCAGGGCGTAAACTGTGTGTACGTGGCGATTGGTAAACGTGCCTCAGAAATTCGCCGCGTGGTAACGGCGCTGGAAGATGTGGGTGCGATGGATTACACGACTATCGTTGTGGCAGGTGCATCCAACCCGGCAGCCATGCAGTATATTTCACCCTATGCGGGCTGTGCGATTGGCGAATGGTTTATGGATCAGGGGCGCGACTCGCTGGTGATTTACGACGACCTGTCCAAACACGCCTGGGCCTATCGTCAGGTATCGCTGCTGCTGCGCCGTCCACCCGGACGCGAAGCCTATCCCGGTGACGTGTTCTACCTGCACAGTCGGTTGCTGGAGCGGGCAGCCCGGCTTTCGGAGGGAGAAGGCGGCGGCAGTTTGACGGCCCTGCCCATTATCGAAACCCTGTTGGGTGACATCACCGCTTATGTGCCCACCAACGTCATTTCCATTACCGACGGTCAGATTTTCCTTGAGAGTGACCTCTTCTTCGCCGGGCAGCGCCCCGCCCTTAACATCGGTATTTCGGTGAGCCGGGTGGGTGGTGACGCCCAGACCAAAGTCATGAAGAAGATCGCCGGTCCGCTGAAGCTGGACCTTGCTCAGTTCCGTGAACTGGCGGCATTTGCCCAGTTTGGTAGTGATCTCGACCGGGCCACCCAGCGCCAGCTTGATCGTGGTGCGCGTCTGATGGAGATTATGAAGCAGCCGCAGTACAGCCCCGACCCGCTGCACATTCAGGTAGCAATTATTTATGCAGGCACACGCGGCTATCTGGACGATGTTGAGATTGAGCGCATCAAGGAATGGGAACGTGGCTTTTTCCGTCATCTGGAAACCCAGTATCCTGAATACGTAAAAGCATTATATGACAACATGACGCTGGAAGCCGTTGACGATATTCTCACGGATGCCTGTTCCACATTTAACCAGACCTGGGCCTAGGACAGATTTATGGCTACAGCAAGAGACATTAAACGCCGCATCACCAGCGTCCAGAACATTGCTCAGGTGACCCGTGCGTTGGAGGCTGTCTCGGCGAGTAAAGTACGTCGTGCTCAGGAAGCAGTGACGAACAGCCGCGAGTACAGCCTGAAAGCATGGGAAATCCTGATTAATGTGGCTGAGGCCGTTGGGGCGGTTGAACATCCCCTATTGGAACAACGCGAGACAGTGGGCAATGTGAACATCATTCTCATCACATCCGACCGCTCGTTATGTGGAGCCTACAACAATAATATCATCCGCGTGGCGGAACGCTTTGCCTCATCGCTGGACGTGCCCGCGCAAAACATTCGCTGGGTGACGGTCGGGCGCAAAGGGCGTGACTACCTGCTGCGCTCAAGAGCCAAAGTCATCGCCGAATTTAGCGGTTTGCCAGCAGCCCCCGATTTTGGAGAAATTATGCCGGTGGGCCAGATTGTGGTGGATGAATTCCTGAGCGGCGACACCGATCAGGTGTTTGTGGCATATACGGATTTCATCAATACGCTGACCCAGCGCCCCACGGTGGTCAATCTGCTGCCGCTGATAAATTTCGAACCACGCAACCGTGTTCAGGCCGAATTCCTGAAAGCGGAGCCGGAGGCCACCACACAGGGGCTGGTCTACGAATTCGAGCCATCAGCGGCTGAAATTGTGGGTGAAATTGTGCCACGTTTTACGGCACTCCAGGTCTATCATGCCGTGCTGGAAAGTCTGGCAAGCGAACACAGCGCCCGGATGATCGCCATGCGGAATGCGAGTGAAAATGCGGTTGCGCTGGCCTCCGACCTGAGGCTGGAATACAACAAGGCCCGCCAGCAGGCGATCACCAGCGAAATTCTGGATATTGTGGGTGGCGCTGCTGCCCTTGAAGGTGAAGAAACGGTACGTGCCGCCGATGATTTTATCAGTCGCGTTGGTGGTGCGTTGAAAGCTGAACAAGCGAACTAACTCACGGGAGAAACTATGAGCGAATCACAAGGTTATGTAAAACAGATTCTGGGTAATGTGGTGGACGTGGCATTCCATCCCGAAGATAAGTTGCCCGATATTTACCACGCTATCGCCGTGCCGCGTCAAAACGACGACGATCTGATCCTTGAGGTGCAGCTCCACCTCGGCGATCATGAGGTGCGCTGCGTGGCGATGGATACCACCGACGGGTTGCAGCGCGGAGTGCCCGCCTATGCAACTGGCGACTACATCAAAGTGCCGGTTGGTGAATCCACGCTGGGACGTATTTTCAATGTGTTAGGTCGTCCGATTGATGGAAAGCCAGCCCCGGAAGCCGAAGCCTATTACCCCATTCACCGCGACGCGCCGCCCTTCTCTGACCAGAGCGCCCGCGTTGAGGTTTTCGAGACGGGTATTAAAGTCTTCGACCTGATGTTGCCCTTCACGAAGGGTGGTAAGATGGGCATCTTCGGCGGTGCGGGAACGGGCAAGACCGTTATCATCACCGAACTGATCGACTCCATCGGTAAGGAACACGCCGGTCTGTCCGTATTTGCCGGGGTGGGCGAGCGTACCCGTGAAGGAACGCAGCTCTACGGCGAAATGGAAGAATCAGGTGTGCTCGATAAGGTAACAATGGTCTTCGGTCAGATGAACGAGCCGCCGGGTGTGCGTTTGCGCGTTGGTTTGACCGGGCTGGCGATGGCGGAATATTTCCGCGATGAAGGCCGTGATGTGCTGATCTTCATCGACAACATCTTCCGCTTCTCACTGAGCGGTTCCGAAGTATCGGCACTGCTGGGGCGCATGCCCTCGGCGGTAGGTTATCAGCCGACACTGGCCGAGGAAATGGGCCAGCTTCAGGAGCGCATCACCTCCACTAATCGCGGTTCGATTACCTCGATGCAGGCCGTTTACGTTCCGGCAGACGACTATTCCGACCCGGCCCCGGTCGCGGTGTTTACCCACCTCGACGGTACGATTTCCCTGTCACGTAATCTGGTGGCACAGGGGCTGTACCCCGCCGTTGACCCGCTGGCATCCAGTTCCAAGATTCTGGACCCGCTGGTGGTTGGTCAGGAACATTATGACACCGCCAATGAAGTCCAGAACGTCCTCCAGCGCTACAAGGAACTTCAGGACATCATCGCCATTCTGGGGGTTGAAGAACTCAGCGAAGAAGACAAACTCGTTGTGGCACGTGCCCGTCGCATTCAGCGTTTCCTCACCCAGCCATTTAAGGTAGCGGAGCAGTTTACAGGCCGCCCCGGTAAGTATGTGAAGATGGAAGATACCATTCGCGGTTTCCGCATGATCCTTGATGGCGAACTCGACCACATCCCCGAAGGGATGTTCTACATGGTGGGTTCCATCGACGAAGTCATGCAGCGCTATGACGAATCCGACAAGGAAGACTAGGAGCAACTGCTATGCCCCTTCATGTTGAAGTGGTCACCCAACAGCGCAAGCTTCTGGACCTGCCCGACGCCGACATGGTGGTCATACCGGCACGCGAGGGCGTGATGGGTGTTTTGCCCAACCATGCGCCGGTGCTGACGACGATGCAGTATGGTGAGTTGATTGTCAAGCGGGGCAATGCTCAGGAAAGCTTCGTGGTTTATGGTGGCGTGGTCGAGATTCGTCCGACCAAAGTCACCGTGCTTGCCGATGAAGCCAGCTTCACCAACGGCATCAACATCCGGGAAGCCGAAGCAGCACGTGATCGAATTGCCCAGATTCTGGAACAGGGTGTGCCGCCCGAAGAGCAAACATTGTATCTTCAGGAGATGCGCAAGGCGGAACTGGCGATTAACGTCTACCGCCGTACCCAGAGCCACGCCGGTTCGATCCGTATCATCTCCGATTACGATCTGGACGAAGAAGAAGACTAACGCGAACCGCAAGCGTAAAACAAAGCACCCTGTCAGCAAATGGCAGGGTGTTTTTGTCTGCACCCGGGAATAAATTCCGGGGCGTGGAATAGCAGCCCTTCGATCAAAATCCGCAAATGCAGTTTTCCGAATGAATCGGGTAACATTCCAATTGGCTTCACGGTGGCGGACAACTTGTTCGTAGTCCTCCCAAACAAAATGCTTGCATTGCGAATCGTTTTCGTGTTATATTAACTGGCAGTGATAGAAATTAGCCACTCAGGAGGCGTATCTATGGGTCATAAGAAAGCAGTCCTTGTCGAGAACGGATACGCTGTTTCTATATAGTGGCAGGAACCACACCAATCAACCAGTTTCCTCCCCTTTTTCATAGTCCGGCGTATCCAACAACCTCAACGCGCTGGATTCGGATCCCCGATTCCACAACTGCATAAATCCGTTTGCGTAATATTTCATTGCGCCCAGTATGCATATGAACATCCTGAGAAAAAGGGAAACCAACCTTGAGTCGTTACGACGATTTCGACAAATACGCGGCCTACGAAGAAGAATTCGATCCAACCAATTTTGATCGACGCGCTCGCCGCAAGCGCAAACCAAAAGCACGACATGTACCTAAGAAAACGGTCAGCGAACAACTGATTGAGATCGCGGGCGATGATTTCAGCCTCGATCACTTTGAGAGCTTCAAGACGACCTACACCCCATCACTCTATGAGGCGGACTGGTTGATTGACTCGCTGCGCTCATTCTTTGAGGAGGACCTCATCAGCGATGTGCTGGCGCTGGTCAAAGGCGGCAAGGAAGCCAGTGTTTATCGCTGTGCAACCGGCCCGGCCTATGAAGGGGACTATCTGGCAGCGAAAGTGTATCGCCCGCGCAAGTTCCGCAATCTGACCAACGACCAGATGTATCGCGATGGTCGCGAATTGCTCAGCGACAAGGACGAAATCATCGACAACAGCGATCACCGCACCATGCGGGCCATCAAGAAGCATTCATCGTTCGGTAGACAGGTCGAGCACACCTCGTGGCTGATGTACGAGTTTCGCACGCTGCAAGAGATGTATGAGGTGGGGGGTGCGGTGCCAAAGCCGGTGGAAGTGAATGAGAACACCATTCTTATGAGCTACATCGGCGATGCCAATCGCGCCGCGTCCTCGCTCAACAAGATCCGCATCGAGGATCGTGACGAGGCGTATTACCTGTACGACATCGTGATGAATAACGTGGACCTGATGCTGAGCATGGACATGATTCACGGCGACCTGTCGCCATACAACATCCTGTATTGGGAGGGCGACATTGTCCTGATTGACTTCCCGCAGGTGGTCAACAGTCGGGGCAATACACAGGCAGCCTTTATCCTGCGCCGTGATATTGAGCGGGTGTGTGAGTACTTCGTGCGTCAGGGGGTGGAGCGTGATGCGAAGGCGGTCTTCTCCGACTTCTACGAACGCTACATCGCCCCCGATCCGCAAAACTTCATTGCCGATCACTGGCATGAAGAATTCGATGATGATGAAGAGTAGGTACTGAGATGGGTGGTCAAATCGGCCACCCATTTGTTATTCTAAGAGTACGCAGAATCACCCCTTCGTTTTTCGGATGAATCGGAACGATATAAGAAAGCGGACGGGATGTATCCCGTCCCTACGGACGAATTCGAACCGGGTATCGTAGGGACGCCATACATGGCGTCCGGGTGTTGCGCCGATATGTGTTGATTTAAGGGAAATTTATGGACTACATCACGGATTCAACCGTTGAACTTAACGGCACGACATTTCACTACAAGCTATCCGGTGAAGACGACGACACGCTCGTCTTCATCCACGCGGGCGTTGCCGACAGCCGTAGCTGGCAGCAGCAAGTCGATTTCTTCGCACAGCAAAGCCGCGTTCTGATTTACGATGTGCGGGGCTACGGGCAAACCGTCATGCCGCCGAATCACAGCTACAGCCACCATGAAGACTTAAAAGCCCTTCTCGATTACCTTCAAATCAACACCTGCAAAATCGTCGGCATGTCGATGGGGGGCGCGATTGCCCTCAATTTTGCGTTGACGCATCCGCACATGGTGGAGGCGATGGTGCTGTTGGGGTCGGCCTGCGGCGGGTATAAACTCACCGATCCACAACTTGAGGAATTATGGGAAGCCGCTGGAGATGCCTTCGATGCCGGGGACAAACATCTGGCGGCCCACATCGAAATGGAAACGTGGCTGGTCGGGCCAGAGCGTGACCTTGACGATGTGCCACGACATCTACGCGAACAGGTCATCGAAATGATTCTACGCAGCTATGAACTGGAAGAGCAGGCCGAAGGCGCTAAGGAAATCCCACTGGATCCGCCTGCATTCGTGCGGTTGGGCGAGATCAAAACCCCGGCCCTCATCCTCGTGGGGGAAGATGATACCGAGGCTATCAAAACCGTCAGCGCAATTCTGCACGAGCGTATGGCGCACACCAAAAAAGTCGTCATGGAGGACACCGCCCACCTGCCCAATATGGAAAAGCCCGACGAGTTTAATCGTCTGGTGTTGGATTACTTGCTGACACACTAAGGCAGTTGTCGGGAATATTAACCCCGCCAGAAATGACTCTCGCGGGGTCTGTACGGCCTCTATTCAGCCACGACATCCACCCGTTCAAGTATCCAGTCGCTGACGGTTGGTAGAAATTCGGCGGTAAAGCCGAACTCAAGCTGGCTGTATTCCTGAATGCTGCCTGTTTCGGCGGCCTGAAAGAGATGATTGGCGTCTTCCAGCGTGATGATGGTCACATCCGCCACAATGGTTTCCAGAGCAGCGACATTCGCCTCCGCATTGACCTGAAGATCCAGCCCGCCGTATATCGCGAGAATGGGTACGTCAATCGTGGCTAAATCGGCAGTGGGATCATATTCAATCAACGATGCGAAAGGCTCGTTACCCACCTGTGCGAGCATGTTGTCGGCGGCAGTTTGGGCAAAGGATTCCGCGTCTTCCGCGCCGGTAGCCGTGCGTTCCTCCTCCGTTAACTGCTCCCACTGTTCCAGCGCAGTTTCATAGCCCAACTCGCGGATCGCCTCGTAATCTCGTGCTTGCAGCAGGGGGAAGAGTGCATTGAGAAAATCAAGTTGCGCTTGAATATCCTCTGCTGATGCTCCGGCCT
>JAKEEQ010000444.1 GCA_022616515.1 Chloroflexota bacterium | reverse complement strand
ATCGCCATCATTTAGGGAGAACTGATGTTTGGGTTCAAGAGGTTTCCCGTTCAGCAGCGTCCCATTGGAACTGCCTAAATCCTCAATCACATACTCATCGTTAATGTGCTGGATGCGGGCATGTTCGCGCGATAAGCCCAATACATAAGCATTGTGGTCGGTGAGATCAATAAAAATGTCGTCGGTTGGCGAGTACTTTTTCCTCCGCCCCAACAGGATGGGGCGCGTATAATTGAGTGTCGTTGTCTGGTTGGTTTCGATAAAATGCAAGGCTATCTCACCAGTGTCTATTTGATCCTGGGGTCGTTGCTCGCTCAAGTACGCTTGTATTTGCTGACGCAATCCAACGGTCGTTGTATCCAGGAGTGTCTGGTCGATGTCACGAGTAAGGAGTTGACCGCATTGGATACACACTGGATCTTCGGTGATTTCATTCACGGTTTGGCAAACAGGACAAACAACATCTCGAACCATTCAACGGACCTCGTTTCATAGGGCCATGCCTGATTATCTACCCGGTGGCGGACTGTGATCGCCTTTGCAGCGGATATGCCCGTTGCCAAAGCCGGTCAGTTTGCAACCAGCCGGAAGATTAACAAATATAATGGTATCGTATTCGATGACGAAAATGTTCATGACGGCAATCACGAGGACATTCCCCTCGAAATCAGCCGAGCCTTGAACCCGCACGATGTCGCCAATCTTAAGCTGTAGCAGGAGCGGGTCGTCGGGAGCCAGTTCGATGTCGATGTCGAAAATGGTGATGATATTGAGGTTGATTTCCGAAACGGGGCCTTCGATCACCAGCATTGGCCCGGAATCGCAATCCAGTATGACCTCGGCATTGGGGCTACCCTGACCGGGATGACCGGGGCGCTGATCGACTTCGAGCCGTACCACATCGTTGAGTTCACCTTCATAGGTAATGGTCGCGCTATCGCCACCCGGAATTTGCAATGTGCCTGTTTCAAGCAGTGTGCCATTCACATACAGGCGAAATTCAACCGGACCATCCATGTCACCCCCAGCGGGGTCTCCCGTGTTGGTTACAATGAAGCTGGCGGTATCCACGCCATTACTATTGATACAGGTACCTTCCACCTCTACACTGGAACAATCCCAATCCTCACTGCCTCCCCCGCACTTATTTTCGGGGGTCGGTGTGGCAGTCGCCGTAACGTCCTCATCCACTGGCGTCGCCGGGAGAGTTTCGGTGGTGGGTTCTGCTGTGAATCCCGGTGTTACGGTCGGCGGTTGTGTCGCGGATGGGAGGGTTTCGTTCGTTGGATTTTGTGCATCACCGGAATCATTTTCGGGCGGTTGCAAACTTATGCTGACCACAATAATCACAACAATTACGACTGTTATCAGCAGTATTTTGGGCAGGCTCAGTATGCTCGTTGTCGAGGCAGCCGCTGAAGATGCAGCCGTCATCAACTCCAGTTCTTGAAACAACTGTTGCTGGATTTTCTCAACCGCCGCCGGGCGCAGTTCCGGCTGGGGCATATTGCGCAGGCGTTCTATCAGGGCCAGTTCTTCAGGAGTGAGCGGCTGGTCATCCATCGTGCCCACCTCTTCCTTCCGTTAACCCGGCTACAGCCGTTCCGAGCGCCTTTAACGCCCGGTGTTGTAGGATGCGCACCGCTCCTTCTGTTTTGCCCATGATGTCGGCAGCCTCGGCATGAGACAGGTCTTTCACAAAGCGCAAAATGAGGACATTCTGGTAGTCTTCGGACAGCATGTGAAGCGCCGCAAGAAGCTGTGACTGCTCTTCTTTTTTGTCGAATAACTCACCCAACTCATCGCTCGTGGTCAGATTTTCCTCGATAGTGGATGAAGCAGAGGCTGGTTGGTTTTCCCGGTAGTGATCGGCAATCCGGTTGGCGGCAACCCGAAACAGCCACGCCCCCAGCGGCGCACCCGTGTATTGATACTTTGACAGCCCCTGTATCATGCGCACGAATACATCCGCCGTTAAATCCTCCGCGATGGCCTCGGATGGTACGCGATAGCTGATGTATTGAAAAATCTGCTGTACATATGTCTCGTACAGTACGCTCATTGCCTGTTTATCACCATTTTTAGTACGTTCGATCAATTCACGTTCGTTAGGCGGTGGATGCATCCCTTATCATGCCTTTGAATCCGATCTGGATACGTGTCTGGATGGTCATGATTATACCCATACCAGACAACCCGGCTGTGTGTATCTCATCTCATCTGTTAAATCGGTAGAAACCGAAAAACGTTACGCTCCACCAGGATTTTGCCCCAATCGCTTATCGATCACACATTCATTTCGCCTGACAAGTCCTGTAGAATTACGTTTACACTCCTTCCTATCCGTCCAAGATAGGTCCTGGCAAGGCACATGCAGGACGCCCCGTTGGGCGTCCCTACGAAATGGCGCGGGTGGTAGGGACGTGCAACGGAACGTTCTCCGCCAAATGTCCCTAAATTATTCTGGGTGACGGTCTTATTGCGGAGGAGTGGGAAAATATAAATTTCGTCCAAAAAATATCAGGAGATCCCCCCATGAAATCCTTCCGGGCTGATGTTGAGGCCATGCGCGACAATTTGATCCACTGGCGGCGCGATTTTCACCGCCACCCCGAACTCGGCTTTGAGGAATTCCGCACGGCGGGTATTGTGGCAGATCATCTGCGCCATCTTGGATTGGAAGTGCAGTCCGGCGTCGGGAAAACAGGTGTGGTGGGCATTCTGGAGGGCGAAACCGATGGCCCGACCGTGATGATTCGCGCCGACATGGACGCGCTTCCGATTAACGAGGCCAACGATGTGCCCTATGTCTCCGCAACCCCCAACAAAATGCACGCCTGCGGGCACGACGGTCACACCGCCATTGCCATGACGGTTGCTTCGATTCTGTCACAGCAGCGCGATCAATTGAAGGGGCGTGTCAAATTTGTCTTCCAGCCCGCCGAGGAAATTGGGGTAGGGGCACAGGCCATGCTGGGTGATGGTGTCTTGACCGGACCGAGGCCCGATGTCGTGCTCGGCCTGCATCTGTGGAACGATTTGCCGGTTGGCGATGTTGCCATCACGCCCGGCCCTTTTATGGCGAGCGCGGCGGATTTTGTCCTGACGGTGATTGGTTCAGGTGGGCATGGCGCGGCCCCGCATCAAACCCACGACCCCATTGTCGCTGCCAGCCAGATTGTCAACGCGGCCCAGACAGTTGTCAGCCGCAATGTCGGGCCATTGGAAGCCGGTGTCCTGAGTTTCACTACCATTCACGGGGGCGACGCCTTCAATATTATTCCATCTGAGGTCACCCTGACGGGTACGATTCGCACCTTTGAAGAGCATATTTATGAAAAAATGGTACACAGATTTGATGAAATTGCACAGAGCGTTGCCACCGCGATGGCGTGTACCATTAAGCTCGACATCCGCCCATTGACGCCCGCCGTAGTAAATGATGTGCAGGTCAGCCAGCGGCTGCGCAGCGGGTTCGCGGCACTGGATGCGAACCTGACCATTCTTGACAATGTTCGGACGATGGGCGCTGAGGATGTCGGTTTTTTCCTGCACGAAGTGCCCGGGGTGTATTTCTTTGTGGGGTCTGCTCAAAGGGATGGGGCATTCCCGCATCATCACCCCAATTTCGACATTGACGAGGAGGCGCTGATCGTTGGCGCAAGTTTACTTACATCCGCAGTTGGGGACTATGTCTTCTGACCAATACCCGTTCTTTTTCTACGGCACGTTAATGCGTGGGCAGGAAAATTATACCCTGCTGCGCTGGCGCACTGTGTACGAGCAGCCCGCTCGTGCACCATCGATGATGCTCTATAACTTCAAGCAGTACCCCATCATGACCTTCGGCCATGACTACGTCTATGGGGAATTGATGATTCTGCATCCGCGCAGCTATCACGAGTTGATGAAAGAAATGGATTATCTGGAAGGCTTCGACGAAAACAACCCCGCTGCCTGTGATTTGCGCCGTGTCTTAATCCCGGTGGAACTCGAATCCGGCAATCAGACACTGGCCTGGACCTATATGTGCAGCCCGCAGGATGTCGCCAAATACGATTTCCGTCAGACCATTAAACATGGTGACTGGGCCTATTACAAGAAGCGAAACTTGATTGAATCCCGATTCGGGAGCTATGATGAGAATGTCTATGGCAAACCTGCCAGCCAGACCTGGCAGTCCAATCACGCAACACAAGAACAGGAGGTACCCATGCCCCAATCGAGCATTTTCCAGTGGCGCGACGGCGAAGGTTATCTCATCCTCCTCGGACACGGTAATTTTGATGATCTGCTGACGTCGGATATGGTGGGCGAGGCCCTGAATCGCACCAAAGCGGAAGGACCACTGGCCTATATCTGGGCGGCGGGAGATGAAGACACAGCCGAAGAAAACCTGCAAAAGCTGGCGGATATGGGCAGCCGCACAGGTTATCTGGTGGATGTGGTGGACGAGGATAAGGCGACTCTGCGTGAACGCCTTGAAGAAGCCGGAATCATTCTTATTGGCGATGGCCCTGACATCGAACGCTTGCGCGGCGGTCTGGAAGGCGGCGTGATGCGCTCGTTGCAGCGCTCCTACGATAACGGCGCGACCATCATCGGCATTGGCAACGGCGCAGCGATTTTCGGGCAGTGGCTGCTGGATAATGAGCATCAGGTGCGGCCCAGCTTTTCGTGGTTGAAGCGTGCCATCGTCACCGTCGATGATGCCGATATTGATGTGATGCACGAATTTTTGCGCAATTATCCGAATGCTTATGGACTGGGTATCAAGGCCGGGGCTGGAACTGCCTTTTCCCCGGATGGCGCTCTCGAAGTGTGGGGCAACCAGCAAATTACGGTGGCACTTGGCAAAAATCTTGTCGATGGGGAATAAAGTCTATCTGTCATCTCCTTGTATTGAGTGTCACAAAAAGTGGCGTACTAACCTCAGTCAGTACGCCACAAACACGGTGGGTTTTGGGTAGAGTTTACACAACAACTCGGCGACCGGCGATTAACGCTACTGCGAACAACACCAGGAAGACAAAGAACAGAATCTGAGCAATCCCGGCGGCGGCTCCAGCAATACCACCAAAACCAAGTATGGCGGCTACCAGTGCAATAATGAGGAACAGTACGGCCCAACTTAACATGTGAATTTCTCCTTGTTGTCTTGTTGACCAACTCATTCTCAATTAAAGAATATCCAAAGAGCGTATCGTTCAAATGAGCCATTGGTGCATACTTTGACTAGGTAAGTTAGGGGATATTAGACTAGGCGTAGGGAATGATACCCCGGATGTACAGGAACGATTGGCGGGTAATACATTGTGCTGTTTTTGCGGACCGGGCACGACAAACCAACCTGCTCAAGTCACCGGATAAAGTGAACGGTCAGGGTGCTTTCGCTGGCGGACGCCCCGTTGGGCGTCCCTACGAACACCACGTCGCATTGGTAGGGACGTGCAACGGCACGTCCTCATGTGGGTTATGACTAAATGTATCATACGCTCTATGTAAAATATATACCGATAAATGAACCCTTATGACCCCTCCCTAACCCTCTGTCGCCAGCACGACAGAGGGGGTTCAGTTTTTCATTTCACATAAGCCGTATCATAGGAAAAAGAAACGTCTTCCGGCCCCACCGGAAGACGTTCTGGGAAAGAGATTGTGCCAGAAAGGACAGTTCCCCGCCCTTTCTGATTACAGTGAATGCAACTCTCCAACAATATAACGACACTTTTGCAAACGCATCTGGTCTAACTGGGTACATTTGTTATAGGTCAGGTGGGGGATTTTTTATGCAAATCAAAGAAAAACGCCTCCCGGTGGGTCGAGAGGCGTCTCTGGAAAAGTAGTGCCAGGGTAAGGATAGTGAAACAGTTTGAGAGTAACTCTGTTGTCCCTGACATTAGTGAATGCAACTCAGTATTAATATAACCACACCCCTTTTCTTCAACATCACCCACTTTACCCAATTTTTGATAGGCAATCTGGACAATTCTTCCCCGTCAAGCGCTGGTTGCTGGTTAATGCCCAGCCGATTATTATCATAGGTATGGGAAAGGGAAACGCGGTGCCTCGAAGCATGGTGAAATGGGTGATTATCATGTGGCTGGTCAATCTAGCAGGGATGGTTGGCTATGCCGCCCCCGAACAAGACCCACAGTTCGTGGCAATGGTCCGGCTGCTGGAATGGCGTGACCCGGTCACCGGACAAGGTCTGCCGCTGCCGGTTGATCGTGACGCAGCAGTTGCAGAACAGGTTCGCCAGCTTCTGAATACTGAGGATTTGAATTTAAAGGGCGCATATGTGACAGAACTCCCACCCGAAATTGGCATGCTTGCTAATCTTACTGTCATTGATCTGGCAGGCATGAAAGAGTTGGAGAAACTTCCACCGGAAATCGGTAATCTCAAAAACCTCAGAGTGCTTAATCTGGCAGATAACGCTCTTACAGAACTCCCACCGGAAATCGGTGAACTGATTGGTCTGGAAGAGGTGCTGCTGTCATGGAACTTTCTAACCGCACTTCCCCCGGAAATTGGCAATCTCACCAGTTTGCGAGTGCTTGATCTTGCTCTTAACGACCTGAGCGAACTTCCGCCCGAAATCGGCAATCTTACCCGCCTCGAAAGACTGAATCTTGGGCTTAACAGGCTGACGGAACTCCCACCCGAATTTAGCAATCTTGACAGTCTCAAAACTCTGGTGTTGGGCAGGAACCAGTTTACCGAGTTCCCGCCGGAGCTTACCAGTCTGACAGGTCTTGAAGTACTGGAAATGTGGGACAACGAACTCACCGCATTGCCACCGGAGCTTGGCAATCTGACGATGCTGCAAGCACTGGATGTGGGTTCTAACGACTTGACCGAACTCCCGCCCGAAATTGGGGATCTCACCTCTTTGCAGTTGCTGAATGTGGACAATAATCAACTGAAAGGATTGCCTGTTGAGGTGAGTCAACTAACCAATCTGCGAGAGCTGGATGTGAGAGAAAATAAGGCACTTGATATTCCCGAAGAGATCAGAGCGATGCCGGACCTGACGATTTTAGAGTAATGGTTTAGACTTTGACTCAACCTTGACCTGAAATCGAAGGGAACAGATGTGCCGCGCGACCTGATTATGCGTGTCGTTTTACTGTGGCTAACGGGTCTGGCAATCATGTACGGCTATGCTTCCCCCACCCGCGATCCACAGTTCGTGGCGATGGTCCGGCTGCTGGAATGGCGTGATCCGGTCAGCGGAAATCGTTTGTTGCTGCCCATTAATCGCAATACGTCTCTGGTCGCGCAGACCGAACAACTCAAGCGTCTTGAAGCGTTGAATCTAAACCTGACCGGGATGACGGTTATTCCACCCGAAATTGCTGAGTTACGACACCTGCGAACCCTCGCTTTAGATTTTAACCAGATTGATAACGTTCCCCCGGAGATTGGTAATCTGTCCCAGCTTGAAACACTGTCGCTATCCAACAATCAATTGTCTGAACTCCCACCGGAAATCGGTAAGTTATCCAATTTACGCCACCTGAATGTGTCCGGCAATCATCTCGCCGAACTGCCGCCGGAAATCGGCAATCTCACCCGTCTGCAAGACCTCTATCTACAGGACAACCACTTGACAACACTTCCCCCTGAAATAGGCAATCTGACACGCTTGCGGCTGTTTAATCTGGCGAGTAATCAACTGGTCGAGTTGCCGCCAGAGATTGGTAATCTCCGTAATTTGACTGCACTGGTTTTGTTGGACAATCAACTCGCTGCACTGCCATCAGAGATTAGCAACCTTACCAAACTCCGCGAGTTATTCCTGTCGAACAATTTACTGGTAGACCTGCCGCCGGAGATGGGCAAGCTGACCGCTTTACAACGGTTGTTTGTGTTGAACAATCCAATTGAGGAAATCCCGGCTGATGTTGAGGCCCTGCCAGACGTCGTTATCTTTGAGTGATAACAAGAAACGCCTCCCGGTTTTCCGAAAGGCGTTCTTGAAGTAGATGTTGCCACGAGTCTGGTATTCGGGTAGTGGCATTTGAGTCGCTTATCCGCCCCCTCCCCGGCAAGCGTGAAAGCAACTCTGCATTTAAGATACCATTTTCTGGAAGCCATGCCCCCCCTGACTGGCTATATTTGAATAGGTCAGGTGGACGATTTTCAATTACGCCTTAAATTCCTCGGCAAGTGTTCGCAGTTTGTTGGTCGTATTCCAATTGCGTACCGTTCCAGATGTTTTCAACCTTCTCTCGATGAGAGCATAGGATAATTGGGAACGCCCCATGCCGTCAGGATAGTACAGATACGCTTCTTTGCCGCTAAAAAACATTTCCTCCGGCCCGCTGTAGCCTGTCTTTAGTTTATGGATGGCGTCCGCTTCTGGCTCATCCGATAGGAACATCACCACGATCTTTTTCGGGTCGGCAAGTTGTTCCTCGGAGAAGAGATGCGCCTCAACGGCAGCAATCAACTCATCGACGGTGCGGATAATAATGTCCGAATGAAAGCCATAGGCATCTTCAATGCCCTTTTCGATGTGGGCGATAAGCTGCTCCCGGTCGGTGATGTCGGTTTCGAAAATAACATTGCCCGTTTGCAGGAGGGTTTGTGCCTCTCGCAAACCCAGCGACTCGTAGAGTGTTCGCAACTCCGCCATATTGATTTTCTTGTTACCGCCAACGTTGATGCCACGCAGCAGTGATATGAATACTGGCATAAATTACTCCTATTGAATCCGATCCAGTTCGTCTCCCAACCATCGCATAAAACCTTCATTGAGTTCATCGAAACTCACACCGAGCACGGAGTCCGTTGCATCTTCAAGGGATTGCCCGTCTCCCAATATAGCCTTCAACCATTCGCGGCGGGATTGGGCCTCATAGGTTTCGTCGATGTACATCAACAGCACAGTTCCCACCGAAATGCTCGGTCCTGTCAGAAGGGGGGAATCTTCGGGTTCGATGGCTTCCGTATCGGGCAGCAGTGCCAGCACATTCTCAATCTGGTTATTGCGGAATGTCTGTGTGCGGTAATTCTGAGCCGTGACAAATTCGGTAGCGCCCAGCATCAACCATGACGGCGTATCTGGATTATCCTGCGACATTTCGTGCAGCATCGATTCCGCCAGCGAGGTAGACATACTTTCAATCGACGGCGGCTGGCTGTCAGTTTCGGGAACGACGATAATTTTCATGGGCAGGCCGGGCAAATTCACATAAATTTGCGATGGTCGGAGCCGCAGATCGGTCATGGCCCGCAGGTTAATCTGGAAATCGTAAAACCGGATATGGATGATTTCTTGCGGAATGTAATCCAGCTCGGTGGAAACAACATTGTAAACACCGGGCAGGTCAGCCAGCAGCTTTTCGGCGGCTTCCCGTGTCCCTTCGATGGCCCCAATCTCCGGCAGGTAGTAAACGCGGATACGCTCCTCGCTGTTATCAGGAACGTCATCCTCCGGGAAGACGACCGTCCAGTTGGTCCCATCCCAGAAGGCTCTGGCGATTTCCCATGCTTCCCCCGCAAAGAGCCATTCATCCGTTTCGGGGGATTTAACAAAGCGCACGGTAACATTGGCCCCGTTTACGCCAACCAGTTCACCGCTCGGATGTGTCCAGTTGATTATCATGCGGGCCAGCGCTTCGGTTTCACTGATTTCCTTAATCGAATTAATATCAAGGGCGTATCTATCGAAAGGCTGTGCTTCCCAGAATTCCGCCCAATGCCGGTGTTCCTGCACAAAAAACGGATCTGTGTCGGCAACAAATTCAAAGTAGCGCTCCACATCGCCACCCTCCACCGCGTTTGCCATACGGGCCACCGTTCGGGCCAACTCGCCTTCAATGGATGGTCGCGGCGTGGCGGTGGGACGCACGGTCGGGGTGGGGGTCGCCGCCGCCAGTGCGGTGCGTGCATCCTGCACTCGGTCTCGCTCTGTATCTGAGTCTTGTTCATCGTCACCGCCACAAGCAGCCACCAGCAGCGTCACTATGATAAAGAAAATCGCCAGTATATAGGCGCGTTTACTCATGCTCGTCTCACTCCTTCAATCGTCAATCAAGCGCAGAATGTGAAAGATGTGCTAGCGCAGGGATTTTAGCAATTCGCGGTCGCCATGTATGGCGT
This sequence comes from Chloroflexota bacterium, assembly GCA_022616515.1. Classification (GTDB taxonomy): domain Bacteria; phylum Chloroflexota; class Anaerolineae; order Aggregatilineales; family J027; genus JAKEEQ01. The sequence continues at coordinate 213 of JAKEEQ010000444.1, read as the reverse complement.
CCCTACGATCTGGGCGGGGTTTTCGTAGGGACGGGATACATCCCGTCCGTTTTTTTGACACCGGGTATATTCTTCCCCTCAGTCGCTTCGCATATTTTCCCCACCCTAACCCTCCCCATGTTTGGCTGGCGGAGGGACACTTTTAAGATAATAAGGGCGCGAAGTGAAGCTGGATAGGAATAAGGTCAAATTCAAGACGATTGAGCCGGGTTT
>JAKEEQ010000443.1 GCA_022616515.1 Chloroflexota bacterium | reverse complement strand
TTGTCCTGCTGCTTGGTTTGTTTGGCTGGAAGGTGGCTTTGCTGTATGTGGCGTCGGGTGTGTCGATAGGTATTGTCTCTGGCATCATTTTAGGGCGGTTGCGATTGGAACGGTATGTGGAGAGCTTTGTTTACGAAATCAAGGCACAAAGTGGTTATATGCCGGATGAGCAACTGACATGGGCAGAGCGTTTTGAGCAGGCAGCCGGAAGTACCCGCGATATTGTGGGTAAGGTCTGGTTATTTGTCATCATTGGCATCGGGATCGGAGCCTTTATTCACGGTTACGTGCCGGAAGATGCACTCACCGGGATCATGGGTGAAAGGGCATGGTGGTCGGTTCCGGCATCTGTCGTGCTGGGCATTCCGCTGTATTCTAACGCGGCCGGGATTATCCCGATTGTGAGTGCGTTGTTGGATAAAGGCGCATCACCGGGGGCGGTGCTGGCATTTATGATGTCTGTGGTTGCATTGAGCCTGCCCGAAATGATTATCCTGCGGCGAGTTCTCAAACCGCGTCTGATCGCCATCTTCATAGGGGTCGTCGGTGTAAGTATCATGTTAACCGGGTATTTATTTAACCTTGTCATTTAATCGCAGAGAGTATGCGGAAACAACCGGAGGAATCAATCACAATGAGTAGTCAAACCATCAGCGCCCAAGCACAACCCGGCAGTAATGTCTTCGTGCAACTGTCCATACTGGATCGCTTGTTGCCGTTGTGGATTTTTGTGGCAATGGCAGCCGGTATCGCTGTGGGCAAAGTTTTTCCCGATATTGGGGAAACACTTGACAGGATCAAACTGGATACAGTCTCCCTGCCCATTGCCATTGGACTGCTGTGGATGATGTATCCGGTGCTGGCGAAGGTGAAGTATGAAAAAATACCCGCTATTGCTGGTAACTGGAAGATGTCGGGCACATCACTGTTCCTCAACTGGATTGTTGGCCCTGCCCTGATGTTTGCCCTTGCCTGGGTGCTGCTGCCCAATCATCCTGAGTATCGTACCGGATTGATTATCGTCGGGCTGGCTCGCTGTATTGCGATGGTCCTCATCTGGAACATGCTGGCGTGTGGTGATAACGAATATGCGGCAGTTTTGGTGGCGATCAACTCCATTTTCCAGATTGTGATGTATACGGTGTTAGGCTATTTCTATCTGACTATTGTCCCGCAATGGCTTGGCAGCAAAGCAGTGACACTTGATGTATCCATGTGGGAAATCGCCAAAAGCGTGTTGATATTTCTGGGTATTCCGCTCGCAGCCGGGTTTTTAACACGTCTTATTCTGACCCGCTCAAAGGGTGATGAATGGTACGAAACCACGTTTATGCCACGCCTATCGCCCACTGCTATCGTTGGACTACTGTTCACCATAGTGGTGATGTTCTCGTTGAAAGGCGAAGTCATCCTCGATAAACCGACGGATGTCCTTCGGATTGCGCTTCCCTTGTTGCTGTACTTCCTTATTATGTTCGTTGTCTCGTTTGGGGTCTCGTACCTGCTCAAATTCCCCTACGCTGATACTGCTACGATTTCTTTTACTGCCGCCAGCAATAATTTTGAACTGGCAATTGCGGTTGCGATTGGTGTGTTCGGGCTATCATCGGGCGAAGCACTGGCAACCGTCGTTGGACCACTGGTTGAAGTGCCAGTGCTGGTGAGTCTGGTGTATTTGTCGTTGTGGATGGGTCGCCGACTGTATGCTCAGGACCCGCTGTGGCAATCTCGTTCCAGTGTACAAGCTGTATCAAGTTAGAAAGGCAAGAAAATGAAGTGTTATATATGTGAACTCCAAGTAGGGCCTGGTGGAACGCACTATCATGTGGGTGAAGCCGTTGGCGTCTGTCACGATTGTGGAATAGGTGTGTGTGTCCAACATGCGAAGAAGGATATAAAGTTGGGAGCACCACTGCTGTGCCCGCAATGTTTTGGGCTGAGAAATCAGCAACAAACAACAGGCAGAGATCAGTCCGGCACTGATCTGAAGAAAAGTGCGTAGGCTGAAAACGTAATATACATTGGCTATAAGCCACCCTGTTTATTGCCAATGTATCGTGATGCGGACAAAAACAACGCTCGCTAGACGTTGACTCAGTTACCATTTCCGACTATCATTAGAACGTGTGTTCTAAGCATAGTAAGTGGAGTTTAACCTATGGACGGGCAATCCAATCCCTCAATGCCACCCGGCATCATTATCCCCGTACTGGCCTATCCCGACATCAACCGCGCCGTTAAATGGCTGTGCGAGACGTTTGGTTTCAAGGAACGGCTGCGTATCGGCAATCACCGCGTCCAGCTTACTTTTGGCGATGCATCGGTGGTGGTGATTGGTGGCGCATCGCAAACCGTACCCGACGGGACAAGCTGCGAGTTGATGGTAGTGGTGGCCGATGTAGATGGGCACTACGCTCATGTGAAAGAATCCGGCGCAAACATCGTGAATCCGCCCGAAACCTACCCCTTTGGCGAACGCCAGTACACCGTTGAAGACCTCGCTGGTCGTCACTGGACATTTACGCAGTCGGTGGCGAATGTCGCGCCGGAGGAGTGGAGTGGCGTGATGATATTTTAAACTGACAGGCGAAAATTTGCCCCACCTTAACCCTCCTTCCCCTCTGTCGCTAGTGCGACATCTCCCCATGAATGGGGAGAAATGGGACTGATAGCGCCGTGCATCATCCGTTCGCGCATTTATGGTTGGCGAGAGGACACTTTTTGAGGTAGAGCACAATTTGAAGCCGTTTTGCACCCCTCTCTAAATCTCTCCTCGTTCGTCGATATGTCCATATGGCGCGGCCCCGACTCGTGCTATAGTCGTGCCGTTTTCGATAAATAACCCATTTTTTGAGGAGTAAATAATGCCACGCGCTTTGATGAGCGTATCAGATAAAGACGGGATTGTCCCTTTTGCGAAGGCACTGTCGCTGGCAGGCTGGGAGATTGTTGCCAGCGGCGGCACGGCGCATACCCTGCGCGACAACGAGATTAACGTGATTGATGTTGCCGATGTGACCGGGCAGGCTGAAATGTTAGGCGGACGGGTCAAGACGCTGCATCCGGCCATCCATGCCGGAATTCTGGCCCGCGAACACAGTCAGGACCGCAATGAACTTGAGCAGGCGGGCTATGCAGAGTTTGATCTGGTCGTCTGCAACCTGTATCCCTTCCAGAAAACGATTGCCAGCCCCGATGTCAAACTCGATGAAGCCATCGAAAAAATCGACATCGGCGGCGTGACGTTGATCCGGGCCGCCGCCAAAAATTTCCAGCGGGTGACGGTGCTGGTTGACCCGGCGGATTATAACGGCGTCGAAAGAGCTTTGACGACGGGCGATGGTGTTCCACTGGAAGAGCGGCGGCGATTGGCGGTTAAAGCCTTTGCCCACACGCGGGATTATGACACCGCCATCCACAGTTTCCTCGAAAACGGGCACACGCTGGCCTCTACGCTGGTTGAAACCTTCTCGCTGGCCCTGACCAAAGTTCAGGAATTGCGCTACGGTGAGAATTCGCACCAATCCGCCGCGCTCTATGCCCGCCACGCCAATGTTGGGCCGTTGACCGGCGAATTATTGCAGGGCAAGGAACTGTCCTATAACAACCTGCTCGATGCCGACGCAGCATGGCGGGCGGTGTCTTCATTTGACCCGGCGGATGACGCGGCGGTGGTCATCGTCAAGCACCTTAATCCCACCGGCATTGCCGTCTCCGAAACGCTG
>JAKEEQ010000042.1 GCA_022616515.1 Chloroflexota bacterium | reverse complement strand
CAATGAAGAGGTCATCGAGGCGGCTACAGCAGTAGGTGCGCACGATTTCATCATGAATCTGGAGAACGGGTATGATACCGAAGTGCGTGAAGGTGGGGCATTGCTTTCGACGGGGCAGCGCCAACTGCTGGCCTTTGCCCGCGCATTGCTGGCCGACCCGCGCATCCTCATTCTGGATGAAGCCACCAGCAGCATCGACACCCAGACGGAAAAAGTTATCCAGTCGGCATTGGAACGCCTGCTCAATGGGCGCACGAGTTTTGTGATTGCCCACCGCCTGAGCACCATTAAGAATGCCAATCTCATCGTCGTGATGGATCACGGCAATATTATCGAACAGGGAACCCATCAGGAACTGCTGGCACAGCGGGGTGCTTACTACAACCTGTATACAATGGCCTATGCACGGCCTCTGGACAGCCAGCAAATACTTTCCGGCGAGTTGACCGTCACCTCAGGTGGCGATTAACACCATCTCTCTCATTGCCAGAAGGGGAGTCATCCTCGGCTCCCCTTGTCTGGCAAAATACGGAGTTATGGCATTTCTTCAACGAGGAACGCTTGCAGGGCAGCGGCGTCATCCGGGCCATACACGCGCACCGTATGTTCACCATCCTCCGGCAACGTATACAACTCAATCAACCCTTCCGCGGCGGGCTGGTCAGGATAAATCGTGCTGAACACCTCACCATCAACTTCAATGGTCATTTCCTTAAAATCTGGATCGGTATCGTACACGATGCCCAACTGGTCGCCGCTGAAGGTCAACTCATAGCCATCCGTGGTTGGACCTTCGCCCGCAAGACTGTCGCCAATGGGGACACTGGTTAATTCCTCAAAGAGCGGTGCGCTGGCGGGATCGATGTACAGCGTATAGATCGTACTCCACAGGCTCCACACATTATTGACCTGGGCCCGCATCCGCCAGAAGTATGGTCTAACGGGCAGGAAAATCGACGGCCGGTAAGACGGGTCGGGTTCTGCCGGGACGTTTTCCAGGATTTCAAAGGTCGGGTTTGGCACATTTTCATAAATCCAGATCCGGTAGGTATGGGCTTCCGGGACTTCGGTCCAGCGGAACAGAGGTCTTTGCACGGTGGTATGCGTACCATTCGGCGGGATGAGGAGCAGCGGTGCGTCCGGGCGGCACATGATGTCCCCCAGATTGATCTGTACACCGTTCGCTGCCGAAATCGTCACATCCGTCCAGCTTCCGGGTCCGCTGACGATATTGTCGCCTAATGTCCAGTTATAGCCGGGCGGTGGGAAGGTCCAGCCGCCTGCGGTTATACCAAACGGGGCAGTTCCCGACGTGATGGTAATCACCAGATCATGGTTCGCATTACAGGACAGGCTCGCGACCAATGGTCCGCTCGGGGTGGCAGTGGGCGTAGGTGTCTTGGTAGGAGTCTTCGTTGGTGTTGGCGTCTTGGTCGGCGTCTTCGTTGGCGTGGCCGTGTTGGTTGGGGTATTGGTGGGTGTACTGGTCGAGGTAGGTGTGGCGGTGGGCGGCGCTTGCACCGTAATCACCACCGTGTCCGAGTCGGTTAGTCCATCATTGTCGGTGACGGTCAGCGTAATCGTGTGAACGCCGACAGTTAGATTAACAGTGGGCGTCGGGCCTGACCCAATTTCCACTTCAACTTCCAGGGCGGACACGCCACTGACGCTTTCCGTCCATATATACGTTTGGATGGTCCCATCCGGGTCGAAACTGCCTGTGCCATCGAGCGTGACTTGTTCGCTGCCGTCGTTGTCTACGTCTGTTACGGTTTGAGCAACACTGGAAGAAGTGGGGAACTGGACGATTTTCAAGTGGGCCTGTGTATCTGCATAGGCAAGTTTGTTACCATCTTCCGATAGCGCCATTGCCTTCCTTGAAGTCGTATACAGACCAGCTTGCAAGGTAGAGGTCAGTTGTCCGGTAGTAGCATCCCAGACGCGAGCGGTTCCGTCAGAAGCTCCCGACACAATCCGATTCGACTCCCATGCGACACGTTCCACATCATCGGTATGACCGCTCAACGTTGCCACCAATTGGTTTTGTTGCCAGATATAAACGTTGCTGTCTACACTACCAACAATCAGTTGTGTATTGTCTGGACTCCACTGAATATCTTCAATTATATCATTCACCGTAAACGAATAGGTCAAGACTGGTGATGAGGTCATATCCCAAACTTGTACAATATTTGACCCGGCAACGGCGAGAAGATTATCTTCGGAGTTCCATTCAAGACTTGATGCTACTTTGGGTGAAATGTTGGTTTCTATTGTGTGTAGAACTTGATTCGAGGTGGTATCCCATATCTGAATTTTGTCATCTGGAGAATTAATTGACAAAAACAGATTATTCCACGAAACTTCACTCACCTCAACATGTTCGAGTGGAAATGACTGTAGTAATACAGGTTGTTGGACATTCTCCGTGTTCCAAAGGTAAACTCTGTTTGCGACTCCTTCGAAAGTGACTATAGCTAAACGATTTCCAGACTGATTCCATTTGATGCTCAGAATAGAGTCCCCCGGCGATATTAAAAGTTGTGTTACAGGCTGGTTGTCATCGTTATAAAGCCATACAGATTCATCATTTTCGCTGAGTGGCAAAGGGTCTACATCAAATGATGCTGCGAGTATGTTGCCATTAGGATGCCATGCAATGTGTCTAACTACATTTTGCAATGATTGTGTATGCGCAACATTTGAGTTCCCACCAAACAACAGGGTAGGAAGTAAAAAACAAGCTAAGCGTATGATACGAGAGACTCTCATGATCGTTCACCTCCATCAAAGTTTGTATTAAGGCTGATAGAATCCATCGCTGTTTCCCCATGTCTGGTCTGTATCCACAAATATCTGTTCTACAGGGATTTCGACAGTTTCAGGAATGTGGTAAAAATACCAGTTGTGATACAGTTCAAAATGGGTCCACGGAGGGTGTGGTGCATCATAGCTTGAACAATAGAAAGGACGTGGTATTGGCTGCTGAAGTTGCCAGCTAAAGTCCACAACATAAGGCACTGCGTTTGCCAAACCGTTGGACTGCGCGACTTCTCTGGTTCGATAAAGCCCATTACCAATTGTGAACGAAGTTCTGGCCGAAACTGTAGGGTTGGGTAACACAGTTGAACACTCAACCGCATTTCCCCACCCTGCAACAATAAATCCATGTGTTCGATTATTCGGGGAACTAATCCAGGCATAGTCACCGTATTCAATCTGAGTAACGCCTGAATCGAAGAGTGTTCCTTGCACTAGACTTGCTATCATTTCTGCTGCTGGACCACTCTTAAATGTTCCGTTTTCAAGTGTTATATAATCCTGTAACCTCTCCCATGTCACGGCTGCTTGAGGCACATAGACATCTGTAGCCGTAATTGGAACTGCGTAACCGGCGTCAGCATTATCAATGGTGTTTAGCGGCTGCGCTGGTCCATCGGGATGATGAGTATCCGGGGCGTTGGGATTAACCACAACATTGCGTGTAAAGTAGGGAACTATCCAGTGGTGGTTGTACCAAACACGGGTCCCTTCGCCTCCATAGGCAGTGGTGGTGGGAGCCAAACCAGGATTTACACAATGACGCCAGCCTGTATCGAGATCTGCAAAAACACAGCTCCCGAAAGGATCAGTATCGTTGCGGTCGCGCGTCATCGGTAGACCGCCCATCCATATAACTTCTGAAATAAAGGCTGCGGAACCTGTAGCTTGGTCTGGATCGTCATCCGGCGGATTGTGAACATCAATTGATTGATAGCGCATATAGCTATAAGATACTGTATCTACATCAATGATCTCACCTGTTCCTGACATTACATTGTTCTGATCTAACCGATGCGTCACAAAATACCCATTGGGCGGCTGCACTTCGTTTTGATAGGCATGGGCGATGGCATACATGACCGCTCTTTCACGATCATACGAGAATGTCACCTCGGACGGGGTTGGAAGGGATGGGCATGGGTCGGGGGTTGCAGTATACGAAATCGTTGTTGAAGCAAATGGTGAAACAGTGAGAATATCTTCAAGATACACTGCAATCCAGGCTTGTTCACCTGTTCCTATGTCGATTCGATACCATATTTGAGAGACATTCCCTGCCGGATCAAGGTATTCAATCCGCTCAACTACTGCTACGGACGATGTATTCCATAGAATTTTGTCGAATGTAGTGGAATTGATGGTTGGTGCAGTGTGCATGAAAAGCCCGTCACCGTCAGCAATTGCCAGCATATCTAGTCCTTCTTGGCTAACATCACCTTCTGCATCTTGTACAATTGTTATGGTACATGGCGGTTGCGGCGTGGATGGAAGTGAAGTCAGTGAAGCACCGAAATCATCTATCATAACCATGTAAAATCGATAGGCGTGGTTTGCAGTCCCTTGAAAACGTAATCTTACAGCACTCACACCATCGATACCGTCACCAGGCATGGTATGGTTTTCGCAACTACCTGGGACCCCCGTATCACGTATGCAGCTATCGGAGTGAAGGATACTGTTATCCGGGGCGAGTACATCATAGGCGAGTGCATCATCATATTCTACGGGATCATTGGTGCTGTATCGTAAAAGAGCTGATTTCAAGTCAACACTAAATCCGTTCAGGGTATAGGCCTCGGTGGTACTGAAGGTAAAAGTCACGACAAGTTCCATTGTTGTCGGGTTGGTCGTCGAGTCTTTGTAAGCGTAGGCCATACGACTCAGACCCTGGTCAGGTTGTCCATACACTGATGTAAAAACATCATCCGGGTCACCAATGGCATAGGGACTGGTCGAACCTGTCAGGTCGGGAGCAGCTTCACCGGTATAGTTACTGTCTTCAAAGTCCTGTGACAGCGGTATCTCGGCAAAGGTCGTCACCGGACGCGGGTTTCCAGAGTCGTCGCTGATCTGAATCCGAGGTTCTGTCTGTGTAGTTCCCTGTACTTCAGGGGGTGGCAAAGTCGGTGTCACCCCGTCTACGATTGGCGTGGAACTCGGCGTCAATGAAGGGAAACCATCCGGGCGCGGATTCGGCGGCGGCAGCGTTGGGGGCAGCGAAGTAGGCGGCATGGTCGGTGGGAGAGAAGTCGGCGGTGGTGGGGCAACGGTGGGGCGGCTGTTAGGCGGCGGTGGCAGGGTTGCCGTCGGTGGAGCCTGTGGGGTGCCGGTTGTCTCCTGACTGAGCGCATCGCCCGGCAGTTGGATCAGGAAACCAATCGCCAGAAGCAGAGCTATCACAACAATAAATGTCCTTTTCACAGTAAACTTTACTCCTTACATGAGAGATATGTAGCGACAATAGGTGTTCATTACGACACGAATTGTAACACGGGGGGGTAATAGTGACTGCACGATTGCCCTTTGATGAGAAAAATCTATTTATATGGTGACGAATGTCATGTGAGAGGGTGATAGGCGTTGGTGAATTGCCAGAAGGGGAGTCATCCTCGGCTCCCCTTTCGGTCAGGGCTATCAAATTACTATTCGTGGTTCCGGAGCTTTGATCCACACGATTCACGAATGATGAGTTTGATGGGTACAAGCATTGACACCTGCCCCTGATCCGGAAAGTCCCGTTGTGTTATCAACGATTGGATGGCAAGTCGGGCTAACGTGCGCTTGGGTACATCCACTGTCGTCAACGCCGGACGCACCATGCTGGCAATCTCAATATTATCAATCGAAACAATGGCAATATCCTGTGGTACTTTCCGACCGTAATCGGTGATGGCGGCCATTGCCCCAATGGCGGCTTCATCGGTGGCTGTAAAAACTGCACTGAATGACTGCCCCAATTCAAGAAACCGGCTGGTAATATCGTAGGCCGATTCTACTGGCTCGCTCGGCTCCATGAAATCAACGAGAGTCTCGTCATACCGGATGTCGTTTTCCATCAGTGCCTGTTTGTAACCCGCTAAACGCTCATCGTGAATGGCAACAAACGCAATCTGGCGGTGTCCCAGACCAATTAGATGGTTGACGGCGGATCGTGCTGCCTCTGCCCGGTCAAAAATCACGGCGGGCAGGTCAAAGAGATGCTCTTCAAGACACACGATGTTGGGAACACGCGCAATCGCCTCCTTGAGCAGTGCTTCATCTTCTTTGTTCCGCAAAATCAGTGATGGCAGCAGAAAAATCAACGATGAAATTTCTTGTTCGTGAATGTGTTTGTTGAAAAACACAGGGTCTTTGAGCGCATCCCAGTAGACCATAAAACTGACCTGCTGGTTGTGCTGGTAGGCACTATCATATAATCCAGAGAGCACCATGTTATAGTAGGGACGCTCAAGAAGATTGTATCCAGTGCCACCTGTCACAATGCCAATTGAATTTTGTGCTGCGTCACTGCCCTGTTTGAGGAACTGCGCATGTTTGTTAGGTCGATAGCCCAGATCTCGAATAGCAGACAGAACGCGCTGCCGGGTGTCTTCGGAAACATTGCGTGGTCCGTTGTTAATGACGTATGACACAACGGCCCGCGATACCCCGGCACGCTCGGCAACATCTTCTTGAGTGACTGTATCTTTCTCCGGCATCGTATTTCCCTGACAGTGAACGCGAAAATCAATAAGCAAGGGGCCATCTGAAAAATGGCTGTTTTTGGTGGCGAGTCGCCTTTAAACGAACGGCTCCGTGGGGACACGGCAGTGCCGTGTCCGCCCGCTTTCCAGCACTACCCATTGTCGCAGAATTACGCTTCAATTTGAAGTGTGACGGACTCTTCAGGCAGATCAGCCGACCACGCCGTAACAGTGATTTGCCCCGCACTTTTGCCTGACCTGACATAACAGGCAACCTGCCCGCCGGAGAGTACGGCTGGATTCTCCCCAATGAGTTCACCGTCGCCTTCAAGCCTGAACTCGACGATGCGCTGTTGGTAAGGCAGCACATTGCCATACTTATCCACTATTTGCACGGCAATGCGGGTCATATCGCTGCCATCTGCTTTGAGGGTGCTGGTATGGATACTCAACCGTAGTTTCCGAGGCAAATGGTCAGAAGCAATCCTGTGTTGGGCGGCAAGTTCACCGTTGAGGAATCCATTAACCGTCAAATCGTAAATTTCGCTTCCCCACGGGTTATAAGGAGTGCCCCAGCGAACAACAAATGGAGGGTTTCGCAAATTGGGGTAATTTTCAACGTCGGGTTGGAATCTACCCTGAGAGCTATCCCCGGTAATCACTTCAATTTCGTTGCAGTTGCTAAACACAACAAGCGGATTGTTACCACTGCCTGAGCGATCCCCCATTGACCAGTTCGTAGCAGCATACAAAACCACTTTGTCCTCTGGTGATTTCTGGCTGCGGTAAAAATACGCGGCCATTTTTGGCAGGCGAAAGATGTCCATCACACCATGATGGCAGATGCGGTCACCCGACCCAAATTCGCGGTGTGTGTGATAATCAAAAGCACACCAGCCAATCCCACCCGCTATATCCGCACATCCGGTAAGGTCATTATGTTTGCGGGCATGGTGAAGCGCGTGTTCAATCCGGCGCTCTTCCTGATCCCACGTTTTGGTCGGGAACATGTGACCAACAAACTCGGTGATGAGATGTGGCTTGTGTACGGGCTTCTGGATACCGGGCGGAAAATCGTTCAACGTGAAGACATCTTCGAGTTTGTTGCTCGCGATGAAGTTGCGCACACCCCCTGTTTGCCGGGTGGGGTCAAGTTCATGCGCCAGTGCGTTCGTTTGGCCGTAAAGATCATCATTATCCGGTGATTCATTGATCCGAACACCCCACAGGATAATGGAAGGATGATTCCTGTCACGCTCAATCATGGCGCGGACATCCCGCAGAACAATTGCCTGCCATGCTTCATCGCCGATGTGCTGCCAGCCCGGTATTTCTTCGAACACCAGCAGCCCAATTTCATCGCACCTCTTCAGGAAATGAGGCGATTGCGGATAATGCGAGGTTCGCACGATATTGCAGCCGAGTTCGTACTTGAGGATGTCGGCATCCAGTGCCTGAAGACGGGCCGGGGCTGCCGCTCCGATATACGGATAGGTCTGGTGGCGATTCAACCCGAAGAGTTTTAACGGTTGCCCATTTAGATAAAAGTTGCCATCCTCGCTGAATTCCGTGCTACGAAAACCGATACTGACAGATTCCCGATCAATATATTGTCCATCTTCAGATAAATTGAGAATGAGATTATACAGCACCGGATTTTCCAGTGACCACAATTCAATGTGATGGAGTGCCGGGAATGAGATAGTAACGTTGTCGGCATCAATCTGCTGAAGTTGCCGGGCGATTTCATTGCCCTGTGCGTCTTCCAGAATGGCTTCTATACTCAACCCGGTTCTAACGACACTGAGTTGAATATCGCATTCAAGGCGAGGCGTTTCCAGCGCATCAAGCGGTCTGGCAAATACGCGCACAATATGGCATGGATGAACCACCCGCAGATAGACATCTCGATAGATTCCGCCAAATGTCAGGTAATCAACACGACCCCCATATGGCGGGATGCTCTCATTCTCTGTCGAATCCACATAAACCGTCAAAATATTTTCGCCGTTCACGAGGTAATCGGTAATTTCAAAAGAAAATGGCGTATAACCCCCTGCGTGTTCACCGAGTAATTGACTGTTGAGATATACAGTGCTTTGCAACATAACACCATCAAAGTCCAGAAAAACTCGTTTGCCAGTGGTTTCGTCGACTGAGAACCGCTTGCGATACGTTGAAATAAACTGATACTCGCGGTTATCAACAAAACGCGACTTGAACAATTTATTCGTGTGGGGGAGTGTTATCTGTCCAAACCAATCATCAGGTGCATGTAAATCAACTTTCCGGGGGGTGAAGAGCCAATCCTGATTGAAATTTTCTACGTGTCTCACCGGGAATCCACTCCAAAAAAGTTGCCCAAATTATTGAATAAAAGAAGGCTGTCTCGCCTTAGTCCCTTTTTTTGCGGCGGACACAACACTGCTATGTCCCTACGCAGGTTTCGTAGGGACGCCCAACGGGGCGTCCGTTAGGTACGAATTGAGATGCATGACAATTTGTGCGTAGTCTCAAGGCGTTTTCTGGTAGTGGTGACATATTGACTGATAAGAGAATGTCAGACTGTCCCTTCGCGACATACGGCTGATAGTAGGGACGCCATCTATGGCGTCCGCCAGCTAAACCACCATATCAGACAAAGCGTTACCACCACCCGTTTTCTTGACTTTTGCTAAAACTGAGTCTATAGTAATCTATAGGATTAGTCAACACGTGTAGATGGCATTGATAGACAATGCACAAACGTGAGCTGATGCCGATGACATAAATTAATTTCGTTCAGGAGCAAAAATTATGCGAACCCGACTCTTAACTACCGTAATGCTATTGATCTTTCTCCTCACCCCGGTCACCATCGTTTCCGCACAGGACGACCCTGAATTGACGCTCTGGGTTTATGACGACGGTCGTCTCGAAATCCTCACCCAGATCGGTGAAGAATTTGAAGCCGAGTATGGCGTTCCAGTCGTAGTGGAGGTTGTCGATCTGGGTGAAATCCGCAACGTGATGACATTGGGAGCCGCTTCCGGTGAAGGCCCGGATATGATCATCATTCCCCATGACAATCTGGGACCGCTGGTTGAAAATGGCGTTGCCGTGCCGATTGATCTGGGCGACAAAGTAGACCAGTTCCTGCCTGCGGCCATTGATGGCTTTACCTATGATGGTGAACTGTATGGTGTACCGCTGGCTGTTGAAAACATCGGTTTCTTCCGCAACACAGACTTAGTGCCCGAAGCGCCCGCTACATGGGATGAAGTCGCGGAAATCGGCGCACAACTTGTGAACGATGGGGACGCGGATATTGCTATCAGCCTGCCCGATCTCACCTACAACACCTATCCACTTTATACCTCCTTCGGTGGTTATATTTTCGGGCGGGATGAAGCAGGCAACTTCACCGCTGAAGACATGGGCATCAACAATGAAGGCATGGTTGCGGGCCTGACCTGGATTGAAGACTTGATTGAACAGGGTGTGCTTTCGGAGAATATCGACTGGGAAGCCTCTCACGTTCTGTTCGAGACCGGACGGTCACCGTTCATTATGACAGGTCCCTGGGCCATCAATCGCTTCGATGAAGCCGGTGTGCCTTACGCAATTTCCCCGTTCCCTGCTGCCACAGAAGACGGCGATCCCGGCTATCCATTCCTCGGTGTGCAGGGCTTAGTCATCAATGCCAACAAAGAAAATGCTATTTTAGCTCAGGTTTTCGCCGATTTCCTCGCTACTGAGGAGCACTTCCAGGCGATATTTGAAGCAGAACCACGTCCCTCAGCATGGGCTTCCGTCTTCGAATCGGCAACGGACCCCAATACAGTTGCGTTTAACGAAGCAGGGGTCAGCGCTGATCCAATGCCGTCCATCCCGGAGATGGGTTTTGTGTGGGATGCATGGGTAAACGCCGGTGCACTGGTTGCACAGGACGAGTTATCTCCGCAAGAAGCACTGGACAACGCCGTTGAGCAAATTCAGACACAAATTGAAGAGCAATAATTCCTTAACCATGGGGTAAAAAGTGGCAGTCAAAAACTGTCACTTTTCCTTTACAAGATTTTGCGCGTCGTCTGATGGGTTGGCTGGCGAACGCCATGATGCAGTTTAACATTTAAATGTGGGTTATGGTTGGTTGACGCTGGACGTGGTGTACCGCGCCCCTCCGGCGAACAGCCCACCAGCAGGGGTCGTGGCTAACCCGTATTATTTTCTTAAAACGCACTATGGTGTCGCTACGAAGCCCCACGACTCTCGTAGGGACACAGCAGTGCTGTGTCCGCTGCCGTCAACATGCGTTCAATTCAATGTGACGATAGAATTCTATTTGCCGTTACCCTGATTCGGAAAACTGCATTAGATACGTGAACTTTTCGACGATTACAGAAATTAATTGCCTATGAACACCAACCGTATTTCCAGATGGTACTTACTTAATCTCGCCGGGGTGGGAATTTTTTGCGTGGTCATGCTGTGGCTCATCTCAAAATTCCTCTCCAGCGGACTATATCCACTTGCTTCCATCTTTATAGCCGTTGTCGTTTTTTTCACGCTGGTTTATCTGAGGCCCAGACTTACACCATTCCGCTGGATGGCGGTGGGAATCGGGATAGTCATCATTTTTACGCTCTATCCTATTCTCTACATGTTTTACCTCAGCGTGACCAACATGGGCAGCGGGCACTTGATGTCCAAACAACAGGCCATATCTCGCCTGGAAGAACAACTCTACCTGCCCGAAGACTCACAAACTTATAGCTGGACCGCCTACCAGTCGTCCGATGGTGAGTTTGCGCTGTGGCTCATCGCCGGTGAGGGAGAAAATGCAGGTCAAGGGCTGCTGGCTATTCCGGGCGAACCCATTGAAGCAGTTGAACCCGGAACGGGGCGAGTTGGAGAACCCGACGATAAAGGTATCCCGCTGTCAATTGAGGGTTATGAGCGTCTGGACCTGCGCCAGACCGTGCCACTCATTACCCGGATTAGTTCCCTTGATTTCGGGGAACCACCAACAACGGTGCGAGTCAGTTCCTTGCAGGTAGCCGCACCACTCGTGTCGCGCTATGAATACGATTCAGCGGAAGACGCTATCGTTGACCTGAAAACCAATGAGATTTATCGTCCGATTGAAGGGACGTTCACCTCTGAATCCGGCGAAGAACTCTCACCCGGCTACATCGTTTATATTGGCTTGCGCCACTACAAAAATTTTCTGGGCAACAGCCGCTTTCGCGAACCACTGCTCAGTATGTTGTTCTGGAACATTTCTTTCGCTTTCATGTCGGTCCTTGTCAGTTTCGCCGTTGGCCTGATTGTCACCCTGATGTTCGAAAATTTGCCCGGCAAGCGAATCATTCGCGCCCTGCTGATTATCCCGTGGCCGATTCCCGTCCTCGTCTCGATCCTCATCTGGCGCAGTATGCTGCATCCCGATTTAGGCTTTGTTGCGCCAATCCTTGAATCGCTGGTTGGGCAGTCGCCTGCCTGGTTTCAGGACACCTTCTGGACACGGTTTGGCGTCATTATGGTGAATGTGTGGCTTTCCTACCCCTATTTTTATGTGATCAGCGCCGGTGCGATCCGGTCCATTCCCACTGAGATATTTGATGCCGCTGTGGTGGATGGGGCCGGAGCGTTTCAGAAACTCCAACACATTACACTGCCTTTGCTTTTACGCATCCTGATGCCGCTGTTGATTGCATCGTTTACATTCAATTTCAATAACTTCAACGTGATATATGTGTTCAATTTCGGAAATCCACCCCGACCAGACACCATTGTGCCAATGGGCTACACCGATATTCTTATCTCATTTGTCTACCGGCTGGCCTTTATCACGTCGAATGTGACCAATTACGGCCTCGCGGCAGCCATCACGGTGATGTTGTTTATTCTGGTCGGCATGATGGTTCTGATACAAATACGCTTTACGAGACTTTTTCAGGAAGCATATTGATGAGAAATGCAGAAGTTTTTTCGAGAAGCTCGACCGAGCCTGTTACAACCCGCACCCCCATCAGATTTGAAAAATGGGCGCAGTATGGCTTTGCCTATCTGATCGCGCTGGTGCTGATTGCCTTTGCGGTGGCCCCGGCACTGTGGGTTATTTCTGCGTCATTCAACCCGGCAAAGTCACTGGTGGCGGGTACACTGTTTCCGAAAAACCCCGACTTGAGTAACTATGATCAGCTTTTTTCCAGCGAGTTTTTTCCTTATGCAACATGGTTTTTGAACTCGCTAAAAATCGCCAGCATCACGACGCTTCTGGCGATTCTCATCACCTGCACCGCTGGATACGCCCTGTCGCGCTTTCGGTTCCAGGGTCGTCGCACACTGATGTTCGCCATCTTGATTTTGAACATCTTCCCGGCGATTCTGGCAATTGTGGCGCTGTTTTCCATGATACAGCAGCTTGGCTTGTACCTTCCGGGGATGGGGCTAGATAGTCATGCCCCGTTGATCTTCATCTATGTTGCAGGGTCGTCGGGTATCAACGTCTTGATTGTCAAAGCGTATATCGATTCCATCCCGTCCGAGATAGATGAGTCGGCACTGGTTGATGGGGCAACCCACTGGCAGACCTTCATGTACATCATCTTTCCCATTATGCGTCCCATTGTTATCACCATTGGCGTCCTAACGTTCATCGCCGCCTATGGCGATTTCATCATCGCCCGCGTACTGCTCAAGAGTTCCGACCAACTAACCGTCATGGTGGGAATGCTGTTGTTCCAGACAGATCGCTTCGACCGTGACTTTGGCATCATCACTGCTGGAGCGGTGATTGCGGCCATTCCGATTATTCTCATCTATATTCCGCTGCAAAAATATGTTATCGACGGACTAACCGCCGGGTCAATCAAGGGATGAAAAAAGATGATTAATTTTAACAAAAATGTCCTATCTCGCGTCATCCGCGTCGCCACCGTTGGCGTGTTGTTGATGTTGGCATTTCCTTATCAAACCAACGGGCAGGAACCGCGTTTTTATTTCGGCGTTGATCTGTCCTATGTCAACGAAATGGAGGACTGTGGCGCGGTTTATCGCGAAAATGGCGAACCACAGGACCCGTTCGAATTATTCAGTAATCACGGCGCAACGCTTGTCCGGGCACGGCTATGGCACAATCCCGATTGGACAGACTACAGCATACTGGAAGATGTAAAAAAGACCTTGTCACGGGCGAAGGCAGCGGGCATGGCAACCCTGCTCGATTTTCATTATTCAGACAATTGGGCTGACCCCGGCAGGCAGGAAATCCCGACAGCATGGGAAGACATCGAAGATGATGGCGAACTCTCCGGGGCACTTTACCAGTACACCTATGATGTCCTCAGCGAACTCCATGCCGAAGACCTCACGCCGGAGTTTGTTCAGGTCGGCAACGAAATCAACTCAGGGCTGCTTAAACGTGGCAGAGTGGAACCTGAGTGGGAACGCGATTCTCAGTTGATTAATGCAGGTATTCAGGCCGTCCGTGATTTTTCCACTGAAACAGACACCGCCCCTCAGATCATCCTGCATGTGGCCCAACCTCAGAATGTGGAGTGGTGGTTCACCGAGGCGGAAGCCGTTGGCATAACCGATTTTGACGTGATAGGCATGTCGTATTATCCGCAGTGGAGTCCCTATAAGATCGAGCAAGTTGGCACTTTCGTCGGTGAACTGCGGGAACGTTTCGGCAAAGAGGTGATGGTTGTTGAAGCGGCATACGGTTGGACACGCGAAGCCGTCAACGAAACGGCGAATAATATCCTCAATCAGGGCATTCGCGGCTATCCATTTACGCCCGAAGGGCAGCGCCAATTCATGACTGAACTCACGCAGGCTCTCATCACCAATCGCGCGTTAGGCATCGTCTATTGGGAACCGGCCTGGGTTTCCACCGAATGCTCAACCCGCTGGGGACAGGGTTCCCACTGGGAGAATGCGACTTTCTTTGATTTCAATAACGAAAACGAAGTCCATGAGGGCATCGAATTTCTCAGTCACGACTACGTTTATCCAGAGGCCGATGTTCAATAGGTGAAATAGTGGCGTTTATACTTTCTGCAAGAGTACGAACGCCTTTCTTAAACAAGTTTCACGGTATTCGTGAGCGTGCCCACACCATCTATTGAGATTTTAACCACATCACCCGGTTCCAGCGTGAAATCATCCGGCGGGACCAGACCCGTGCCCGTCAGCAAAACCGCGCCATCGGGGAAAGTGTAGGCACGTCCAAGATATTCTACCAATTCACTTAACCGGCGATGGATGCGGCTTGTTTCGACAGTTCCTGCAAAGACCGTGTTTTCCGCCCGTTCGATCTTGAGTTGAATGGTCGTTTCGGGCCACAATCCGGCAGGTTGCAGGACAATGGCAGGCCCCAATGCACAGGATGCCGTATACATTTTCGCCTGTGGCAAATAGAGGGGGTTTTCTCCCTCAATATCCCGGCTGCTCATATCATTCCCCACCGTAAATCCCACAACCTCCAGCGCCGGATTGAGGACCAGTGCCAGTTCAGGTTCTGGCACGGACCATGTTGCATCCTGACGTATCCCCACTTCTCCCAGATGCCCGATTACGCGCCAGCCTGTCGCTTTCATAAACAGCTCTGGACGGGTTGCGCTATAAACACGGGCATACACATCCCCGCCGTCAATGGCTTCTAACTGGCGTGCGTCGCGGCTTCGCTCATAGGTAACCCCGGCTGCCCAGACTTCCTGCTCATCAACCGGGGCCAACCAGTGCGGCACGTCAGATGCCGGGGCGTTATCAAACTCCGCAGCATCGAATGTCTCAGCTTGCCTGATCAACGTTTCCAACTCTCCGATGGCGTCGTCGACGCGATCAATACTCGATTGGAGCCAGTCACTTACCGATTCGAAGTGTTCGCTAATGTCGTAAATAATCTCTCCATCCTGCACACCCAACAACCGGCCATACTGTGGGTGATACAGGCGGCCTAAAGCAATAGTCATCGGATTTTAGCGCGGAAACCCCGCTGCTTGCGGCGGGGAGGAGCGCCGTCTCCTTTCGTACTAAGTCGGATAAGGTGCGGCGATTTACCCAATGGCAGGCTCGCCTCAAGCCAAACCTTTAACGTCGGTAAGACGCTGGTGAGTCACCCCACCATCTCCCCTTG
>JAKEEQ010000442.1 GCA_022616515.1 Chloroflexota bacterium | reverse complement strand
GTCTGTACGCCGCTGCGGTTGTGAGTGGCGAAGCGGTTAGTTGCCCCCGCAAGGGGAGATGGTGGGGTGACTCACCAGCGTCTTACCGACGTTAAAGGTTTTGGCTTGAGGCGAGCCTGCCATTGGGTAAATCGCCGCACCTTATCCGACTTAGTATGAAAGGAGACGGCGCTCCTCCCCGCCGCAAGCGATGGGGTTTCCGCGCTAAAATCCGATGAACAAGATCAATCCACCGTTTCGTGCGGATCATGTTGGAAGCTTGCTCCGACCCGGACCGTTATTGGACGCCCGCGACCGGTTTGCAGCAGGTGAGATTTCCCGTGAGGAATTGCGTGAGGTAGAAAACGAGCACATTCGTGAGGCGATCAAAAAACAGGAAGCGGTTGGCCTCAAGAGCATCACAGATGGTGAGTTTCGCCGTACCTACTTTCATGTTGATTTCCTCGAACGTCTGGAAGGCGTCACTGTCAGCGGCGGTATCGAAGTCAAGTTTGTCGGCAAAGCGGGCACTGTCGATTTTGCCCCGCCGCGTTTGAGTGTGACAGGCAAACTGCGCCATGTGCAGGATATTCAGAAAGCCGATTTTGAATTCCTGCAATCCGTAACCACTCAAATGCCGAAGGTTACGATTCCCTCGCCTACGATGGTCCATTTTCGCGGCGGTCGCAAGGCGATTGACATTGAAGCCTATCCCGACATGGATGAGTTTTTTGACGATCTGGCACAGTGTTACCGCGATGAAATCAATTCGCTTTATGAAGCAGGCTGCCGCTATATCCAGCTTGATGATACCAATCTCGCCTATCTGTGTGATCCCAAGCTGCGGGCTGGCGCACAGGAGCGCGGCGATGATCCCGACGACCTGCCCCATGCCTACGCTGCACTCATTAATCAGGCGATTGATGGTCGCCCGGATGACCTGACCGTTTGTATTCACCTGTGCCGGGGTAATTTCCGCAGCGCATGGGTGGCGGAGGGTAGCTACGAACCCGTTGCCGAGGTGCTGTTCAATGAACTCAATGTGGACGCCTATTTTCTAGAATATGATGACGAACGCTCCGGTGATTTTGCGCCGCTGCGTTTTGTGCCGGACAACAAGACGGTTGTGCTTGGTTTGATTACCTCCAAAGTGGGTACATTGGAATCGCAGGACGAGTTGATAGCGCGTATCAATGAGGCGGCAAAATACATGCCCATCGAGCATATGTGCTTGAGTCCGCAGTGCGGTTTTTCCAGCACTGTTCATGGCAACGAAATCACCCAATCCGACCAGTGGGCAAAACTGGAACTGGTGGTGGATACGGCTCGGAAGGTCTGGGGCGATTAAGGTATGTCAAGGATTGCTGGTGTATTTAACATACTGGCGACGCCGTTTAGCCCTGACGGCAGCATTGATATTCCGAGTCTGCGGAATCTGGTGTCATTTCAGATAGACAAAGGCGCACATGGTTTCACCATTCTGGGCGTGATGGGCGAAGCGGCGAAACTCACCGTCGAAGAGCGCCAGCTTGTGGTTGAAACGGTTATTGATACCATCAACGGTCAGGTTCCAGTGGTGGTGGGAACCAGCCACAACGATGTACACACCTGCATTGACCTGAGCAACAACGCGCTGGCGGTCGGCGCGACAGGCGTGATGATCGCCCTGCCCTTTTTTGCCACGCCAGTGCACGACGATGACCAGATTATGGCCTTCTATGAAGAGGTCGCTGCATCCTATTCTGGCCCGATAGTCGTGCAGGATTATCCGCCGGTAAACAACGCCTACATGTCGCCGCAGTTTCTCGCCCGGATAGCTGACAACATCCCGAATGCCCGTCACCTGAAACTGGAAGACCCGCCCTTACTGGAGAAGATTAGCGCCATCCTGTCTGTGACGGATAAATACTTGATTTTCGGCGGGTTAGGCGGCATGTTCTTTCTCGAAGAACTCCGTCGCAAAGCAGCGGGGACCATGACGGGTTTTGCCTTCACCGAGATACTGGTCGCCATCTACGACGCTATGCAGCATGATAATCTCGACGAAGCCACCCGCATTTTTGATTACTATTTGCCGCTCATCCGGTTTGAAAATCAGCCTCTCATCAGTCTCACCATCCGCAAGGAGCTGCTGCACAGGCGCGGGGCGATTGCTTATGCTGCCCTGCGCCAGCCATTTGCTCCGATTGATGAGAAAACGCATGAAGAAATCACATGGATGTTGCAGCGCGTGGGTATTGGCGATGCAGCGCAGCGGGTGGATGTGTGATTTATTCGACCATATCCGTTGCATCGTTGGAATTCTCAATGCCGAGGCCCGCTTCGCGTGCGCGAATGGCCGCCTGTGTTCGGTCAGCGACTTGCAGTTTATTGAATATGTTCGACACATGATTGCGGACGGTTTTCATGGTGATACCCAACGTCTGTGAAATTTCCGCGTTGTTATGGCCTTGAGCAACCATCGAAAGCACTTCACGTTCACGGGCGGTTAACTCAGGAAAGATCTCTCTGGGAGCGGTCGGCTGAAGCGTCGCGAAGAAGTGGATAAGACGTTTGGCAATTTCCGGGCTAAACAACGATTCCCCATTGGCGACGCCATGTATCGCTCGCAGCATCACATCCTGATCGGCCCCTTTCAGCACATAGCCCCGCGCCCCGGCCCGCATCGCCATAAACACCGATTCATCGTCTTTGAACATGGTGAGCATGATAATGCCAATATGCGGGCTGGTGCGAAGAATCTGCCGCGTCGCTTCAATGCCGTTGACGTCCGGCATCTGAATGTCCATCAAGATCACATCTGGTTGCAACTCGGCGGCTTTGGCGATTGTCTCCTCGCCGGTTGCTGCCTCCCCTACAACCTCAAGCTCGTCGATGGATTGCAACAATGATCGCATCCCGACCCGAAATAAGGTGTGGTCATCCGCCAGCAGGATTCGAATGCTTTCCATCAGTTTGCCTCGTCATTTCTGTTATCGGGCAGCGGGAGTTGAGCCAGAACAACGGTCCCGCCGCGCTCTGACAGGGCATTAATCGAGCAAAATCCACTCAGTTCGGCGGCACGTTCGCGCATTGAATGTAAGCCAATTCCTGCCACATATGAATTCGCAATGCCACAGCCATCATCGGTGATCTGAAGAACGAGATATGTGTTGGATGTTAAAAGCACGTGACACCACTTTGCATTCGCATGGCGAAGTACATTGTTAACGGCTTCCAACACAATTCGATACGCGGCCAGTTCAATTGCCGCTGAGAGCGCCGGTAAACGTTCCGGCGCATGAAAGTAGATTTGTAAGCCATTCGTATGATTGATGGACACAATATGCTGCTTCAGAGCCGCTACCAGTCCAAGTTCGTCCAGTGCGGGCGGGCGCAAATTGTAGGCAATGCGGCGAATATCCTCCAGTGCCTTCTGGGCCTGCGCTTTGACCTCCAACGCTACCTCGCGGGTTTGTTGCGGATTCTCGGCAAGGTTAGAAATGGCATCCATACCGACCGAAATCGTCGCCAGTACCGGACCGAGGCCGTCATGCAGGTCACGACGCAGCCGTCGCCGCTCCTCCTCGCGGGTCGTCACAAGCTGTTCACGCGACTGTTTTAACTCATCGGTGAGCCGCACATTATAGGCAGCGATGCTCGTTTGACGGGCAATCGTTTCCAGCAGTTGCGTCTCGGCCTGTGAGAAATTTTCGCCCCGACCACGTGGCGCGAGGATCAATTGCCCGACGGTTTCCGACTGGTAGATGAGTGGCAGTTTGTAGTATTCATCATCCGCCATTGGTATATCTGCGCTGCGCCGGAACTCGGCAGCGGTTCTAGATTCACCACTTTTTTGCAAGGTAATAGCTACATAAGGCAGTTTAAGTGCCTCTGCCACTGTTTCAACGGTGGTGGGAAGAATTTGCTCGGTCTGTACGACCAGATCTAACCGCTCGGAAAGCCGTTCCAGTACCAAATAGGGTTCGTCCCGTTTTCCAAACATCATCCGGTTTACCCGGCGCTGTAGACGTTCCCTGATGGGCTGGAAAAGGACCGCTACAATCCCGGTAGCCAGCAGCGAAACAGCAAAACCACCGCCCGAATGAACCAACGCACTTAATGAACCAACGACCAAAACATAGATGATGACAATGCTGACCGTTAACGCACCATAGACGAGCGTCCGGTTGATCAGGATGTCGATGTCCCACAGGCGATAGCGCAGTACAGCGATGGTCAGGGCAGCGGGGATGACAATGAGTGATGGCAGATAGGTAGCCACCCCAAATAGAACAAACCACAGCGGCAGTGATTCCCCCGGCGATAAGTTCCTGCCCTCAATATAGGGACCAGCCGAGAGGAGTGAGAGAAACAATGCTAACCCAAACCCATAAATAATCCACTTGGTCTGCTGGCGCTCAGCCGTGCTGGACACATGTCGATAACGGTAAACCTGACTGTAGAAAGCAAGCAGAATGGTGACCGACCAGACCGGCAAAGCCAGAAACATCAATGGGCTGGTCAGAAACTGTCCATATCGGATATAGCCATACAGCGCCAGCGGCAGCATAGTGCTTGACGCTAACGGCAGCCAGCGGATCCAGCGCGGGATGAATCGACCATCCGGGAACAGAGCCAGAAGCGCGACAACCAGTGTTGTCGCGCAAAATGTCGTAAGCACATCGGTAGTGAAGACAGCAATCCCCGGAATATAAAACTCCATGAGTTCCAGCGGGCCATTGTTGATGAGTCCGGTCAATAGCAAGTAGAAGGATACAAATAGTGCCATCTGGTCGTCAGATTTGCGCCAGAAAATGATGATCGCCAGAATCAGACTGACCAGCGCGGCAGTAAGTCCTACCGCGACACCGATGAAGGTGACAGCGATGTCAAGAGTGGTCGGGTTCGCCTCGGGATTGTTGGCGATGGTTCCCTGATGACCCTGCAAGTATGCGCCTTGCTCGATTGCCATCACGGCAGCAGGAAGTGCTGCCAGAAAGACACCACCGGCAAAGATGGCGGTTGTGAGCCACATGAGGCGGGTCAGTTTTTGTCCGCGTCTGCGCAATATTGGTGCTGAGGTCTCGTCAGGATCGACAAATGCCACAACAAAAGGACTGCTTGTTTGCTCCATTTGGCCTCC
>JAKEEQ010000441.1 GCA_022616515.1 Chloroflexota bacterium | reverse complement strand
GCTGGGTTAAAACCCGGCTCAATCGTCTTGAATTTGACCTTATTCCTATCCAGCTTCACTTCGCGTCCTTATTATCTTAAAAGTGTCCCTCCGCCAGCCATTTATGGGGAGGGAACTTCCCCTGTCCGCCTCTACTCCATTATCCGTCGTAGACAACGGGTGCCGCACTGTCTCCCCCATGTTTGGGGGAGATGTCGCGCTAGCGACAGAGGGGGTCGACAATGTATTTCACATTTTGCGTGTCATATAAGCCCCATCCACCAAGTGCGGCGCGACATCCGACACATTCAATGCTGCTGCGTGCATCACATCATCTGCGAAGCCTTTTTCGATGAGTTCCCGGCCCGATCCAATCCCCTCCAGACAAGCCCGCAAATCTACCCGGAACTGCAAGAATGCGTTTTCGGCGGCCTGCGCTTCATAAGATTTTGCCCCCGCCAGATAACGGATAATCGCCCCGGCCCCAATCCAATCTTCCAGTGCGAAGCGGACGCTGTAATCGCTGAGCCAGCGTTCCCCGGCTGGAATGACGCTGATTTTGGGACCAAGTGCCATCGCCGCTTCCGCCACCGCCCGTGCATTACGCAAACACCCGGCAAAGGTCGGCGTTGTGCTGGTCATGGTGGACAGCATCGAGCCATTCGGTGATGGGATAACAACTCGCGTTTGGGGCGGGATGGTTATCAACGAGGCAGGGGACAGGCTGAAACCTTCCGTCTGGCGGTTTTTTCCAGCCAGTATCGCGTTGTGCTCACGGGCAAAATCTTCGGGCGAGATCGAGTCGGAATAAAAGGGATACACAACCGCCTCGTTGTCCACCGCAATCGACACGCAGGTGGTAAAGGACAGCACATCGACGATGATAATGGCGTCACTTGACGCGGCTAGCTGCTCAATGCCTTTCGCGCCCCACTCGCAGCGGATGTCAAAGCCGTGTTGGTTATAGACCATATTTGTCTTTTTCCGAAATCAGCGGGACTCTGCCCGATTATGAAACGGTGAGGAATGACATCATGGATACCTGATGCCAAACCTCAAATCACGTCTTTAAGACATTAATTCATCAACCGCTCGTAGACTGCCGGGTCGTCGGTCAGAGCTTCCTTGTACATCTGGCGCTGCTCGTCGCTGAAATTTTCTGGAGTAATGGCCTGTTCCAGAACACCCGTATAGTCCAGACGGCCAAATGGTGGCTCCGGGTCATATTCGATGCCAAGTTGGATTTGCTTTGCCCGCTCTTCACCGACCAGTCTCGCCGCCAGATACAGCGCCATGTCAATCCCCGCCGAGACACCCGCTGACGTGATGATTTTACCCTCCTCGACCCAGCGCTGGCGTTTGTAGATAACCCCAAACTTCTCCAGCTCAGGGTAATAGCCCCAATGCGTGGTGGCATCGCGGCCTTCCAACAATCCCGCCGCTGCTAGAATTAATGCCCCGGTACATACCGACCCGATAAACTCTGTGGAATCTACATTGTCCAATAGATATTTACGCAGGCGCTGGTTCGCCATCGCCCGAATGGTCGGCATCCCGCCGCCGGGCACAATGATTCCTACTGGATTTGGGACGTCATCAAAGGTGTAGGGCGCGGCAAACTTCATAATGCCGCCGCTCACATCCATCGGCTCAGTGGTTTCGGCAACCACAACGGCTTGATACGGGTCACCAATCCCGGTGAAAACCTGTAGCGGTCCAATCATATCCAGCATGGTCAGACCCTCGTACAACACAAATGCAATTTGCTTCTTATCAGTCATATCACCCACTCCTGTATTTTCACGCATATTACCTGCTTCGATCAAAAATGGTTCACAAGTTCATTTTTGTCCCTGCGATTCTACCGAAAATCCCCTATAATCCCCACCGGGACACTCGTGTTGCCAGTAATTATTCAGTTTCCCGCCGCGCCTTGAGGGACACCATGTCAGATCGTCGCCAGTTTGATCTTACGCTCAGTATTTTGATTGTCCTGTTTCTGGTTGTCATGCTATGGAGCATGATCGGCTTAAACCGCACCATCGCGCTGTTTGAGGGATGGAGTGCCATCAATCTGATTGTGTCCGATGACCCAGCCGTCCCGGCCCCCGAACAATGGGCGACTCGTCCGCTGCACTGGGCGATTTACGTCTTTGCTTACGAGTTGGATACCTCCTCCATGTTTGGCTTCAACCTGACTCTGATAGTCCTTAATGCCCTGCGCGGTCTGTTAACTCTGGCTGTACTGCGACAACTATTTCCCGACAGCAAATTCATCCCGCTGGCGGTCACAGTCTTGTTCATCGTGTATCCCATCGGCAACGGTTATTTCAATTTTCGGGCACTGCCTATCCAACTCGCCCTGAATCTGGGACTGGTAGCGGTATGGTGTCTGCTGCTGTACTGGAAGGAGCCGCGTCGCTGGCTGTGGGTGGTTATTCTCAGTGCTCAGATCGTTAGTCTGCTCACTTATGAACTCCTGTATGCTGTGTTTGGCCTTGTGCCGGTGCTGATGTGGTGGTTAGAACGGCGTGTGTTTTTTGACCGCCGCTTTGTCCGTGTTTCGGCACTGTGGTATTCGCTGTATGCGCTGGCGTCGGCCCGACTGCTCTATTTACTGGCGCGGGGCACGGGCGGTTATGTCAGCGGGCGAGTTGATGAACGGCTCTCCGATAAATCCATTCCGAGCTTGATTGTAGACATCACAGCCCAACTCTACGCCGATCATATCCGCTTCTGGTGGATCGCTGCTAAGTTTCTGGATGAGTCGGTGCGTGTCACCGGAACGGCCCTGTTGGTGGCACTCTTTGTGGTAGCGGCAAGCTGGTATTTGCTGCAACGTGATGAACAGCGCCTATCATGGACATCGCTGGGGGTACTGGTTGCGGGCGGTATCGTCTTCATGTTCGTGGCTTATTTACACAACCTGCCCATTGCCGAGCGGGCCAGCGGCTTTCGTGTATTTTTCTCGGCAACGCTCGGTGCGGCTTTTGTTATTGCTGTTATTCTCTATGGCATCCGCCAGCGAGCACCTTTCGGACTGGCGATTGCGTTGGTAGGGATTTTTGCTACGACCTTCATAGGCACTGCGGATACCATGCTGCAAAATCATTATTATGCCGAACTGTCGATGGAGCGGCAGCGTGTGCTGGCAAAGATTATCGAGACCGTGCCTCACCCTGACCCTGATACGACCTTACTGGTTATCGACGAGGGCCTGCTGTTCAAAGGAAGCGAGCAGCCCAATCCGCGCAGCAGCCATCTCAATGAAGCTCTCGAATTTATTTACGGCTATAGAGTGGATGTCCATATGTGTGCGCTCGTGCCCCGCAACGAAACCTGCACATTCAGCGAGGACAGCATTCAATTTGAGAGCAGAGTCGGAGAGCAGAGTTTTGAGATAGCATACGACAATGTCATCCTGTTTCAAACCACCGAAACAGAGAATGTTGTTTTCCTTGAGGAAATCCCAGAGCGCTACATTGATGCCGATGTGCCATACAATCCAGAAGCATTAATTGACCGGGACGCACCGTATCCTGCCAATGCGAAAACGTTCTTTACCTGTTTCCCACTGGAGTCGTGTGATAATTTTCCATCATTGGATTTTCGCCAAAAATATCGAGAGTATCGCTAACTTCGCATTAAAGCCATCCGGCAAACTCTCCCGTGATATACTCCCCGCTGCAAGCAGCGAGGTATTCGCCGCGTGACGAAATAAACTTGTTGCGGGCAGACCATTTCCGCAATAGACTAGACATTCTTACATGAAAGGAGATTGTTTGATGCATAAGCGTAAACTTTTCACGGTTATGATGGTTGCCGTTTTTCTCATCTTGATGTTGATGCCAGCACAGGCCGCTGGCCCCATTTACCCCGACCTGCCTGACCTCGAAGGGCGGGAAATCGTCGTGGCGGTTGAAAATCTGTATACGCCATTCCAGTTCGAGAATCCCAATACCGGCGAAGTCATGGGCTATGAGTATGATTTTCTCAATGAGATGTGCTTCCGCCTGAACTGCACGCTGACGTATGAAACGATCAGCTTCAGCGCCCTCATTCCCGCCGTTGGTCAGGGCGATTACGATATGGGCATCACCGGTATCAGCATCGTTGAGGAACGCAAGGAAATCGTCGATTTCAGTGACCCCTACATCAACCTCGACCAGTTCTTGCTGGTGCGTGCCGATGAAGACCGCTTCACCACTCTTGAGGAAATAGCTGCCAATTCGGACCTCATTCTGGGCGTGCAGGCGGGAACGGCGGGCTTTTTCGTGACCGAGGGGGCTGTCCCTGATGAGCAGCGGGTGGTCTATGACGATTTCGGCACAATAGTCGCCGCCCTGATCGCTGGTGATATTGATGCGCTCCCGGCAGACGCTTCGGCAGCGGCTGGCTTCGTCAGCACGACCGCCGACGCCGTGAAACTGGTGGGTGAGCCACTCTCGCGTGATGAATTCGGTGTGATTTTCCCCATCGGCAGCGAACTTGTTGAGCCGGTAAACGCCTATATCGTCAGTGTGAAGGAAGATGGTTTCCTGGACTTCCTCTATAACAAGTGGTTCTTTGATTACAATGCCGCGACAGGCGAATTGTACGAGGACCTGCCCGATCTCGGTGGACAGGAAATTGTGGTTGCTGTCGAAAATCTCTATACGCCTTTCCAATTTGAGGAGCCAACCACCGGCGAAGTGATGGGTTATGAATATGACATGATGGAAGAATTGTGTGCGCGGTTAAACTGCACGCTGACATATGAAACGATCAGCTTCAGCGCCCTCATTCCCGCCGTTGGTCAGGGCGATTACGACATGGGCATCACCGGTATCAGCATCGTCGAGGAACGCAAGGAAATCGTTGATTTCAGCGACTCCTATATCAACCTCGACCAGTTCTTGCTGGTCCGCGCCGATGAAGACCGCTTCACCACTCTAGAGGAAATGGCCGCCAATTCGGACCTCATTCTGGGTGTGCAGGCGGGAACGGCGGGCTTCTTCGTCACTGAAGGGGCTGTCCCCGATGAACAACGGGTCGTTTATGACGATTTCGGCACCATAGTCGCCGCATTGATCGCCGGTGATATTGATGCCCTGCCCGCCGACGCTTCGGCAGCGGCTGGCTTCGTCAGCACGACAGCGGACGCCGTAAAACTGGTTGGTGAGCCACTCTCGCGTGATGAATTCGGGATTATCTTCCCCATCGGCAGCGAACTTGTCGAGCCATTCAATGCAGGTATCGCCAGTATCAAAGAGGATGGCTATCTGGATTTTCTCTACAACAAGTGGTTCTTTGATTACAAACCCGCTCAGGTCGAGTAAAATCTTAGTATAAAAGGCGGGGGCTTAAGGTCTCCGCCTCCTTTCCCACCAGTCAGGCTGTCGCATGTACGTCGAAAAGGTTCCTCCCCCCACTCGCCCCAACCCACAGAAGCGCAATCTATTGATTCAACGGCTGGTCAAAGCCCCGTGGTGGTTGCTGGCGATGCTTCAGTTGATCGTGTATATCTATGGCGAATGGTCAGAAAGTGTTGTTTACCAGACCATATGGCAAAGTGTTCGGCAGGGCATTGACGTCACGATTTACGTGGCGATATGGGCCTACAGCATCGCGCTGCTGGTGGGACTCACTCTGGCGTTGATGCGGCTCTCCAACAGTTTTTTTCTCTATCAGCCCGCTACGCTGTATGTCGAGATTGTGCGCGGCATTCCAACGCTGGTACTGGTCTTATATGTTGCCGTGTCACTAACACCCAAAATGGTTGAACAACTCAACATCGCCGGGGAGTGGATGCTGGAGAAACACGATCTGGTTATCTCTATCGGCGGCGATGAGATTTTTCGCCAGAATGATATTGACACCAATGTGTTTGATAGAGGCACGGTCTGGTCCCAGACGCGCACCCGCGACATCGAAAATCGTGACCGGGCCATTGTTGCGCTGGCGATTTCCTACAGCGCCTTTCTGTCCGAAGTGTTCCGAGCGGGCATCCAGAGCATTGATCGCGGGCAAGTTGAGGCCGCACGAAGTCTGGGATTGAGTCGTTTCCATACGATGCTCTTGATTATGCTGCCGCAGGCGATTCGCATTATTTTGCCGCCGCTGGGGAACGATTTTATCGCCATGCTCAAAGAAACGTCACTGGTAGCCGTACTCGGTGTGGAGGACATCACCCGGCGTGGTCAAACCACAGCCGCCAGCACATTTCGCTTCTTTGAGACCTATAACGTGGTTGCCATGACTTATCTCGTGCTGACGTTAAACCTCGCGATTCTGGTGAAGCTTATTGAAGCGTATACCAGGAGCAGCAGACGCATACCATTTGGTGCGCCCATCCGCTGGGTGTTTGAGACGGTCAGCTATCCAATGATGATCGGCAGACGTAAACGGAAATGACAATTTTCGACACCCCTCAGCCCCCACCGACGACGGATAACGCTTGACCTCACGCCAGCCTGTCCGCTATACTGCTTGGGTTCAAGGTTCGACGATAAATGTGATGGTTGCGGTGGCTCCCGTGCCACCTCTTAAACAACCATCTACAGCAAACTAGCGTAAAGGATGTATTAGAATGCCAAAGAGAACATGGCAACCCAAGAAACGCCGTCGCCTACGTGTTCATGGCTTTCGCCAGCGCATGAAGAGCAAAGGTGGGCGCAAAGTCCTGAAGTCGCGTCGTGATAAGGGCCGCCACCAACTGACAGTGAAACTTGGTCACATTAAGAAGATCAACTGGAAAGCCTAGGTGCAGCGTCACCTGCGACTGCGACATCGCAATGATTTCGCGTTGCTGCGTGCTGAAGGCCGAACCTGCTTACATCGGTTGTGCGTACTCAGCTATCGTCCAAATGGCCTGGCGCACAATCGATATGGTCTGATTGTGGCCCGCCGTTTAGGCAAGGCAGTCGTGCGCAATCGCATCCGCCGCTTACTGCGCGAGGCGATTCGCCAGCACCACCCGTCGCTGAACAGCGGCTTTGATATGGTCTTCATTGCACGGCATCCCATTGTTGGGAAGTCGTTCAGTGAAGTCGATGAGGCGGTGGCAGACACCTTGCGATGTGCACAACTTTTAAAGTGAGGACCCATCCATGAAAGCTATTGCCTTAGGATTTATCCGGTTCTATCAGCGCTTTATATCTCCAGCCGTTCCCTCTGGCTGCCGTTACGATCCGACTTGCTCACATTACACCTATCAGGCAATCGAAGAACACGGCTTTTTTAGAGGAGTCTGGTTGGGGACGCAGCGCATCGCCCGATGTCACTTTCTCAGTCCCGGTGGCTACGACCCTGTACCCCATAAACACAAACACTAATCTGGAGTGAAGTAATTTGAACAAACGCTTTTGGGCGGCTGGTTTATTGGTGCTTTTGGTGCTTTTCATCAGCGCCTGTGGCACCGACGGCGGCGAAACCTGGCCGGGAATCGCCATTGATGACAACAATGAGACGATTATCGTCTCCTACCGCAAGACCGTCACCAGCCTCAATCCTGACAAATCCCGCAACTGGATTTACGAATATAACGGGGCAGACTTTTACGCCCCTGCCTTCATTGATGATGGCAATGTGTATGTCGGCGACTTTGATGGTCGTTTCCACGCTATCGACCGCGAAACCGGCGAAACACGCTGGGTCTATGAACCAGAACGGGCCAGTCTCCTGTTTTTCGATTTTGGTTCCAGTGATCGGGTGATTGCCGCCGCCGAAGTCGGCGATGGACATGTGTATTTTGGCACAGAACGTGGTATTTTTGCACTGGACACAGAAACCAGCGGCGACCCGGAAATCCTGTGGAGCTTTGAAGATACCGATCACAGTGTATGGGGCCAGCCTATCTATGTGGAAGATGGCTATGAAGGACAGCCAACCCTGTTCGTCGGCGCACTGGACAAGCGTCTGTATGCCCTGAATGCTGATACAGGGGGCCTGTTGTGGCAGCTTGAACTCGCCGGAGCCGTTCCCGGTCAGCCGACACTGGATGAGGAACGCCGCCAACTGTACGTAAGCACCCTGAATAGAGTGGTCTTTGTCGTAGACTTCGACGGCAATATCGTTGATGAATACAACACCGAAGGATGGGTCTGGGCCGGACCAACCCTGGATGAGGGCGTGATTTATTTTGGTGACCTCGATGGTTATCTATATGCGCTGGAAGTGACCGATGACGGTCTTACCGAGCTGTGGAAACAGCAAATCAGTCAGGAAGCCCTGCGTACCAGCCCGGTTATTGTTGACCGCACGCTCATCATCCCTTCTGAGGATAAAACTGTCTACGCCTTAGGGCTGGATGACCAGAGTTATGTTTGGCGCTATGATGATATTGAACAAAAATTCCTGACGAATATCGTTATTACCGACATTGACGGCGAACCTGCTGTCGTATTAGGCACGCAAGAGACCGACCACGTGGCAATCGCTCTGCGCGTCAGTGATGGTGAACGGCTCTGGGAATATAAGTACGAAGAGAAAGACAACTGATGTTTGACATAATCATCAATCCATTTACCACCCTTCTGCTGATTCTGTATGAACTGCTGGACGAGAATATCGTCCTGACGATTGCCGGATTTACCGTCATTGTCCGTATGGCGATTCTGCCGTTGACGCTTCGCCAGCAGCGTTCGATGAAGAAAATGCAGGAAATCCAGCCAAAACTTAAGGCTCTGCAAGAAGAGTACAAGGATGACCGTGAAGTCCTTGTGCAAAAGCAGATGGAACTGTATCGCGAGAACAACGTCAATCCGCTGGCAGGCTGCTTGCCGATCTTCATCCAACTGCCGATTTTCATCGGTTTGTGGCGGGCTATCGTGGCAGCACTGGCCTCGACACCGAGTGACCTGCTCGGTCTTGAGCATCGCATTTTGATTAGCGGTCTGGATGGTCTGGTTCCATTGAACAATCAGTGGCTGTGGCTGAATCTGGCCCTGCCAGACCCATACTACGTGCTGCCGATTCTGGTGGTAATTACCAGCCTGCTCCAACAGAAGTTGATTATGCCCAGCACCCCGAAAAACAAACCAACCACAACACCGGGTGGCAAGAAGAAAGATGCCCAGCAAGAAGCAGCCGATCAGGCAGCGCAGATGACCCGCCAGATGACGACCTTCATGCCGTTCTTCTTTGGTTTTCTTGCACTAAGTTATTCTTCGGGGTTGTCGATATACTTCATTACATCCAATATTATTGGTATCATTCAATATGCAGCGATGGGTCGTACTGACTTTGGACGGTTGATTGGCCGTCCGAAAGCAGATGAAGAGGAACAGCCCGCTAAAGCTGCTGTAGCAGGGCGACTTGTAGAAGCAACCGCTGGCGCAGATACAGCAACCCGACGGCTAAAAGAGGGGATCGTCGATACGCGCATCACTGATAAACCCAGGCGGACTACCAGCAGCAGTAGCAGCAAGAAAACAACAACAACATCCAGTGACAGCCGCAACCGGCGGAAGAAAAAACAACGTAGGAAATAAGCTATGCGTACGGTTGAAACTTCAGGCGCAGATATCGAGGAAGCCATTGAAAAGGGTTTACAGCTACTTGATGTTGCGCGAGAAAATGTGATTGTCGAGATTATAGAAGAACCGTCCAGAGGTGTTCTGGGGCTTGGTTCTAAAGAGGCTCTGGTTCGCCTGACCACGGTGGTTCCTCCTCGCAGCGAACGACCACAGTTCGTCTCGTCGGTTGAGGAGACGACACAGGAACGCGAGGAACCCCGTCAAGAACAGCGCCGTGACCGGGATGATGGGGGAAGACGCCAAACTTACCGGGACGGAGATCGGGGGGATCGCCGCGGTCGTGGCAGCGGTGGGCGCAACTTCAGAGGTGAACGCGGTGACCGGCGCGGTGGTGATCAACGAGGCGGCAGGGATCGTTCGGATCGCCGTGAGGAAGAACGCCGCCTGCGCGAAGAACTCGAAAAGATCGAACCTCGCCGCGTGACGGTCGCGGTCGAGAATGAAGACGACATTCCCGAAGGTGTGCGTGTTGGAGCCGAAACGCTGAGCGAACTGCTTGAGCATATGAAGGTCGATGCGCAAATCGTCGTTGAGCGGATCGTCGAAAATGGCGCACACGAGATCGAAATCCCCTGGCTTTTGCATATTCGCGGGGATGATCTGGGGCGTTTGATTGGGCGCAGTGGCGAAACCCTGTCGGCCCTCCAATATCTCACACGCCTGATTGCCAGCCGTGACATTCAATCACGTGCAGAGTTTTCGATTGATGTCGAAGATTACCGGGCCAAGCGGGAAATTCAACTGGAACAGATGGCCCGCAGCAAGGCTGAAGAGGCTGTGCAGAAAAGCCGTACGGTTTATTTGGCCCCGATGTCGCCCAACGAGCGCCGTATTATCCATATGACTCTGCGCGAAAATCCAGATGTCACCACCGAGAGTGAGGGCGAAGGGCCTCGGCGTAGGGTAACCATTATCCCCAAGAATCAGTAAACAATGGGCGGCGCACAGCCGCCTTTTTTGTTAGACTATACTTATAACGCAAAATGTTAAATATGGAATTGTCCCCCTGCAATTCACATTTTGCGTTTATATACAACGCCCTGCCTGGAGTGTTTGAATGAGCAATTTAATGGTCCAATTGTCGGAGCTTTTTGAATCAACAGGCCATGCCCATCATGCCGCCTTTATCGATACCGATGGCATTGACCCTGAATGGCCGATGTGGTACGCCAATCACCTGATCGATAAACTGCGTGAGAAAATCGGCGCACCCAACCTCACCAAAAGCGAACTCATCTATCTCATCGTGACAGCCGACCGCCAGCTACAAGCGACGGCCCCCGGCGCGGAATGGCCGCAATTTTACGCCAAATTCTTTATTGACCGTTACGGCGAGTGAAAAAACGGTGGGGTCACTGCCCGCCATCTGCTTCTTCCACTTCTTCAGAAGTCCCGGATTGTGGCTGGACATCGCTGGCCGGTATCCAGCCAGTTTGCCCATCAACGCCAACATGCAGCCATGTGCCGTCCTCGCTCGTCTCCAGCACACTCAGAAATTCACCAAAATTGACATTAAGGACGTTTGGGGCATCGGCCTGCGGGATGGCCTGAAGGACATCACCATTGGTGCTCAAAACGCGCACCAGCGGCAGCCCGGCCATGACGTGTTTGCCGCGCATCTCCATACCAGACGCGACGATGCTGGTGATGTTCGTTTCAGCGCAGTAGGCTTCATCGGTGACCAGACAGATTTCGGTGATGGTAAACTGGCGCGGGAGGATTTGCAGGGGCAGCGACGCTTCAAATATCTCACCGATGGCATACTGCGGGGTTTCAACCGATGTGCGCTGTGTACCTTCAATGACTTCAACCGTTCCGCCGCCTATCTCGTAGACCACCGAAAATTCGCTGTCGCCGCTGGTATAGGTCATCAAGAAGCTGGACGCCTCATCCAGTGCCGGGGCTTCT
This sequence comes from Chloroflexota bacterium, assembly GCA_022616515.1. Classification (GTDB taxonomy): domain Bacteria; phylum Chloroflexota; class Anaerolineae; order Aggregatilineales; family J027; genus JAKEEQ01. The sequence goes on along the minus strand of JAKEEQ010000441.1, from coordinate 8,668 downwards.
AGCAGGAAGTAAAAGCGCCGGTCGCTGCGGGCTACTACCAATCTGTCAATACCATCCTGCGTGGTATCATCAACCACCGTGTTTAGCCGCTCCCAGCCAGCCTCGAACCCGTCGATGGGCGACTGGACATAGCGGTTATCAATCGCCAGTTCCTGCGTTTCACCCGTTAACAGCCAATTGACAAGCTGCCGTGCCAGCAAATCGTTGCCGGGAAACAGCGGCAGGACTTCATTACCACTGACGTATTCAAGACCATAGCCGTTTTTGAACATGTCACTGTCGCCAATCACCACGATTCGCGCACCCGTGCGACGGTCCTGCACATAAGCCCCCAGCGTCATCACGCCCAGCGTATCTGGTCCCAGATTGAGTTCAGGAAGGCCACGCGGTGTTGTTTCACCGTAAGGTGTGCCAATCGTTTGCAGCATGGGCACAGGATCGCCGCGAAAAGCAGGCTGGCGCAGTTGCAGCGAGCGACCATGCCAGTAATACACGGGTAAATTATATTGCAGCAAAGCGTCGGTCAATGGGTTATCTGGCAGTGGCTCAGCGGTGAGAGCGGCTTTACGCTGGGGCTGGTTGCGAAAACTGCGGCTGCTGACGGTGGCAAGTGTATCTTCAGACCACCATGCTTCGGCGATGATGTCGTCTCGCCAGCGAATGCCATAATCTTCCCAGAGCAACTCATTTAACCCGCTGCGACCCGGCAGGCCCTGATTGGGCGGCGAGTCGTTGAGCACAAGGAGATCACCGCCGCGCTGCAAATAAATCCAGATACGGGCGATTTCACCCTCAGAGAGCGCCGTTTTGGGGCCATGCAGGATGAGCACGTCGATTTCCTCGCTGATGGGTTCGCCCAGTGTTACCTCGCGCACGATACCGCCAACATCGTTAATCATGACTGTCAGGCGCGAAAAACCAGACGTATCATTCAGGCGATAACCACCCGCGCCATGCCCCTCCACAAAGCCAACAATAATGCGCCCATTGTCTTCCTGAGCGCGGCCAATCGGGACCAGCGCCAGCAGTAGCAGGAAAAACAGTAGTTTTTTCATGATTCAGAATCAGCACTCTCTTCTTCAGTGGGTGATGGTTCCGGTGTGGGTGATGGTGTAACAGTCGGAGTGGCGGTTGGGGCCGGGGCATCAAATTGCAGAACAGGCGGGTTGGCATTCAGCAGCCAGTACACCGAATTGACCAGCAGTTGAACGTTGCCCGGATACACAAAACGCGATGTTCCGGGTGGCGACGTCGTCAAGCCGGTGTCATTGCGGGCGATGCTGCCATCACACACCACAAGCACCCGCGACCCGGTGCGCGAATTTTCGGAGACGGCCAGCACGGTATGTTCACCGATGGCAATGTCGGGGCCGATGTTGTATTCAAACACGCCGTCACGCTGGTAGGCGCGTGTATCGCTTTCACCGTAAAGTTCCCCGGTGGTGTGTACCAGCGCCATGACCTCGACACTGCTCGGCACGAGGACGTCGGTTGTCATGGCGCAGGCCCCATCCATCGTGACCGTTGCCAGATCGACATTGTTCAGCACCGGGTGATCCTGAACCGCTGTCAGTGGCCCTACGACCTCCGGTGTTTCGCTGCCTTCACTGAGCAGGTAAACGCCCTGAATTTGAATGCCGAAGCGATTCCACAGCAAATCGACCAGTGCCGAACGCGCATCAAGACCACCCCCGGCATCATTCGCTACCATGATACTGCCGCCGCCATTGACATAAGTCCACAGGGTAGCGGTCTGACTGCCATCATAAGCGGTGGTGGGGGCCATCAAGATCACGAGGTCGGCGTCGTCGGGGATGGGAAGCTGCCAGTTCACGATGTCGAAATCAGCACCATCACGCACCAGCAGCGCCGCCAGTCGAGATGCGCCGGTGTCTTCGCGATCCAGCAGGCTAATCTCGCCATTCGCCAGCGCCAGATAGATCGTCTTTCCAGCAAGGCCGCTCTCTTGGGTGGGCGTATCGGCTTCGGCAGATGGGCTGAACAACACGCTGATGCCCAGCAAGCATACTGTCAACAAGATCAAGCGATTGCGGGTCATTACGTTTGCTCCGTAGGAGTAACTTCAGGTGTGGGTGATGGTGTTGGTGTCGGCGTCCCGATGGCGGCTGGCTCCGGGAAGTCCAGCACGTCGGGAATATCCACTTCCAACAACCAGTAGATGGCATTCATCACAAAACGAACATTATCCGGCCATACAAACGCATCACTGCCCGGCGGCGACGTTAGAAATCCACTGCCGTTAGCGACGAGCGCCGCATTGCCAACCAGCACCACCCGTGATGCATTGAGTTCCGCCGCCCCGGAAACCGGATGGTTAAGCTGGCCCCGGTCAACGACCTGATCGAAAAAATATTGATTGTTACGCATCAGTTCGCGCACATTACCTTCGGCGTAAATTAACTCCGTTGTGCCAAGCATGGTGAAGGCACTGCCGGTCACCTCGACCGGACGGGCTGTGTGCATGTACATCCCCGACGGGTCTACGTTCAGCAGCAGGGGATGGGCGGCATCCAGCGCCACCAGCCCATCGAGCATAAGGATGGATGGGTCGAGTGGTTCGGGGGTAGAGGTTGGTTGCGGAGTTCCTTCATTTTCGGTGGTCGGTACCTCAGCAGGTGGGGATGGTAAAACGCCATCCGGCGGATTGATGAGCACCTCATCATTCATGCGCAGCCCGAAATCCTGCCACAGCAGTTCAAACAACCCGGCATCCTGTCGCAGCGCACGCCCACTGAAATCCGGTGGATTGGCGAGGACCAGCAAACTCCCGCCGTTATTCACATATTGCCACAGCCGGGCGACCTGTCCGCCCGAATAATCGCGGGTGGGACCTGCCAGAACAATCAAATCAACGGGTGGAAGTTCGAGCGACCAGTTGACCATCCCAACCGTCGCCCCCTGCCGGATGAGCAAACCAGCTAATTTTGAGGCACCGCTGTCATCATGATTAAAGGGTGCGGACTCGCCGTTATCAACAGCGAACAGGACGACTTTGCCATCCAGAAGGTCAGATTGTGCGCTGACGGGGGTCACACACAATATCACCAATACAGCCAGTATAAGCGCTTTTGGCATACCGCTCCTCATCATCCGTGAAAAATCTCAGCAGTGCCCTATTGTACAGAACCACATAACACAATACAAACTCTACAAATTAAATTATGCCGTTGGAGCCACCTTCTCGCGTTTGCTAATAGACTGTGATATTATTACATTCAAATTTGTCACAGGAATCTGCTGCTTAGTCCCTAACCGATAGCTGTTTTTAGGAGTACCACGATGCTCGAACTTGAACAAAATGACGACCTATTCTTAGGTCGGGCCGAGGAGCAAAAGCTATTTAGACAAGCTCTCGAAGCAGTGCTTAAGAGACGGATTTGGCTTTCTCGCTTATTGCGCCAAAACCAATTCGAGTGGGTGACAATCTTTTTGTTGTATGGCAATGGAGGGATGGGCAAATCCAGATTGGCGCATCGATTCAGACAGATTGTGACTGACGAAAAACCGTATGCTGGACATTTCAGGACAATATGGTTAGATTGGGAACAACGCAAGAATCTCGACAGCAGCTTGATGATTCGTGAAAGTGTATCGCCAGAAACGGTCTTCCGGCATATTTATAGTGAATTCCGTGATTTAGGTTTCGAGTCACATTTTTCTGACTATGAAGAGGCGCTTTCTCAACGACAAGAAGTTGAACAGAAAGTTAATGGTGCACTCAACCAATCCGGTGAACCAGATGAAAATGCCAAAAAAATTACGAGATTTAGGGGTAAAGGGTATTGCGGAGATTATCCGTTATGGTACGGGTGTCCCATCAAATGTAACTGAAAAACCTCTGGGTGATGTGGTTGATATTGGGGCAGGTGTTTTGGCAAGTGCGCGTCGCATGCTCAATCGAGAGCTGAGCGACGCGGAGTTTGAATTATTTATCTCACCACATGAGAAAATCGCCAGCCATTTAGCGGAAGGTATCCGCAAATCAGCACAGAGAAAACCAATTGTTATCTTTTTAGATACCTATGAAATTGTTGATAGGGCTGATTACTGGTTGCGTGAGGTGATCAAAGATACACGCAATAATCTGATATGGATTATTAGCGGACAACAAAACCTTGCTGATAGCAGAAGACTGGGTAATGAATTCTTCACAGGCTATCGAGCCCAATTTCCGAAGGGCTTACATGTCGTGCCGCTGAGTGAGTTTAGTAAGGCCGATGTGAGTGAATATTTTAGGTGGCAAGTCCCGAAACGCAAATTAGATGAATTATCTGCTGCAGCTATCCATCATGCGACAATTGGTATACCCCTTGCTGTCCGCGTGGCCGCCGCCATATGGAAAGAAGGCAAGAGTCTGGAAGAAATCGTAAGTGGCTTGCCAGAACAGCGCACACCATCGGCTATCGTCAATGCCATGACTGAACGTTTATTGATGCACTGCATGGCAGAAAGTAATCAAGAAATGGTCTATGCTTTAGCCCTTGCGTATCACCGGGATGCTGATTTATTAGCCCACATGCTGGGAACGGTTAACCTCGAAAGAACACTGAGCGACCTTGAACGAAAATACTCGTTCATCTTGGTAGAAGATATGAAACTGCATGATAGTACTAGTAGTTTTGTGAATGAGTATCTACAAGCCCCTGTCCGGCGGCCCGCAGTGAAAACGATTCATGAACGCGCTGTTAGCTATTATACGAATGAGCGAGTAGCACTGGAAGAAAAGTTACCAACCTTCGCAGACCGTTTGAATAGTCAGCAATGGAAAACCTTCTATCTTGGGCATTTGCATCATCTTCTCTGGTTGGATGAAAGCGAAGCATGGCAGTTGTTGTATGAGGGATTATTGCCGGGTCTGGTCTATGATACTTATTTCGCCTACAATCTAATTGCGGTTATTAAAAATCAAGAATTACTCGTATCGGACGACATGCAGGACGCACTGCGTCAAATTGCCAGGGCAATTGAGAATACAAGTGTATTTTCCACTCAATATTTTAGTTCGGAGCCTGAACAACTTAAGTACGCTGAAACCCTTGTGAAGGAACTTGGTGAAAAGGTGCGGCTACAAAAATATGAAGATGAGCAAAAAGCTTTGCAACTTTATCTTGAGGGTACAATGGCTTTTTGGCGAGAAGAATACGAACTTGCGTTCGACACTTTTAATAAAGCCGCAAATTTAATAACACCATTACCGCAGCAGTTAAGCGAAAAACTTGGCAGGGCATTTGCGGATATTGGATGGAAAGTAGGCACTGATGATAAGGGCCAACCTTCTAAATCTCCACTAGGAATTCAAGCGTACGAGACAGCCCTAGAGTACAAAGTAGATGGAATATATGCACATAATAACTTAGGTGCTCTGTATCATACCACAGGACAGTATTCAGAAGCCCAAAATGTCCTAGAAAATGCCCTCGAAATTGACCCTTTAAATGCCCACATACATAATAATCTCGGTAATCTATATTTTGCTATGGAGGATTATCTCCCAGCGCAACGCGCGTACGAAAAAGCCATTGAGATTGACCCTAAACTTACTTTAGCGCATATTAATCTGGGTGTTCTGCATCGCACTATGGGAGGCTACCCAGCGGCGCAACGCGCTTTTGAAAAAGCACTTGAGATTGATCCTAAACATATCATCATATATGTAAATCTCGGTAATTTATATATTTCGTTGGAGGATTACCCGCAAGCAGAAAGCTCTTATAAAAAAGCTCTTGAGATTGATCCAAAATATGCCCCAGCACATGCTAATCTAGGCGTCCTTTATCGTTTACAAGAACGACTAACTGATGCCAAGAAACAATTTCTGGATGCTCATAAACTGGACCCGCAAAATATTGTAGTCTTGCTTGCACTGGGGGCGATTCATCGTCAACTGGAACAAGCTGAACTAGCAAAGTCGTATATTCACCAAGCACGTTCTCTTATACCTGCACCTAACCACTATAATCTGGCTTGTCTCGAAAGTATTGCAGGTAACACTGAGGCAGCTCTAAGCCATCTGGAGCAGGTAAAGGGGACGGGATTACTTGAATGGGCACGTCAAGACCCGGACCTCAGTTTTGTTCGAGATGATCCGCGCTTTCGAGCACTGGTTGGCTTCGACAGTCAGCAATAGCAATATTATATGCCGCTTGACGAGTACAGAATATTGCCGGGCGGCACTCACCAAGCACAATAGTTAGTATAAGTGCTTTTGGCATAAAGCTCCTCGTCACCCTGAAAAATCTCAGCAGTGCCCTATTGTACAGAACCACATGGCGCAATACAAACGACAACCTAATCAAGGATTTTCCTCTCATTCAGTCATGCTATAATCGCCACAGACTCCGACAACTGACATGGGAAGAAATATTTCGTTGACAACGACGACATCCGAATCCGTAGATTTTATGACCGCTGTGCGCGGGCTTCTTCGCACGATGCGACCCAAACAGTGGGCGAAAAACGCCTTCGTGTTCGCAGGCTTATTGTTCGACCGCCAACTGCTTGAAGCCGAAGCCTTTGGACGTGTCATTGCTGCGTTTATCCTGTTTTCTTTGACCGCCAGCGCCATCTATCTCATCAACGACATTGTGGATATTGAGCGCGACCGGCTGCATCCCAGGAAGAAGAATCGCCCGCTGCCCGCCGGGCAGCTACCGATCCAAATGGCAGCCACTGCCGCGATTATACTGCCGGTGATTGCGCTGGGTACATCGCTGGCAATCAGTTTGCCGCTGACGGTTGTACTGCTGACGTATTTTGTCATGCAGCTTCTGTACAGTTTTCAACTGAAGAATGTGGTGCTGATTGATGTGTTCATCATCGCGGCGGGGTTTGTGCTGCGGACCATTGCCGGAGTGGTGGTGATTAACGTCACCAATTTCTCGCCGTGGTTATATGTGTGTGTGGGCTTGCTGGCGCTGTTTCTGGCGGTGGGCAAACGCCGTCAGGAGCTTATCCTGCTGGAAGATGACGCCGCTAAAGTTCGCGACACCTACAAGGGCTACAATCTGCCGCTGCTGGATGACCTGCTGCGGCTGGTGGTGACGAGCACATCGATTGCCTATGCACTGTATGCCACCGAATCCGATACGGCACTGGTGGAACCTGAATACATGCTGCTGACGGTTCCGGTAGTGTACTATGCGTTGTTCCGCTATCTATTCGTCATTCACCGTTTGGGGATGGGTGGCGACCCGACCGATGTGTTGTATGAAGACCGCCCCCTGCAAATGGCGATTGGGATGTGGGGTATCATGATTTTCGTCCTGTTATATGTCCTGTAAAAATGAGCGAACCGATTGCGACAGGCTATGCCGGAGGCAAAATTATCCTCTTCGGAGAACATGCAGTGGTACACGGTCAACCTGCCATCGCCGTGCCACTGACCTCGATTCGCGCCGAGGCCGAAATCTATCCGGGAAATGGTGAATTTCGGATTGTATTGCCGGAGGTGCAGCGTGAGTTTCGTTTTTTGAGGCCGCAGGAAGGCTCAGAAAACGGGCTGATTGTCACGGCGCGGCTGGTTCTGGAAAAACTCGGCCAACCTGTTCCCGATATGACTATCTCACTGAAGTCATCCATCCCACAAAAATCTGGATTTGGCAGCGGGGCAGCGGTCAGCGCCGCCATTGGACGCGCGTTGAGTGCCGCGCTGGGGATGCCGTTGTCGGATGATGAATTGAACCGCATTGTCTACGAAGTTGAGAAAATGCATCATGGCACACCGAGCGGCATTGATAACACGGTAATCTGCTACGAAAAACCCATCTATTTTGTCCGCAACCAGCCTATTGAGTTTGTTACCATCGCCCGCCCGATTCATCTGCTGGTCGCCAACCTCCCGCACAGCACTCCCACTAAAGTCACCGTCAGCGATGTGCGCTTTCTCTATGAAAAACACCCGCGCCGGGTAGAGCGGATATTCAACCGCATCGGGCACATCAGCCGCGAAGCGCGGAAGGCAATCGAAAGCGGAGATGTGGAGGCATTGGGACCAATGATGAACGAAAATCATCGCTTGCTCAAACGGCTGACGGTTTCCGACGACCTGATGGATAGATTATGTCGATTGGCGCTGCGGGCCGGAGCACGAGGAGCCAAGCTGTCCGGCGGTGGTCGCGGCGGCAATATTATCGTGCTGATTGATAAGCCGTCACGCGGGTTAATTACAGATGCCCTGCTGAAAAACGGAGCAGACCGGGTGTTTTATTCGGTGCTGGGTGGCAGCTAATTTCCTCGACATGCAACAATTTGAGCAGTTCGTCCGTGAACAGACGGGTTCACTCAACGATAATCGAGGTGTAGGGAAAAAACGAACAGTCGGTGACGCACTCCTGAAGGGGAATATCCGTGATCTGCCCCTCGTTGTAGTGGTACACCTTTATCCCCAATTCATACTCGCCCGGCAGCAGATGAGCCAGCGGCAAAACGTGTACATCAAAGTACAAAGTACCTGCTTGCCAGGTGCTGGTTGGGGAATGGCCTTTCACTGGATAATTATCATCTTGGCTAACCAGCACACCGTCCTGATTAAGCAAGAAAACCGATACGGTACGCTCTATGTGAAATTAAAAAGCAACGTCAGCATCCCATTGAAAAGACTGAACATCAATGCTAAAGCGTGTGTACAAGATGCGTTTGAGTAAATGAG
>JAKEEQ010000440.1 GCA_022616515.1 Chloroflexota bacterium | reverse complement strand
GTTGCACTTGCAAAAAATCACGATTGTGTGGTAGTGACAGAAGAGAATCGGAATAAGAAGTTAGGCATACCTGAATTATGTGAACACTATGATGTCAAGTGGACAAACACCATTGGATTACTTAGAGAACTGGGTATCAAGTTCTAAAATTGTAAACTATGACCCCCATATCCTTTACTGTATTCCAAGTTATTGTTTACTTGTAGAACGGATTTTCACTAAACTTTACCGAAGGCTGAGAATATGATTTTATGTGATTAGTTCTTGGGTTATACGGCTCACCATTAGGCATAATTGTATATTCATCAAAGATCGCAGTGTCCGTATTTTTAGCGCCGTGGAAAACAGCGTCAGTCAAGTCAGCACCTCTAAACTCTGTATGACTCAGGTTCGCCCCCTTGAAAATAGCGCCCTGCAAAATGGCTCCATTGAAAAGTGTATGAGTGAGAACGGCATCTTTAAAAATCACACTGTTCCAATGCACGGATTCCAAATTGAATCCGATGATTTCTGATCCGGTATGGTCTGCTCCTCTAAAAAAAGTTTGTCCAGTCAACTCATAGACCCGAAAATCACGCATAGAGCTAATTCTCTCGGCTGCGCGTCGTGCATCCTCGTTGATACGACTGCCAAAATCATGTAACAGTTTCTTTTTCTCGGCTTCATGTTTCCTTTCCTCTTCCCGCTGCTTTTCCCAGCGTTCAATGATCAGGAAACCACTGATGTAAATCATCACAGCACCAAGAAATTCAGTGCCAAGATTTAGCCAGAAACCACTCCACTCTTGCCCATTTATTAAGCCAATACTGGTTGAAATTAATCCTAACACCAACCCAATCCCGATGAAAATGGCATGCCGTGACATAATGCATCCTCTCAATATCTCTCATGCCTAAATAATTAGGGATAGGGGGCCGAATTACCACCCCACATTTTAGGGATTCTTCCGTTTTTTCAACTTAACCCGCATCGTTACAAGAGTCACTCCAACTCGTATGCCCCGATGTCACACTCATCGTCGCGTTGAGTGCCGCGCTGGTCCACCAGCAGGGTGCATTCCGATGCGGTATCTACCGCCGGGTTATCGTTCCGGTCCAGCAGGGCGTGGGTGGGATGGGTTCCGCCGTTATCACGCAGTTCGGGGTCAATATCTGTGCCGAGTACAATCGACTCCGGTGTGCAGGTGACATCACCCGCCAGCCCCAGACTGTTCAGGATGGAGAACGCTTCCGGCCCGATGTCCTCGCCCCGTGCACAATCCATCATGTCGCCTTCGGAGGCCAGAATGCTGTTGGTGACGGTCAGCGGATAGGGCGAAATCTCGTGAATGAAAATGACATCGCCGCCGGTGGTAGCGATATTGTTGATGAGCGTCACATGGTCGAAGGTCGTAATCGCCAGTGGACGGGCACTTACGCCGCCGCCTAACCCTGCGCCGGTATCGCCCTGCGCGATATTCTCGCTGACGGTGCTGTTGAGGATGGTCAGCGCGTCTTCATACCAGATGCCGCCGCCAAAGCCGTCGATGTAGCCCTGCGCGATGTTCTCGCTGACGGTGCTGTTGGTGATCGACAATTCATCGTAGCTCATGATGCCGCCGCCCTGACTGTTGCCGACCAGCCCCTGCGCCGTATTGCGGCTGATGAGGCTGTCAAAGATGGTGATTTCGGACATACCAACAATGCCGCCGCCGCGACCATCGCCGCTCATGGCCTGCACACTGTTATTGATGACTTCGGTGTTGGTAATGCTGAGCGTGTCTTCGGCGAAGATGCCACCGCCAGCGCCACCGCCGCCCTCATAATCGCCGCCGCGGGCAATGTTATTGCTGATGACGCTGTTAGTAATCGTCAACGGACTCATGCTGTAAATGGCCCCACCCTGACCATCACCGCTGTTATCGCCGCCCTGTGCCACGTTGCCGATGAGGGTCGAATTGGTGATGAAAACGGTGCTGTTAGGGGCAGCAAAGATACCCGCGCCGTTGGCATCAAAGATGAATGATTCGTTGCCGGGTGTGCCCTGAATGGCGTTGTTGGTGATGATACAGTCGATGAGTTCCAGTTCGGCATTGGAATTGACCAGAATCCCGCCGCCAACCGCCCCGGCCTGTTCTACTGGCTCCACACGCCCGCCGCTGACGGTGATGCCTTCCAGCGTCAATTTGCCGCTCTGGTCAACGTGGATGATGCGGAAATTGGTGCTGTTGCCGCTGATTTCGTTGCCTGTCCCGGCGCGGATGGTGATGGGCGTGGTGATGTCGGGCAGGGCGGATTGCGCACCGCCAATATAGCGTGAATTGCCATAAGCGGCCTCATATTCGACATCAACCTCAAGCTGGATGATGTCACGGCCCGGTTGGCCTGCCGGGCAATTGCCCTGTGCCGTTTCGCTGTTGGCGGCGAGAATGGCGTCAATCAGCGTGCAGTCGCCATCAACGATGATGGTCGGGTCATCCTGCGCGTGGGTGGCGGTGGGGAAAAGGAGCAGGGTGATGAGGAAGAGTAGGGTGATACCACGCTCCAGCCTTCTTTCCCCTCTGTCGCTGGCGCGACATCTCCCCATAAATGGGGAGACTTGGGTGGGGCTGCGCCGGAGAATAAATTCCCCGGCTACGAAAAACAAAGTGCACTGAAGGCACTTCTGGAATCCCTTTTGCACATTGACAAAATAAGCGGGTAAAAGTTGATGAGTCCGGTGCGTTGGCTGGCGGACGCCATGTATGGCGTCCCTACGGGAGTCATGGATAATCGTAGGGACAGCATACATGCTGTCCGTTTTTTTTGACCGGGGATCACGGAAACGTCGCATTCATCTCACCTCGTGATTGTCTCTTCCATCCCACCATTATATGCCCATCACCGCAATGCAAAAACCTGCGATGCCAGCCAGCGGCGAATATCATTGCGCATTTCATCGGTGAAAGCATGCCCGACACCCTCATAAATAATTGCCTGAAAATGGTCCGGGCAGTCCGCGTAAGCCTGTGTCGCGATGTCGATGACTTTCCGCACACCTTCAATGGGTGACAATGGATCGCTGTCGCCAATCAAAATCAACTGGTGGCGCGGCGCAATCGACGCCACAATATCACCCATATCCACCGCCAGCATCCCCGGCACGTAATAATAAATGCCATGCAGCACATAATTGCCCGCCGCGTCAAAATCCTGATAGCGCGTCATCTGGGCAATCGGAACACAGTGTGTAATGCGCTCATCGAGGGCGGCCAGCCATGTTGACCGCGACCCACCCAGGCTCATGCCCATTGTGATGATGGCGGAGGGATTGACATCGGGGCGGGACAGGAGCACATTTAACGCCAGCAGATCATCGCGCACAATCATGCCCCACAATGTTTTGCCTTCCCACAGGAATTTTTTGAATAATGACAGTTCGGTTTGCTGCCCGGCTTCGCGCTCTCCGACTGGCCCCTGAGTCTGCCGCTCACCAAAGCCATAGGCATCAATGCACAACACGACATAACCCAGCTTCACCAGTTGAACACCAAAGGCCGGTTCAGTGATGTGGTCGAGGAAGAGTTCATCTTTTCCAATGAAGTATTTTCCGCCATGAAAATGATTATATAAAATTCCCGGCACGGGACCATCTAACTTCTCCGGCACCAGCACATAGCCGTACACCGTCGCTTCGGCCCCATTATCGAACCGGAAGTGCTCAATCGTGAAACCTTCGCGGCGAATGGTGCGGATGATAGAGATGTCGGGGGTGAATAGCGGCGGCAAATCGCCCAGCATCGACCACAGTTTTTCTTTCACGACGTTCGCTCCATGAACGCGATGATGTGCTGCGCAATCTCCGGCCCTTTATCTTCCTGCAAAAAGTGCCCCGCGCTTTCAATCGTAATTTCCGGCTGGTCATTCGCAGTCGGGATAAGCTGGCGGAAAAATGGCCCGGCGGCGCGGGTAATGGGGTCTTTATCGGAGAACATGACGAGCGCAGGCTTATCCCATTTTGAGAGGGCTTTGCGAGTAGCTCTCATTTCAGCCGCACCGGGCATCTCCATCGCAGTGGGGACCAGCATCGGGAAAATCCGAGCGCCCATTTTATAACGGGCATCGGGGAAGGGAGCATTGTAAGCGGCGATGATTTCTGGCGATAATTCGGTTTGCGTGCCGCCATTGATGACATCGCCCACCGGCATATCATTCATCTCCTGCGACGCCTTCTGCCACATTTTGAATGCTCTCGGCATGGGTTCTTCTCCGGTGGGTAGTCCCGTGTTCATAATCACCAGCCGCTTGAATCGCTCCGGCATGACGCGCACCGCATTGAGGCCCAACAACCCACCCCAATCCTGCACCACAATCGTCACATCTTGCAAATCGAGGGCTTCAATCATACTGTTGAGCAGCCGGGCGTGGACATCAAAAGTATAATCTTCCAGCGCGGCGAATTTATCCGAGCGCCCGAAGCCGACCAGATCAGGGGCAACCACGCGATAGCCCGCCCCCACCAGCGGCGGAATCATATGGCGATAGAGGTAGCTCCATGAGGGTTCGCCGTGCAGGCACAGGACGGTTTCGCTGCCGTCGCCCTCATCGACATAATGCAGCCGCACATCGTTGACGGTGATATAGTTGGGTTGAAACGGGTAGCCGGGCAGGTTTGCAAAGCGTTCTTCGGGGGTACGCAGGATGTCGGGCATGGAATTTCCTTTCTCGTGAGACATGGTTGTACCCCGCTTGCGAAGCCAATGCAACTGGAAATCGCTTATACTTTGAGGTGTCCTTGATAACACATTTCTGTATGAAGAAGCAAAACCATGAGTGTTGACGACACCATTTTGATACTGCTTGACATTTTCATTGAACGACAGCGGCTGGCTGAGAAAGCCTTACAGGAATTACGTCCAGACATCATCCTTAAAGCCAAGCTTTCTGTTGAGAACGTTGAATTATGGGAGGTAATTCAAGTAACCAAATTGTATAAATATCACCTTCAACGTGGGGAATGGGAACACGAAGGCCGATGGCAATATTTTGTGCATGGCACTGGTATTAAGCTTACAAACACTGTGTCTGGTGAGCCTATTGAATGGGATGCACCTGACCCGGATGTTTTCGACGTTTATTGGTTTGCAAATTGGGTTGAATGGAAGGTCTTGCAGTCCGGTGAATTTCGGGATCTGCGTAATTTTGCTCAGAAACACTTTCGAACACTCTCGGATGTCATTATGGACCGTCTCAAGATCATGAAAAACGCAAATGTGATTGCCGAAATTAAGTGGGGAAAGTATCTCATCAACAAAGCTGATGGTTGATTCTCATACGCCTCGTTTGTACCCGGCTTGTGGAGACATTGCAACTGCAAATCGGTGCGGGAATTGTGGAGGCGGGGTTGATATAATACGGGCTACGTAAGTTGATGTGAGAACGGGTTGACCTGGTATGGAACCAAGCAGTGACATGGGACGTGAGCTTTTTTTACCCCACCCTAACCCTCCCCGCAAACGAGGAGGGAACTCGATTCCCCATGATAATGATTCGGCGTTTACAACAACATGTTATGTAACGGAACCTCTAAATCACGCCGCACCGAACATCTCTCCTGTTTGCGGGGGAGACCGAGAGGGGGTGTTTCCTCTCCAATTCTCCCCATTTATGGGGAGATGTCGCGCTAGCGACAGAGGGGAAGGTCGGTCATCACACCCGATTAAAATCGGGCGCTACGAAAAGCAAAATCCACTAAAGGGATTCGAAAGAGTGCCTGATGCAGTTTTCCAAGTTGTCGGGGAAATTTTGCATCGACCGCACGTTTCCGGTGTAACGGACAGCATGCATGCTGTCCCTACGATTACCCACGACTCCCGTAGGGACGCCATACATGGCGTCCGTCAGATAACACACCTACCTGTCTTGCGTTTCCTGTTAGCTAGCCATCATCTCCCACCACCCACCCAAAAGGATAACCCGTGCGTAGATTGTTGATATTTTTCGGCTTCGTATTGCTGCTGTTTGCCACCACAACCCTCCATGCCAATGGTGGCGGCTCAATCTCCTACGGCGAAACCGTCGAAGGCGACCTGACACCTAACGAGGAGGACACGTGGACGTTTCGCGGCGAGGCAGGCCAGCGTGTCGTCATCAGTGCTGAACGCTTCCCCCACGACCCGACATCCACCCTCAACCCCTACCTCGAATTGTACGGCCCATCCGGGGAATTGCTCGCCAGTGATGAAGATCGCGGGGTGGGGTTGGATGCGCTGCTGCTCGGCATCGAACTGCCGGAAGATGGCCTGTATTCCATCAAGGTGCGCAGTGAGAGAGCGGCATGGGCAGAAGGCGGTTATCAACTGGCGATTGCCGCCGATACCCTGCCCGTCGGCTGTGACACCCCGGAAGGTGAAATCATCACAGGTGAATTTCAGAGTGAGATTGCACGGACAGCCCTCACCTACCGCGTCTATTTACCGCCCTGCCACGAAAACATCCAATACCCCTACATTGTGCTGCTGCATGGCTCGGCGTCCAGTGATTCACACTGGGACCGCATCGGCATAGATGATGCAGTGATGCGCGGCGTGGCGCTGGGGCGAATCCCGCCGGTGGTGCTGGCGATGCCATTTGGCGGCGAATATGGCAACCTGAACATTTTTGAGGAAGGCAACTCCTACGAATACATCATCCTTGATGAGTTTATGCCGCTCGTGGAGGAAAATTACTGTCTGATGACGGAGCCGGAAGGGCGGGCGATTGGCGGCATTTCGCGCGGCGGATTCTGGGCGTATATGATTGGGATGCGCAACCCGGAGTTGTTCGTTTCGGTAGGCGGACACAGCCCGTTTTTTGACCTGTATCACGCCCCGGATACGCATAATCCACTGGCACTGGCACTGAGCGTGGATGGCGAGACGATGCCCCGCCTGTGGATGGATCGCGGCAAGTTCGACTACGCGCAGTATTACATCGACATCATGGAGGAGCGGCTGGTGGAAAACAACGTGCCGCATACCTTCAATTTGTATGACACAGGCGAACATCGCGAGGATTACTGGACGGCACATGTAGACGATTATCTGGCCTTCTACACCGAGCCGTGGACCGAAATGGATACCCTGCCTGCTTGTGACGAAACTGAATAACGTTTACAATGCAAGTAAACGCGATAAGAAACGAGAGCCACCACCATGTCCGATCCTTTCCGCAAACTTGACCAGGCTGAACAAAAAATGCGCCGCGCCGCCAATGCGCCTCAACGGGCGGTACGCGGTGTTAAACAGGATGCGCGACGCGCCGCCAACATGCCCAAGCAGCAGGCCCGCCGCTTTAAGCATCAGGCACTGCGCCCGGCCCGCCAATTACAGGCCCAGAAACGGCGCTTGGAATCACGAGGCCGCCGCTACAAACGCTATGCGGGGCGGCTATCCAGCACGGACTTTATGATTAGCGCCCTGATGTATGTGACGGGGGTGGTGTCGTTGTTTGGCGGCATGGTAGAAGATTGGGACACGCAGTTTATCCGCTATCACATGGTTAACGCCCGCGTACTGTGGACGACCATGCTCATCAGCACGATTACCGTCATTGGCATCCCGATTGCCGTGCTGCTGTGGTTTTATAGCTGGTATCTGGGCTTCAGCGCCTACAGCGGTAAGTATGTCCGCATTCCAGTGTTAACGGGATTTGCCGAAGGTCGCGGCTGGCTGGATATTGAGTCCGAAGAAGAGGTCCAGGACGGGAATTTTTAGACACTACACGTTTATCCCCCTTTCATAGAACATAAAATCTGGCACTCCGTCGTGGGTGCCTGTTTTATTGTTGCTCACATCAAATTTTGTAGTCTGAAGCCGCATCAATAAACGCTGCGACGTTTTGGGGACACCCATCAGGTACTGTGTGATTATTGATAAATGATAAGGAGCGTTGGCTAAAGCGATTCCGGCAGATGACGCCGGGTCGCGGCTATATCGTCGATTCGGGGTCACCCTTCACCTCTTGTACTGAATTAAAATCTGTTCCAGCCTCTAAATAGAGTGATTCTGCAACCCTTTTTTATGGAGAACGTATTGGGGAACACATCTGAAGATGGAATTGATTGATATTTGCAAAGGGCAGAATAATGGGCTTACGAAAATTCCACATGCCACAGGATATTCAGGTTCTTATTGATATTGTGCCACTCGCGTTTCAATACCCGAATAACCCTGAGTGGAGCATTGATGAGGCTGAAAAGGAAGATCTTATTGAAAACTTCACATCTATGCAGAAGTTATGGTGGTTGTTTCGAGTCGCAGGCACAATCTGGTCGCCTTTAAAGGACGTTTTGATAGGATATGTCTGGGAAGAGGATGGTCGCCCGGTTGGCGTGTGTAATGTAGCACGCGAGCGGGCCAGTCAACAATGGATAATCGGCAATGTAGCAGTTCTACCAGATTATCGACGGCGAGGTATTGCGCGTAAACTTGTACAAGCCTGCATAGAGCTGGTCATTGAACGCGGTGCCGAGCAAATCGTACTGGATGTGGTTGATGGAAATGTCCCCGCATACGAGCTATACAAGAGTTTAGGATTTACTCACTATTCAGGAGATTACGTTTACGAACATCGCGAAAATACCGAAACGCGCCAATTGCTGTCACTTCCCGACCGGTATGCCATCGAAGAATTGCAAGTCAAAAACTGGCGCATTCGCTATCAGCTTATCAAGCGGATTACACCGGATCATGTCGCCGAATTTGAACCTGTTACTGAGAAGAAACATGCAGTCCCTTATATCATGCGGATTATTCAGCCAATTATTGTGCGTATATTGAATATGCATGTGAGGCGCATTATCGTTAAGGATGAAAATGGTACCGTCGTTGGGTTTGCCAGCTCCCGCAGTCGTAAAAATGGCAAAGGCACTGCTTCGCTGACCTTAACCGTTGATAAAATCCATGCTCCAATTAGCCAGCCAATCCTGGGGCAATTAGTCCGTGAAATTCGCCGGGTTAATCCCGGTGGAACAATCGAATTGATTATGCCCGACTGGCAGTATTCAGAACACGAAAATAATCCAGCACTGGTAGGATTTCAAAAGCGACTGACCAATCATCGGATGGGAATGCAAATTCACGGTTAAGGCAGTCAAATGTAAATTGGGGCTATGATGGAGCGACACCTTTAATCGCTCGTGGTATCTCCCCGGAGGATACCCAGGACCACCGCAACACCAACTCGACCTGACCCACATATCGATCCCAAATTCTGGCGACCAAATTGGGTCAAAGCGGCGTAGAAAACCCCACAACATAAAATCAGAACGTCTGCCAACAACGCTGCACGATTAAAATCGGCAGCTACGAAAAGCAACGTCCACTCAATTCAGGGGTGTCTTTGGTATCCCAAATTATCCGGATAACCTTGCTGTTGACCTCATATTTACGCTGTAACGGACAGCATGTATGCTGTCCCTACGCTAACCCACGACTCCCGTAGGGACGCCATAGATGGCGTCCGCCCGCTAAAGCACCGAATCAGTCAAATCTTTCGGTTAGCCGTTGACATTGAAAAAACCTACGCCTCTGCCCCCAAAATTTTCCTCATTGCCCGCAAATCTTTATAATGGATGAGAGTTGGCTGTGCTCACAGGTCTGTGCCAACTGCCTTTATGCCGGGATAATCGTCATTATGAAAAGACCTCAATACCATTTTACACCGCCCCGCAACTGGATGAATGACCCCAGCGGGCTGATTTATCTGGACGGGAAATATCACCTGTTCTACCAGCATAATCCATATTCGGTGAAGTGGGAGCATTTGCATTGGGGCCATGCTGTCAGCGAGGATTTGCTGACATGGCATCATCTGCCCCTTGCCCTGCGCGAAACCGAAGAGGGGGTGATGGCCTATTCGGGCTGCACGGTGTTTGATGGCAATAATACGAGCGGCTTTGGCACGTCAAATAATCCGCCACTGATTGCGATCTACACCGAGGCCGACGGCAGAATTCAGGCCCAGAGTCTGGCCTACAGCCTTGACCGGGGGATTAACTTTACACCCTACGAGGATAATCCGGTGCTGGACATTTTTACACCCCATTTCCGTGACCCGCGTGTGTTCTGGTACAACGATCATTGGGTGATGGCGGTGGCGCTGGCGGAGGAGGATACCATCCGCTTCTACGGTTCGCCGGACCTCAAAACATGGGAACTGCTCAGCGATTTCGGGCCACATGGCGCGATTGCCGATTACTGGGAGTGCCCCGACATTTACCCGCTGAATCTGAACGGGCAAACGCGCTGGATTTTGCAGGTGAGTGTAGGCGACCATACGCCGATGGGCGGCTCCGGTATTCAATATTTTGTGGGGCATTTTGACGGCGTGCAGTTCACCACCAAACAGGAAGCCGTGAAGTGGATGGATTATGGGCAGGATTTTTATGCGGCGCAGTCATGGCTGAATGCTCCCCAATTGACCACCATCGGCTGGATGAATAATCTGGCCTATGCCAACGCCAGCCCGGCGGCGGAATGGCGGGGCCAGCAGTCACTGCCGCGTCATCTGTCGCTGGTGAATTTTGCCGGGGATGCCTATATCAAGCAGCAACCCATCCCCATCGCCAGCCACTATAAAGACTACTGGCATTTTGATAAGCCGCGCGGTGAACTTGATTTTTACGGCGATGCGCTGGATATCAAAGCTAAATTTTCCGGCGAGTTCACCATCCGTGTCAACAATACGGTGATTGGCTGGGTGCATGATTCGCTGTTCGTGGACCGCAGCGCCTCGGAAAATATTAAGTTCCATCCCGAAGTCAGTACGCGCCATGAAGCACCGCTGTTCTTCGCGCTGGAAGAGGTGCGCATTGTGGTCGATACTCATTCCGTGGAGGTTTTCGCCGGGCCGCTGACGATTTCCAGCCTCGTTTTCCCGACCAAGCAGGAGTTGTGGGTGGGCGGTGAGGTGAATTCACTTGAGGTGTGGCGGTCCTGAACGGATGTACCCCACCCTGGCCCTCCCCGCAAACGAGGAGGGAACAGGAGTCCCTATGACAACAATGCGGAATTTTTCGACAGGTGGTGTTGATAAAACCCTTTATTGAAGCCGTGCAGACCTTCTGCCCCGCGAACGTTGGCGGGAGGACACTTTTCCGTAAATTGGGGCGAGTGGTGGTGATTGAAAGCGGGCGGACACGGCAGTGCCGTGTCCCTACGGAGCCGCTCGTTTAAAGGCGAATCGCCAATGATGTGACAGGGTGTGTAGGGACGCCCCGTTGGGCGTCCGCCGCCAAAAACTGTCCCTCGCTCAACCCGCAAACGGGGGAGACACAGAGGGGGCGAATTTCACTCCGATAAAAAGCGATCTACCGCCTGCAAAAATCCCTGCCACGCGGGTTCATTTTCGGTGATGATGTGATTCTTGCCTTCCAGCGATACAAACTGCGCGTTGGGAATCAGTGACGCCAGCAGACGCCCCTCCACGAACGGAACCCCGGCATCATCCCGGCAGTGAATCACCAGCGTGGGGACCTGAACTTGCTTGCACAATTCCTGCACATCAATCGAGTGCATGGTTTCACGCAGACGGGCGGCGTTTTCGGGGGTTGCCGAGCGGCGATGTAGTTCGTCAAAGGCGGCCCACTGCTCCGGTGAGCCATCGGGCATATAATAGGCCGAAAAGGCATGGCGGAAGCCGGGATTATCCTTGCCCCAGCCAACGCGAATCAGGTCAAGGATGAGGCGTTCTTCTCGTTTTTCCTGCTCGGTCAGGTCACGGTTGCGCCAGCCACGCGCATAAGCACCATACAAAATCAGATGTGTGACCTTGTCGGGATGTTTAACGGCGTAGGCAATCGAAACCGGGCCGCCCTGCGACATACCCAGCAGCGGAAACTGGTCAAGTTCGAGGGTATCGACCACCACTTCAAGGTCCTTTACCCATGCGTCAAACGACACATCTTCCACATCCCAATCCGACAGGCCGCTGCCCCGCTCATCGTAGCGGATGAAGGTGTATTCGGATGCGAACGCCTCCATCCAGTGCCGCCAGATGGGGCTTTGCCAGTCATATTCCAGATGGCACATATAATTGGCGGATTTGACGAGCGGCGGTCCATTGCCCACCAGCGCATAAGCCAGCGTCGTGCCGTCAAAACTCTGCGTGAAATAGACCCGCTGTTCGAGGTCAAGGCCCCGGTCGTCCTCATCCTGAATCAGTCCCCATTCGCGGGCGCGGGCCACTGCCAGTGTGCGTTTATGGACGCCCAGTTTGCTGTATATCTGCTTGTTGTACCAGCGCACAGTATTGATCGACAGATACAGCGCTTCGGCGATTTCCTGATTGGTCCTGCCATGCGCGATCATGGTCAGGATTTCGATTTCGCGGTCATTAAACTCGTCCAAGAAGACTACCCCCGCCAACCACCCCCAGAGATGGTGACACTCATTCTCTTTTATCCAACACTATGGATGATGATAAGCGATGTGGGGCACATCACGCAAAAGTCGTGGCCCGACGTTTAGTCATCAAAAGAATTGATTTGATGGCTGAATTCTATTCATTGGAATTGATGTAATAGAGGGTGTAGGATGAAGATCGGTCTCATCTACGTTTCCTCAACCATCCTGTAATCATAAAAGGAAAATCACATGGACAAGCGACAGCTCCAGATCGTCGGGGCATTTGCAGCAGTGTATATCGTGTGGGGTGCGACCTACCTCGCAATCCGGATTGCCGTAGAGACGATTCCGCCGTTTTTGATGGCGGGCACACGTTTTATGACAGCGGGCTTCGTGCTGCATGCCGTGCTGCGGGCGCGTGGAATCCAGCCGCCGACACGCATCCACTGGCGCAGTGCCTTCATTATTGGCGGGCTGCTGTTGTTTGGCGGCAATGGCGCTTTGACATGGGCCGAGCAGTATGTGGCGTCGAGTCTGGCAGCGGTGCTGGTGGCGACGATTCCGCTGTGGGTGGCGATTTACGAGTGGTTGCAGGGCAAGTATCCGGGCCATACGGCGGTGGCTGGCCTAATTATCGGCTTTGGCGGCATCACCTACCTCATCAACCCATTCCAGATAGACGGCGACAGCAACCTCTTCGCCATGCTGGTTATTCTGGTGGCAGCCGCTATCTGGGCCTACGGCACAGTTTATGCACGGACTGCCCCGCTGCCCAAATCGGCCTTTATGTCGGTGAGTATGGAGATGATTTCTGGAGGTGCTTTGCTGCTGATCCTGAGCGGATTGACAGGTGACTTTGCCACATTCCAGCCCGCCTCCGTGAGCGCCGAATCGCTGGCCGGACTCGGCTTCCTGATTGTGTTCGGGTCAATGATCGCCTTCACGGCCTTCTTCTGGCTGATTAAAGAGGTGGGGCCGGGCAAAGCGACCACCAACGCCTATGTCAATCCGGTGGTAGCGGTATTTCTGGGCTGGAGCATTGGCAGTGAACCATTAACCGCCAACATTATCATCGGTGCAGCCCTGACTATCGGCGCGGTGGTGTTGATGACGATGCCCACCAATGTCCTGAAGTGGGGCCGCCCGCTGGTCCCGGCAGCCAAATCTAACTGAGCGTACCGAGAATCACGAAATCGGCCCATTCCTGAAAGGCCCGGTCGTTGCTGTTGTACACGCTCTTTAACCGTTTTGGCAGGCGCAGCCACATATAGGCAATGCGCCGCCGCTCATATCGTCCGGTGCGCTCTTTGAGTTCGGTAAGCCAGTAGGGATAACGCAGCAGGATTTTCGGGTAGCGATGTGAGAATTCCGGCATGGCCCACAGGCCGTAGGCTACCAGCAAAAACAGGACCACCAGCGGCGCAATCGGAATCCCCGTGCCAAGCACCTCGTTAAATGAAATCAGAAAAGCGCTCAACGCGACGAGAAACATTGGGATGGGCTGGTAGAAGAATTCTTCCGGCCCGTATCTTTCAAAACGCTGCAAGACGGGACCTTTT
Organism: Chloroflexota bacterium; assembly: GCA_022616515.1. Classification (GTDB taxonomy): domain Bacteria; phylum Chloroflexota; class Anaerolineae; order Aggregatilineales; family J027; genus JAKEEQ01. Next base: position 1,972 of record JAKEEQ010000440.1, on the reverse strand, counting down.
AGATAGCCAGCAATGATGAGGACAGTTCTAGCCAGAAAAACCCCGGAAATGGTTAGCATCAAGAGTTGGATGATCATTGTTCTTCAAACCTCATGATCTAAATGTGTGCCAGTGATTTCCCCTTAATTGACAGCGATGATCTCTAGCTATAATTATAGCAAATTTTTGCTATGTCAATTCATTACCAATCTTCCTCATCCTCGTTCAAAAAGTCATCAAGGCTGGCATTGGGCCGGTCCACATCCTCATAGGCAACCTGCAAGGCAATGAAGAAAAACACATAGGGCAGCAGCGTGGTGAGGAAAAACCATTCCGCAATCAGACGGAAGTGAAATGTTATATCAGGGTCTTGAACGAGGTTGTTGATGCGTACCGCCAGCACCACCAGCAGAATCACCCACAGGATAAGCGCCAATCCATATACAGCCACTCCAATACTCACTGCCATCACAGGGCGGCGGAAGGCTAATCCAGTTGAAATACCCATCAGCAGCGCAAAAAGCCACAGGGTTGGCGTAGTGATATATATGGCAAGGGCAAAATAATGCTCCGGGACAAATTCTTCCAGAAAGACCATAGAACCAAAAGCTGGCATCAGAATTGCCATGACGGTAAATGGACTCTGAATGATCAGTTCGAAGGCAATATACCCGCCCAGCAGCCGTCGTTTTGAGATTCCAGTCAGGATGACAGAATCATAGGATGGATGTCGCGCATCAACTGAGGTGCGCAGTGCGGCAAGGGTGATGGTCAACACACAGATTAGCAAGAATAATCCCATTGTCATACAGTTGAGCGGCATCAAATCAAGTGTGTACGGGGCTGTAAAGATGGTCAGGCAAGCCAATACAATCATGAAACCAAACATGGGAGTAAAAAACCGATGCCGCCGTATCAGGCGTTTGAAGTGAGGGTTATCGTGCCGCATTTGCTACGTCGAGTGTTTTGGTCGCCCACTATATTTATAGGCAACCAGTAGTGTAATGAATAGAAATATGTACGGGATCGACACTGTGAGACCAAACCATTCCGCAATGAAGCGAAATTGAAATTCTACATCATAATCATAGACGATGTTGTTCACCTGCCAGGCAAGCATGGTAGATATAACCATCCAGTGCAGAAGTATCAAACCATACATGGTTAGCCCAACAGTTAATGCCATAACTGAACTGCGGAAAGCCAATCCTGCTGCAATACCCATCATCAAAGCCATCATCCAGAGCGGCGGAACTGCGTATCCGATTGCCAGCCCCATATATTCAAATGGTTCAATACCGCCAAACACTAGATATATCGTGGTGAGCATCGGAAGAAGGACAGCCATGACCGCGAATGGCAAGTGTATAAGAAGTTCGGAATAAACATATCCCTTGAACAGTTGCCATTTTGAAATCCCTGTTAAAATAATCAGGTTATATGCTGGATGAAGGGAATCAGCCGATGCGCGATTTGTTGATGTAGTGAATGTCATTACAAATGCGATTAGCAATAAGAACAAACCGCCCGGCAGACAAGTTCGTTCAAACCAAATTAATGGCGAAAAAACCACCACTATCAACGCCAAGGCCAATCCTATGCCAAACGTCGGATTGAACAAACGATGCCGCCGCATCAGGCGTTTGAAGTGAGGGTTAGTGCGCCACATGAGACAAATTATAGCAGGGATTCGGGGTCATGACCCCAGCCGCTCCATCAACTGCTGCCTGATGTCCTGATACCGCTGGCGTTCGGCATCGACCCATGCCAGATAGTCCTCGGCGGCGCGGGGTGTGGTGGGTGCGGCATGGTCATGAATAGCGACGGGCGGTTCAAAATACTTCAGCGCCCATTCCACTTCCCGGAGGGCGCTTTTGAGGTCGGCCTGAGTCATGTCATCCGGCGACTCGATGAAACGGTCAATGGCAGGCGTGACAAGGTGCGTTTGATGGGCGTCAAAGGTCACGCCGCCACGCAGCAGGATTTCAATGGC
>JAKEEQ010000439.1 GCA_022616515.1 Chloroflexota bacterium | reverse complement strand
GAATGGGGAGAAATAGGGGAGGGGACGTCCGCTCGTCACCATTTACCCTTGGCAATAAGCGTAAGCGACAGAGGGGGTTCACGTGCTCATTTCACATAGAACGTACAAAGCATTATAAAGAACACACGGGCGGAAGGCTATCGTTGAAGATAAATCCGCGCCAGCACTCGATCCATGATACGGGGCATAAAATTGCCCGCCAGCACAAAAAGACGGTCAATCCAGCGTAGGATAATCGTCCGTTTTTTGCCTTCAAGTGCCCGCACAATCTGTCCGGCAACTTTCTCCGCCGTCATGGTGGGGAATTTACTGGCGACTTTGCCCGCACGGCCCAACCGTTTGCTGGCGAATTCGGTGTGGGTTTGCCCGACGAGGATATTGGTGACGTGAATATTATCCGGCGCTAACTCAACACGCAGCGCACGCGCCAGTGAATCGACGGCGGCTTTGCTGGCGCTGTATACAGCCGCTCCGGGGGCAGGAACCGGACCCAAAACACTGCTGATGGTGATGATGTGACCGCCCCCGCTGGCCTTCATAGCGGGCACACAGGCACGAATGCTGTGCAGCACACCGTCGATATTGGTACGCAGGACCGTTTCGAGATCTTCCCAGTCAGCATCCACCAGCATGCCACGCTGCCCGACGCCCGCATTGGCGACCAGCACATCCAGCCGGTTAAATTGGGCCAGCGTTTCGGCGGCCACGCGGCGCATAGCGTCCCGATCCTGTACATCGGCCTCAAAGGTCAGGAGCTTGCCCGGCAGGTTTTCGCATTCCGCTGCCAGTTCTTCCAGACGGTCGGCGCGGCGTCCCGTCACTGCCACATCATAACCCAGCGACACCATCAACAATGCCGTTGCACGCCCGATGCCGCTCGTCCCGCCCGTAATCAGAACCGCTTTTTTTTCACTAAACATTAATGTACGCCCTGTCGAACGCTTTCCGGGAGCAATTTTTTAATGGCAATCATCACCTCACGATGATTGCCACCTGCACTGCCCGGCGCAAGGATAATATCGTGATAAAAGCTGCCTGCGATGCGCTCGACCAGCCATAAATCGACACCCATGTAGGGCACATTTTCCTGATCGTCGAGGCTGTCAAAGCGGGCGCGGCGCAGGGCCATCAGTAAGTTGTGATACCGCTGGGCCGGGATGGTTAAATCAAAGGCCACCGGGTCGGGGAGTTTATCGTAGGCCACCTGCAAGGGGCATTCAGTGCCAATTCCCCGCCGGATGGTTGCCACGCTGCCCGGTGCGCGATCATCGTGGTAATAGATGCTGACCCGCAGTGCCTCATGGACATTGGGGTTTTGCGTGATGTGTTTGAGTTCTCCCTGTCCCAGCCGGACAGCCATCAATCGAATTGGATCGACACGGCGATGATAGCTCATGTTTTGCCCCTGTGTCTGATTAACCGCTATAATCAGAGTACCTGCTAACACATCAACCTTGCAAGATAGGAGTTCCCCGGTGCCTGATGATACAACCCAACAACTGCCAAAAACTGGCATGTTAAGACCACCCGATCCACCCCCATCCAGTGTTCGTTCTGCACGGATTCTGGCAATCGTTACTGCGGCGCTGGGTGTGATTGTGGCGCTGGGTGCCGGATACTTATTCGGAACCAATCTCGAACAAACCAGTGCTGAAGAAACACTCAGCGCGATTACACAGGCAGTTGAGGACGACCAGCAAACAGCCGCCGCCGTGAACATCACCCAGACGGCTATTGTCAACGCTTTCACCGATACGCCCGCACCCTCCAGCACGCCGCCCCCTACCGCCACGCCCGATGTGCCACAGGCGCGAATCCTGCCACTGGCGGTGCAGGTGCGTAGCGCCGCGTCGGAGGATGCGCCGGTCATTACCCGCCTCAATCAAGATACCCCGGTTGAAATCACCGAAATCACCGAGGACGGCATGTGGGTTCATGTGGTGTTTCTGGACGGTGAAGGATTTGTACCCGCCACTGCCATCGAATTAATGGGCGGATCGCTGGCCGAGGTTTCTATCGCAGCGTATCCCACCAGCACGGACGAACCAGAACCGACCGGCACACCGGATGTTCCAGAGGCGCGGGCCGTCCCTGCCGCCGTACAGGTGTATACAGGCCCCGGCGAAAATTATGAGATACAGGGGCGTTTGCTGCAAGATTATGCGGTCCAGATTGTCAGCGTCGTGGAAGACGGTCAGTGGTTCGAAATCATGTATTACGACGACGAAGACGGTGCAAACACGGGATTTGTCCGCGCCGATACGGTTCGTATCACGGGCGGGTCGCTGGTCGGAGTGCCGGTCGCAAGTTACCCCACGCTGACGCCCATGCCGACGCCAACACCGCCGCTGACCGCCACACCCGTTCCATCCGAAACGCCGCTGCCGACCATGACCGCCACACCAGACTCGCCACAGGCATCTGCTGCCGGATTCTTGTTGATTGTGCGCGAAGGGCCATCCGAGTTATTTGAGGTTGTTGGAGCAGTGGACCCGGATGAACAACTGCCGGTCAATGCCATTTCGACTGATGGCCTGTGGTTCCAGGTCGATTTTCCGCAGAGTGCGACGGGACTGGGCTGGGTTTCCGCTCAGGCGGTGCAAATTGCGGGACTGGTGGATAACTTGCCCATCGTGCGCGGGCCAGAACCGCCCGTCCCCACAGCGGTGGCAGTCGTGGTTGAAGGTGGTCAGCCGCCGGTGGTATCAACCCCAGAGGTTGCTGCACCGCCCACTAACGTTGAGCCAGCACAGTTACCGACCGGCTACCGCACGGATTTCACGGCAGTACCGGGCCTGAATGCTTATGCTTACTCTATTCTCTATTCGGTTGACGGTCAGGCTGATGGAGAACCTTATCTCTCGGCGATCACCATTGAATTGGCTGAAAATCCAGACAGCGGCGATACAAGGGTGTTTATGGATTTTGACGGTGAGTTGGAGGGCTTTGATGAAGATCTGGCGGGGGTCTTCCCGCTGACGGTCGGTACAATCGGTGGCGCGAACTATATTTACCTTGAAGCGGAAGATTTCTGCTTGCCCGCCGACGAGGTGACGGAAATCCAGACCATCCTGTCGGACTTCAACGTCCTGTTCGATGGCACAGGTGACCGTGTGATTAATCTGGCCGAGCAGTTAGGCGCATTTGGCATTGTGGACGAGGATGGGCTGCTTGGGCTGGGTGGCACACATTACCAATTTCTGGGTTTAGAAGACCCGGCGGAGGCATCAGGTTTTCGCCCTACCGAATACATCAAGGCTGATCTGTGGTTCTCCGAGGATGAACGCATCCTGTATGCCTTTGCCCTGAGTTTTCAATTGGGGCCAGACTCGGATGTCCCGGTAGATGTGGTCAATGAGATTGATCCCAATGTGAACACGTTCGAGAGTTTTGAAGGCAGGGCGACGATTGCGGTGCTGCCGGTGGCGGTGAATGAGACCGCCGAGGCCCACATTGAGCCGCCTGCCGCCTGTGACTTCTTGAATTAAGTAAGCCCATGTCGAAACTCGTTTATGCCCACAAGTGGATTTCGCTGCACGAAAATGAGAATGGCAACGGGTTCATTAAGATGGGTGACGCTGTGATGACCGTACCGTTGTTCGAGGATGGTACGGTCCTCTTTACGCGGGAATACTCGGTTGCTTATGATGAACCTGTCCTGTATTTACCCTCTGGAGCCGTCGCACCCAGAGAACCGCTGGAAGTGACCGCCAATCGTGAGTTGCAGGAAGAAGCGGGATACAAAGCTGCCCGCCTTGATTATCTCGGTGAACTGCGCCCCGGCATCAAGTATGTGCAGTGGCGCTTTTTGATTTTTCTGGCACGGGGTTTAAGCGAGAGCAAGCTGCAAGGCGATGAAAAGTGGGAAATAACTGTGGAGTGGTATCCGTTGAACCAGTTCGAGGCTTTGATTGCGGATAGGCAGCTTCAGGATGCGACGGTGATTGCGGCACTGTTTATGGCCCAAAAATATCTTGCCAGCGTAGGGGCATGAAAGGCAACCTCGCTTTTGGCATCGTCCTAGAAGTCGGTTCGCCAATGAGGCAAGCGATTGCAATTGTTGTTACGTACTAAAGAGAAGAACTATGGTTACCACCTGGAAAATACTTCATCTCGCATTCATACAGCGATGTAGAAAAACGTAACGAAATGCTTGAACTGCTTCCAAGTGAAGTTGAACCTTACATCTTTCCACCAATAAATGCCTCGCCGCTAGAGTTTGTCAGCAACTCATTGATTGGTGCAGTCCTTGCCTGTGATGGAATGATTTACCTGAATGAGGGTTTTTCAGAACGGTCATTTTGGGTCGCGTTTGAACGCGACTACGCGCTGCGTAGCCAAAAAAATGTTTATGCTTATCGTCTGTCTGAGAGGGCATCTGAAAAGTCCAGCTAAGTTGGCTCACAGGCGGGATAGCGAGCCAAACGCCGAACCATAATGTGGATCATGGCGACATAGACCACTG
>JAKEEQ010000438.1 GCA_022616515.1 Chloroflexota bacterium | reverse complement strand
GGTGGAGACACCGCTGGCCCGCGAGCTTTTGGCCGGCCGCTTCGGACCGGGCGACACCGTCCGGGTCGAGGCGCGCGACGGCGAGTTCACGTTCGCACGTCTCCTGTGGCACTTCCAGTTCGCCCGGTTCAATGTACCCCTTCGGATTCCCGACATGCGGGATGAGCAGCACTTTGACTTCGCCGATACTGCTGTTGGGCGGCTGGAGGGCGAAGACTCGCGCAATCTTGCCGGGGGCGGCTTGCAGCGCCAGATATTCATAGTCGTTAGCAGTAACAGCCCGATCCAATGAGCGCAGGTAACCCGGCAGGCGTATCTTGGCGTGTTCCAGCGACTCGCGATCCAGCCCACCAATCGCGGAAGCCCGATTGCGGACGGTGTTGACATAGGGGATGCTGGTCATCAGCACATTCAAGGCATTACGCTGAATATTGCCCTTTGCCCCGCCGCCATGACGATATTTCTTCATCACCAGCACGGCATCTTTCGGCGGGATAGCTCCGTAACGCCGGATAGTGCCGTCCTGCTGGCGCATGGCAGGCCCAAAACGCAGTTCGCCCGTGTCGCTGTCAATGGTGTAGTGCTTATCGTCAGCACCTGATCCGGCAAAATCAGGGACCTCGGTCCACAGTTCTTCCTGTTCGTTGCTGATACGGATGAGGAGTCGCTCATCGTCTTTGCGTTCCAGCACCGGCGAGAACTCCAGAAAGAAATTTTGACCGGGGCTGCCATCACTGCGGCCCATATTTTCACTGGTGATAACCGTGCTGTGGCTGGCCGGAATCGTGCCGCCCCACGTACCGGCGGTCAGTTGGCGCACCACCGGACTTTTGCGGTACTGGGGTACGCCCTGCGGTGGCTCGATGATGCGGCAGCGCACCCAATAGGCACGATGTCCATTGATTTCACCTTCTTCGAGTTTGGGCAGATGAATCCGCACAACGCCCGGCACGTTAAAGCTGCGTGTACCATCCACATCAACCTCGCATTCATTCCACGCGATGGGCGAGGTTTCGCTCAGTGCCTGCCATTCATAGGGTGGCCGTGACGGGTCTACACCGGCTCCGCCTGCCACATCCACATCCATCTCAAAGCCGAGAATGTGATGGGAGAGGTCGGTCTTAAAACCAAAGTAGATCGCATCCCCGTCTTTTGGCTCGTCGCTGAACATCAGTGTTCCATCGAAGCCTTCATTCAAGCGTTTTAGATTGAGTTCGCGATACGTGCGCGACTGCCCGGATTTTTTGGGAGGTTCGCTGGTCATCACATACGTGAGTTGGGCCGGATGAATCATGAACGCTTCAGTTGTCGAGAAGGTGATGGATGGGTTATTTTCGGTCTGGGGTGTACCCGCCTGCGTATACAGCGGTATCTGAACATCGGCCCCCTGTGGTGCGGACAGCCAGAATGTCAGGGGCGTGCTGGCGGCCTGCGGTTCCTGCAAGTGCATCCCGATCAATTCCATCAGTTTGATGTAGTGTTTATCCGGCACACGATTGAGCCGGTACAGCATGACGTCGGTCATCCATGCGAACAACTCAATAAGCGTAATGCCCGGATCACTGAGATTGTGATCGGTCCATTCCGGTGTGTACAGCGGGATGCGCCGCCGTGCTTCCTGTACTAAGTCCTCAAACGTCCGGTCATCCAGACGAGGGGTTTCGAAAGGCATGCAAGTCTCCCATTATTCAATGTCATCGGGCAATAGATAAAAGGGAAAGACCAGACTACGCGGGTCCTGAGTCGCTTTGATTTCGTAATCTATCTGGATCATCAGGATGCCGGTATCCTCCGGGCTGGGATAAGCCCGCACTTCCGTTACCCGGATACGTGGCTCCCAACGCCCTAACGCCTCAGTGACATAGGCTTCGGCGGTGGCTGCCGTCGAGATGTCATTCGGTTCAAATACCAGTTCATGTAACCGGCATCCAAACTCTGGACGCATTACCCGCTCGCCGAGCGCAGTGCTGAGAATCAGGTGGATGGCCTGATTGATTTCGTTGTCGCCCTGCGCAAGCGTAATTTGTCCTTGATTATTGAGGCGGATAGGGAACGACCATCCGCGTCCTACAACGTCTGTCATTATGCTCCCTCTAGTTAATCTTTACCAGGCTTCCCTGAACCGTCATGATTGCAGCACTCTTCACGGTCGTGGGTCCCATACCCTCCACTGTCATCATCCCCATGCTCTTAATCGTCATGGAGCCGTTGGATTGATATTCTGCATTAGTATCGGCCTTGGCGGCAATCTTCATGCCATGCAGTGTCACGTCGCTGGCCGGTGCGTCCAGATTAATCTTACCAGTGGTGGCCTTCAGGCTGATGTCTTTCTGGGCTTCCATCGAAATGGACCCGGTCTTGGAGGTAACCGTCACATCGCCCTCACAGAAAATTTCAATCTTCTTATTTTGTGAGTCCAATAGAATACGGGTTTGCTTCTTCCCATCAATGATTTCGATGGAGTTTTCGCTGCTGCTCTCCCGAAAGCGTATCATGTGCCCGGTGCGGGTCTTGATGGTACGGGTCTCCACCTTGCCGTCAGCAACCGCAACGTTATTCGGCTCGACGGGCTTATCCTGACCGTTATACAGACCGCCCAGAATATAAGGACGGTTGAAATCACCCTGTTCGAAAGCGACCAGCACTTCATCGTTCACTTCTGGAATAAAAAACACGCCGCGTTCAGGTCCGGCTCCCGGCATAGCGACCCGCGCCCAGAAACTTTCCTGTGAAGTGTCTAGCCAGGGGAATTTGACCTTGACCACGCCGTAGTCGTTGTATTCCTGAGTGGGATTGCTGTTGTTCGTCACAATGGCAGGCATGACACCCATCCAGCGCGACACCGGCTCGTCGGCTTTTGCGCCACTTAAGGTACTTAGAATATTGGCGCTCATGCTGCGCACGGTAAAAAAGGTTTTGAAGTCGCCTGATGAATATACATGGCGCACGGCGGTAACTTTGTATTTGCCGCTGAACTTCGTGCCGACCTTATCAATGTTGACGTGACCGCCCACTTTAATATTTGCATTGCCGTCTGCCTCACCATCGGCGACGATGAATTCGCCGTTGGTGCTGTTCAAAATGGCCTGCGCCATCAAGTCGGCTTCGGCTTTCGTTGACACGGGTAGCCGCACTTCCAACTTCTTGGCGGCTGTAATTGCTGATTTGGCTGCCTCGCCGCCCGATTTACCAAAACCAATGGCAGGATGGGTCTTGCTGGAGGATGCCTGTCCCACAACAGCTTCTTTTTTAATCGGGTCCCAGCCCTTGACCTCAACCTGATCAACTTGATGGGCGGCGGACATGCTGGGATAAAAGGCATCCAGCGTTTCACCCCATTTAAGAGCTACCTCTCCACCAACGGCGGTGTCCGGCTTCTTGAAATATAACTTTTCATCATCTACCCAGAATTCATAGCCGATGCGCGATGCCCGCTGCTTCAGAAACTCCATATCGCTGATGCCATCCTGAAAAAGGTGTTTGTGGACGACGGTGGTTGAATCGATCTGTGGAGATAGCCCAGCCGCACTTGCAATTTGCTGCGCAATATCTGAATCTTTTACGTTCACATGTGACTTCGTTTTTGTCGCGCGATACAGGCGATGGCTTTTGTCATAGCCACGCACGACGAGGGAGGCCAGTGCACCCGGTTCAAAGGCGGGTTCAATAGCGACAATTTCACCTTTGAACACCGATTTGATGGGTTCTTCAAGACTTCTCCCGAAGCCGACTTCCAGTGACTTGCCCAACGCAAATGTCGTGCCATCGATCAGCAGCAGTTCCGCGCCCTGAGGATTGGGCTTTTCGATCAGGATAATCGTTGCCATACCGGGGCCATCAATACCCAGATCAACCTCAACATGCTGAAGCGATCCCATTTGCTCGGCGGAAAGTTTGCTGCCATCAACTTTGATGCTTATGTCCGCAACAAGGGCGGTGTTCATGTTGTTTGTCATATGATGATCTCACATCAATTTTTCGGAATTGTTAACGGGCTAGATGGCTGTTTCTTCGGGTTGTCAATGTTGTTGGCGGCTGCGACAGAGCGATAATTCCCGGCGTCGCCTGTTTGGTTGGCGGCGATGTTGTCCAGCCGCTGCCCCTGTTGTGGCTGGACAACGGTGCTCTGCGTGGCGCTGCCACCACCGGGCTGAGCCGGAAAGTCGTGGTCATCCTGAATTTGCTGCAAGGTGATGTCAACCGCCGTGCGCAGCGGAGTCCCATCTTCTTTAAAGAGTGTGAACTTCTGTGACAGGCTCTTGATGATGGCCTTGAACGAGAAGGGTCCCCACTTGAAACGCACATGCGGCGGCTCACTCTTGTCACTGTCGGAGCTTTTCTTCGAATCATCAATCATCATCATCTTCCACAGCACGTCGGTATGTTTGCGCACATCGGTGCCGTCGGCATAGGTGTCGAAGGTAAGCTGCAATTTAAGCTGGATGGCCTCGCCATGTTCAAAGCGTACACGCGGCACATTCTTACCCTTCACGGGAGTGGTTTTCCATGAATTGCTCTTGGAAATGCTGTACTCTTTGGGATTGAACATAAAGTCCAATTTTTGATTGTTGTTCAGGTTGATAATTTGTCCGGGAACCAGCCCGCCTTTTGTCTGTGGCATCGCTTATTTCTTCCCCTTATAGCGTTCGTTTTCGATACGTAGTTTGCGTTTCAGGATGTCATAAACTTCTTGCGCCTGCTCGTCAAGACTCTTGCCGGATTCCCCTTCGACTGGTGCTTCCCCCTCGACATTGCCCCCCTCGTCCTGAAGTTCGCGCTGCACAGTCGATGTTGCAGGGGTTGGCATTGGTGGGCCTTCGCGCTGGATTGGCGTATCCGCAGGTAAATCGAGCAGGGTCAAAAGTTGTGCTTCATGGTCGTCTGGCCCACTATCGTCTTCATCGCGGCTCATCTGCACAGAGGATGGACGTTCGGCGGCTCGAATGGCCTCGTCTCTGGCGATGTCTGCATCAACCGACGCTGATGCCATGCGCATCAAGTCCAGCGGTGATATTTCCTGATCTTCATCTCGGTCAGTGCGACGCGCCACTTGACGCGGCATACTCTGTTCCGAAACCGGACGAGTATGGCGTAATTTGCCAATAGGCGGCATCAGGGTTGGCGTTGGGCCGTCATGTTCGGGAATCGGCCTGCGCTGCACATCTTGCTCCCCGCCAAATAGCGCCTCGCTGAGATCAATATCCTGCTCTGTATAGCGCTGAGTGTCATCTCGTGCAGGCTGTATCGTGGCCTCTGGCGATACATTGTAATCGTCGTAAATGAATTCGTCTGTTGCGTAATCCTCTTCGTAGTCAGGGCTTTTATACACATCTGCTTCGACCGACAGATTCTGCGGCAAGCTGGTACGCTGGATTTGCGTAGGCGGCTGCGGGTCAGAGATCGTCATGCGGTGCTGCCTTAGTTGACGATCTATGGCATCTGTGTCTGTATCAGCATCTCGGCGCATGGGTGTTGTATCGTGAGTGCTGGTCGGCTGTGTGTCGCTCTGGTAATCCAGTAAAGTTGGATATGACTCAGGCGGAGATTCAGCCGCTTCAATAGCCCGTTGGATTGCCGTAGCATCATCCTCGCTCTCGTTATACGAGTCCGTGTCTAATTCATCATATTGGGGCATGGTGTCGTAATCACCGTAACTCTCAGCGTAGGCGTCGGATGGTGCATCCACGTCACGGCGCAGGGGTGCTTCAGCGCGGTCAACTGCCCGTTGAATGGACTGCTGCGTGGCTGCCGGGTCATCGACATCGCGCGGTGCTTCGCTGTCGTCGTAACCGCTGTAACTCTCAGAATAAGCGTCGGATGCTGTATCTATATCACGCTGCACAGATGCTTCGGCGCGGTCAACTGCCCGTTGAATGGACTGCTGGGTGGTTGCCGCATCATCGACATCGCGCGGTGCTTCGTCGTAAATGTCCACATCCCGGTCGGTGTATGTCTCGGAATAGGCGTCGGCTGGCATATCCACATCACGGCGCAGAGGTGCTTCGGCGCGGTCAACCGCTCGCTGGATGGACTGCCGGGTAGCTGACGGGTCATCAAGATCGCGCGGCGCTTCATCATAGCTGTCCGCATCATGCTCGATGTAGGTTTCGGCATAGGCGTCGGATGGTGTATCTTCGTCACGTTGCACGGGTGCCTCGGCGCGGCCAATCGCCCGCTGCACGTCACTATAACTGCCGGTAGCGTGATCATCATAACCCTCGGAATAGAAGTCGGTTGGGGCATCAAAATCGTGCTGTTCTTCATCCGGCGGGAATGTGTTGACAAAATCATACTCTTCATCAAGTGCTGCTTCGTCAACAGATATATCTTCAACTTCACGCTGAACATCGGAGGCTTCGCGCGAACGCCTTACCATGTCCGGGTCTGGGCGGTTTACATATTCCACCTTTGACCGGACCTGCCGTCGCCTCGGTTCGCTGGCAGGGATGGACTTCTCTTCAGCCGCCCGCTGGGCAGATTGTGCTGGTTCTTCAGGTTCCGGCAGAATCGCACCGCCAGATTTGTTGAAGACTTCAGCCTGACTCTTCAAGTCAGAGCTAGACTGCACACGACCCATTCGCTTATGCCCTTCAAAAATAGCTTGCAGGTCATGTGGCATGGTATTACTCGACTCGCGTGATGATGCAGCGGAGCGCTGGACAGGCTGCGATGGCTGGCTGCGGGTGCGGCGAGGTGCTTCAACAATAGGTCCCTGACTCGGTTCGGTTAGCGCCGGTAGTTCATCCCAGCCCAACGGTTGTTCGGCGGCCTGCTGCAAGTCCTCAGATAGTCGCTCTGGCAAGCGTGAAATCAACATACGCCGTACATGGATCATGCTGCGCTGTAAACTGCGTGCTCCGAACTGTCCAACTCGACGTCTGGTGCCCAGTACACGCGGCATCCGTGGCTTAATAATCAACATGCACCTCCTACGACACAACCCAGTCGTGGACGACGAGTTCGAGCTGTTCAATGGCAACCGCGCCTGCGTCGGCTTTCAGGGTCGGCCCGGTCCATTTAATCGGATAGGCTTTCGTGAAGTCCCAGCGGCCCAATTGATTTCCTTTGGAGTCAAAGAGGATGATGGAGATGCTCTTGGTGGAATTTTTAACTTTCCCCTGCAAAACATCCGTGTACCATTTCATCAGATCTTTCTCGACCGTAAACCCGCGTTTGAGGGTCACGCGACCACTCTTGCGGGGACCGGGCAGCAGGTGGACATAGGTATTTTGCCCACCCTCTTTGATTTCCTCAGTCTCAATTTCGAGTGTGGGCAGCGTACATTCGGTAAAGGCTGCCATGCGTTTGCCGCCGATTTCAATCACAAAGCTGTGTGCGCTATGGACAAGTACTTCTGGCATGATTACCGTCTCAACCTTCCAAACCGTTCGCGTTCAAGGCGAAGGTCTTTCTTCATTAACTCATAGACTTTTTCAGCAAGTTGCTGTGCGCTGGTTTCGCCGCCATCTTGCGGGGCGGAGGTCGTTGCCTGTTGCGGTGCGCTTGTATTGGTCGTCGCCAGAGTGTCATCTTCTACACGCTGGATAACAGGCTGCGGGTCTGGCCGCCGGGCCACCACAGGTTCGGCTGGCGTTGTGGCTTGCCGCTTCGGCAGGTGCAGTGGAGACTGGTCGCCCACACCAGCTTTGATCTGGTGGCGCTGTAGGCGCTGTTGTCCCATCTGTTGTGCCCGTTTGCCTGTCTGTCCAATGCTCATTGTAATGTCCTATTATTCATTCGATTGACATAGTACACCCACCGGGTACGCTCCCGGTGATCCAGAGCTAAGATTTCCGCCCGCGACCAATGCAAATGCATCGCCAAGAAGGCTACTTCCTCATGCAGGCGATCCAGAGGGTAGCCTATAATCCCCCCGAAAGGGTAACCTCCACGCTGTGTTCATACCCGCAGTTGGGACACTTCACCGGCACTTCGGTGACACCGTTACCGTTGATTTCCTGATAAAAATCCTGCAAGTATGCCAGGTCCGCCGCAAAGAATTTCTCCGCCATCGCGGGCGTCACTTCGCGCAAATTGCCCAGCCGGGTGATGACCCGTGACAGCAGCACAATCGTCAGATAGGCTTCATTATTGCGTACACGGGGGTCACGCAGCGGCTCAATCTCGTCCATCGCTGTGGCAAGGCGCATGGTCCCCTCTTTGTGGACATTGCCATATTCATCTACAAAGCCACGCGGCAGCGTGAAGTCAAATTCGGTTTGCAACATCATTTCCTCAAAACAGGCGCATCATCACTCAAAAATCAGGATCAGGAAAGGGGCCAGGCCCCTTCCCACATTGCTAACTAACGCGCTCAATACCTTCGTGCGCGATGACCATTTCTTCGACACCAATTTCGTTGCTGTCGGTTTTAGGTTGAGGGCCAGACACCTTGACGGGCCAGCCATTGTTGAAGTTCCAGCGGGCAATTTCGGTAAACGCCGAGTCGTACATCACGATAGAACCATTACGACGGGCGGTCACATAATTACCCTGTTCAACCTGCTTGCGCCAATTCCAGACGTCCATGTTAGACGTAATACCGCGCTTCAGGGTAATATTTTCCCATTTCATACGACCCGGAATCTTCTTGACGATTTCCTGACCGTTTTCCATAATCTTATGCTCAACCACTTCGTGTTCAGACCCCAGACCGGACACTTCCATGAACGCGCCGGTAAGCTCACCCTGTACTTCAATGGTAAAATTAAAACTGACAAGCGGGTCTTCACTATTGCTGACGGCTACTTCTGGCATGATTTATCTCTCCTTACTTTTTACCTTGAATGTTACTCAGCACCACCGTCTTCGGGTGCCCACTGACTGATGCGGATAATCAGGAATTCTGCCGGTTTGACCGGACGAATGCCTACTTCTACAACCAATTGACCCAGATCACGCAGTTCGGCTGGATTGTTCTCTTCGTCAACCTTGACATAGAAAGCTTCACCAGCGGTGCGACCAAACAAGGCTCCTGAAGTCCAGACCGTCTTGAGGTAAGCCGACAGGTCGCGGCGCAGGCGTGCCCATAGATCATAATCATTGGGTTCAAAGACGGCCCACTGGGTACCGCGCTCGATGCTGGCTTCCACCATATTAAACAATCGGCGAACCGGGACATAGCGCCATGAAGCATCACTGCTGAGGGTACGAGCACCCCACACACGGATTCCGCGACCGGGGAAACTGCGGATGCAGTTGACACCGTTCGGGTTCAGGATGTCCTGTTCACCCTTGGTCACATTAATTTCAAGGCCAAGCACACCGCGCACCACTTCATTGGCCGGGGCTTTATGGACACCGCGTTCAGCGTCAGTGCGGGCATAGACGCCAGCCATATAGCCGCTGGGCGGAACAAAATGGGTGCGACCACCACCCGCCACCGGATCATTGACTTCAATCCAGGGATAGTACAGCGCGGCACGGGTGGTATCGTAATTCACTTTCATGCGCCAGTCATTGACTTCCTGCGGGCTGAGGCCCGGCGGGCAGTCCAGAATGGTGAAGACGTAGCGAGTCTGTTCGCTGAAGTCAATCAGGGCTGTTTGAACCCCCTGTATACCCTTATCATCCAGTTCGCCTGCTTCATAAGCACTCATCAGGTCCGGGGCAACCAGCATAGTTACTTCCGGCAGTGCGGCCAGACCACCCAGACCGGTGCGGTCAGCGGCGGCACCCTGATAATCTTCCAGACCAACTTTCTTGCTGGAGGTACCAGCTTCAGCGCCGATGCTGACATCACCAGCCGGAACGAGTGACTGATCTTCGGTGACAACCTGAATCTCGACCAGCTTGGACTTCGTGTTCACGGCGGTTTCAGCAAACTGCTTGTCACCACGCACGAGATTCACGTTGTCGTAGGTTTCCTTGGTGCGGCCTGCCTGAATGACCAGATTGAAGGTCGGTGCTGCACCTTCTGTTACTTCGTTGGGTGTAGAGGTAATTTTGACTTCTTTCGCGCTGGAGCCGCCCTCTTGCAACTTAACACGGATGACATCTTTCTTGTCACCACTGGTCAGCAAGCCCATCGGTGCAGCACCGCCACTGACAGCGCCGCCGACGGTTTTGACGGATACGACATATGCGCGGCTTCCGCCATTCAGGAAATAGCCGTAGACAGCCTCTGGTGTATAGGCTCCCTTGGCGAAACCGCCAAACGATTGGGTAAATTGCGACCAGTTCGTCACGAGGGTTGGTTTGCCCAGCAGTGAAGAACCATTGCGGGGATCACGCGCCTGGGCGGTGTATCCTACAAATGCAGCTACCGCTGTACCAACCGACTCAATCGGTTTGGTACCGGCGTCGACTTCCTCGACATATACGCCGGGGGAAAGATACTCTGGCATGTTGTGTCTCCTTCATTGATGCCTTTTTAAATAACAATTCTGAGAAATTGGGATTAAGCGATTTCTCCCACCTCCTTCGGAAAATTCTGTATTAGAGTGATAAGTCGTAGTTGTCGGCAGGGACGTTAATGTCAAACGTCTTGGCTTTCTGACCTGCCACTTGAACTTCAATCCGGTACTTGCCTTCATGCAGATAGGCAAAGACATAGCGCCCGTCACCATCTGTCGTCACGCTGTCTCCACTGTCCAGCAAGGTGACCTGCGCGTCGGGGATGACCTCATCCCCTTTGTGAACATGACCACCGATGTGGAATATCTCATGAGAGAGGGCAATCAGTTCATCTCGGTTACCATCGGCCTGCCCGATGCGGAATTTGGAGGTAAACACCATCGGCGCGTCGAACACCTCTTCAAGATCGAGGGCGACGGTGACCTGAAAATTGATGCTGGGCTTGAGCTGGTTTTCCATCACGCCCCACAGGTCTGGCATATTGCGTAATGCTTCGGAGGGGAGAGCAACCTGGGTTGGCATGCGGGCGGGTTGGCGCTGGACCGACCCTTTGCCGTCTTCCGGCTCGATATACTTAAGTTTGGCGAGCGTGCCCAATACGCGCCATAAAAGCTGGTGTTCGTCTTCTGGATTACGTGCCCAGACGGTGATGAGATAACTCAAATCAATGCGCTTGGGCGGAAAGATCGTCTGAGCCGTTCCATCTAGGCGGCGCTCAACCTGCGGCTGGCGGGCACGCAGTTCGGTATTTTCCCGAATGTCGTACAGGTAGAAGTTGATCGTCGGGCGATTGAGACTCGCCGCCCATTCACCTGTCGGTTGGTCGAAGGCAACATCAATGTCGCCCCCGTTCAGGCCACCGCGTTTTTGCAATATGTCTTTCAGCGTCTCATCCAGGTCGTGGATCATTGATTAGCCCTACAGCATCTCTTCGTCTTCGAGTTCTTCCTGACGCTGAATGTCGTCGCGCTGCATTTGCAGCAATTCATCTTCCTCTTCCTCGGCTTGTCGCTGGAGGTCATCGCGCTTCATCATCAATTCTTCTTCCTCCTCCTCGCGCTGGACATCGTCGCGCTTCATCATGAGTTCCTCTTCTTCCTCCTGGCGCTGCAAGTCGCCGCCCGTAGCGAGACTGGAAGCCATCGAATCGGCCTCAGATTCATAAGAGTCATGGGCCGGGCCAACCGTCAATTGTCCGCCAGAGGGGGCCTGACCGCCCTGCTGCACGACATGGGTTAGTTCGTGGGCGAGCAGGTTCTGTCCCGTGCTGCTGCCGGGGCTGTATTCGCCGGATTTGAAGAAGATGTCACTGCCAGTGGTAAAGGCTTTGGCCCCGATGGAGCGGCTCAAGCGGTCAGCACTGGAATCGGTATGGACATTGACGCCGCTAAAATCGTAGTCCATGTGCTGGCTCATCGAGTCGGCAACGGTGGTATCCAGTGCGCTGCCAGAGCCGCGAGCACTGTTAATCTGGCTGCTCAAATCGTCGTCGAGTTCACCGCCGTCCTCATAAGGCACTCGTTGTACAGTGGACATCAAACGTTGGACGGCCTGATTACCCTGCGTGTGCTGCATTTGCAGGAGGTGATGTTCGGCAGGTGGTGCGTGTTCAGCACCGTCTTGCTGGTTGTCATGTTCCTGCTTTTGGGCACGTTCTTCGACTTCGAGCCTGATACGGTCACGTTCGCTCATGAAGGATACTCCCTGTTTAAACTTATTTGCTGGAATAGCTTACGGCGCTAAACTGTAATTCCGGGATGAAAAGATTCTTACGTTGTTCTTACAGCATAGCGGATTTATATTCATTGCACAAATCACCTGTAATCCAGAGCTAAATCATCCTCTAACAATTTGCCCATCTTCTGGTATTCACGCCGGACGCCCATCAGCACATGCCGCATGGCAATAGCCGATTCCTCGGATGCGGCAAAAAAGGCTGCCGCCAGCGCCGAGTTTTTAATGTTGCCGCCGGACAGCCGGTAACGATCTGCCAGAATCGTAAAATTGACGTCGTTACTCAGTGGAGCATTGTGCGGAAAGCTAACCCGCCAGATGCGCTCGCGAAATTCAGGTTCAGGAAATGGGAAATCAACGAGAAAATCCATGCGCCGGGTGAAGGCTTCATCGATGTTCTGGCGCAGATTGGTGGCAAGGATACCGATGCCGTCATAGGTTTCGAGGCGTTGCAGCAGATAGCCAACTTCGATGTTGGCATAGCGGTCGTGGCTGTCGTTTACTTCCGTTCTTTTTCCAAACAACGCATCCGCTTCATCGAAGAATAGAATAGCGTTACTCTGGGTCGCTTCATCGAAGATGGTAGCAAGGTTCTTTTCCGTCTCACCAATATACTTGCTAACCACCGACGACAGGTCAATTTTAAAGATTTCAAGTCCCAGGTCATTGGCGAGTACCTCCGCTGCCATTGTTTTGCCAGTGCCGCTCTGTCCGGCGAACAGCACCGTCAGCCCACGCGCAATTCCCCCTTCAAAGCCCCATTCTTCATAGACCTGAATGGCGTGTTTGAGCCGGTCCGCAATTTCACGTAGCTGCTGCATCGGATCGGGTGGCAGGATAATTTTCTCCCATGTATAACGCGGCGTAATCTTTATCGCAAGTTCTGAGAGATTACGATTGCTCTGTGCCCGGCTTCCGGCATAGAGATCATCCAGTGTCGGAGTCAACTCACCACGCCATGCCGCCAGATCGTAGGCTGTATTGATGGCATCGCGGATTTGACCGCCGGTTAGCTTAAACTTATAGGCCAGTTCCGCCGGATTGATGCTGGTGTCCTGCAAATAAAATTCCCAGTGCTGGCGGCGGGCTTGATAGTCGGGCACATCCAGAGTCAAGCGCAGCATGGGGCGCTGGCGATGTGTGCCAAATGCCTCCCACGGCTGGTGACCGCTTAAAACAACCGGGTAGGGATGGCTCAGAATACTTTCCCAGAGACGGATAGGCGGGCGTTTATCGTCATCCAACAACGCTTCCCAATTTGTCACGAGTAACACTGCCTGACGCAGCACGGCTTCGCGGGTTGCTACGGTCAACAAATCTTGAATGGTGATGTCACGCGGGAGTTGTGCTTGCTTGAGGGCCTGCAAATCCACCTCGACCAGTGGATAGCCATTTTCGTAGGCGACGGCACGGGCGATGGAGCGTTTGCCACTCCCATATCCGCCCGAAAAGTAGAAGAAGGCGTAGGGGTCCCGACTCTGGTGGCGCAAACTGTTACGCAGGGTATCATCCAGAATCAGGTCATCGAGGGTCATTTCGGAATCGTAGCAGCGCACAAACGACTGCCATCCGGTCGGGATGGTATCAATGCCCTGCAAATAGCTGACGACACGGCTGTCCGCCCGCAGCATCTGGCGGATGAATGGAACGTCTTGAATCGTGCCCTCAGTGAACGGCTGGATGAGGGCATACTGTTGCAGCGGCGCATCGGCAATCAGGCGGCCCTGAATGCGCTGGCGCTGTTCGATGGTTTGGCCCAACAAATTTATGACCAGATAAACGGAAGGGTCGCGCCGGGTGATGTCATCCTGCAAGTAACCGAATAAACGCTCGTAGCGGCGGTCGATGGCGGCGGCCACACACAGCAGCAAAATGTCCACATCGTCGGCGGTCAGGTCAAGCTGGCGGGCAATGTGACGCAGGCGCAAACGGTGACCATCGCGTTCGGCGTCGGCCTCAACCGACTGAATGTAGCTGATGATTTCCCCGTAGCGGGTGCGGTAGGCGTCATCGAATTCGGGCAGCGGTAGCTGGGTGTCCCATAATCCGGCTCCCGGAGCCAGCGCGAGGTATCTATCTAACTCAGTTTCGCTGATATACAGGCCCTGAAAATCGTTGTTCGGGTCGAAGCCTGCTTGACGGGCGCGGCGCACAGCAAGGCGCAGCGGCATATCCAGCCGGAGCAGGTGAGCCTGTAGATAAGCGAGGTCATAGTTCAAGTCGCTCATAATACAATCGTTCGCTAATTGCGTTATTTGGTTGTTGTGGCGTCCCACCGTCACATTCAATTTCACTATAGACCTTATCATTTTTTCGCGCAAGCTGACCGCATACTCCTGCACTACAATTATGTCGTTCGGGAACCGGAAATCGGGTGGCAGCAGTTGTAAAATTGAGGATGCTGCTGAGGACAAACTTCCAGTTCGGGTAGCGTTAAATTCTAAGAAATTTTTTACGAAATTCAGGGTGAGTGAGGTTGTCAGCTATGGATACGATGCCCATATCCTACATTGTTGAAGAATGCCCTTTGAGTATACTTGATTCCTTGCATGCAATTGTCATCGGAGGCCCTATGGAAAGCGGACAATGTCCAAAATGCTCTTCAACAAATGTTTATGTTCAGCAGAATGAACCGGCAGTGATTACGATCAATGGTCGAAGATGCGATCATGATGATTATATCTGCACAGACTGCGGATATTTTGAGACGTACATCACTGATCCAAAAGCGCTGAGTGGAGTTGTTGAGAATTGGAAACGAGTAAACCCATACTAAAATGGTTTGACAGCCATATTGATCATCCGTTGTTATTTTTCTACGCGCACCCGCATATCAACCGCATAAGCACCGTCATCACGAACAATCAGCGGATTGATTTCGATTTCGGCAATTTCCGGGTGATTGACGGCAATGTGTGACAGCCGCTCGATAATTTTCACGAGTGACTCACGGTCGGCGGCGGGCCTGCCGCGATAACCTTGCAACAATAGGGATAGCGTCGTGCGGTCAATCATCTCACCGGCAAGTTTTCTGGTAACAGGGGCCAGTTCAAAGGCCGCGTCCTTGATGAGTTCAACCTGCGTCCCGCCGCTGCCGACCATCATCAGAGGGCCAAATTGCGAGTCACGTACCATGCCAACAATGGCTTCCACCCCACCCGTAATCATTTTCTGGACCAGCAAGTGTTTAGCGCCGGTAAATGGTGTGTTGAGTAATCCTTCAGCGACTTGATATACGGCATTCCAGTCCAACAAATTGAGGCGCACTCCGCCAATGTCAGTTTTGTGCGTGACATCTCCGGCAAGCAATTTAAGCACGACTGGATAGCCAAGTGAGTCAGCGAAATTTGCAGCCTCATCAGGGGTATCGAGGACAGCGGAAGGTGGACAGGGAATCTGGTAGGCAGCCAGCAGAGCATCAACCCCCTCCTGTGGCAGCCATCCCGGTGAAAATTTTAGATCATCGGGAGGCGGCAAAATGCCAATGTCGGTGGTATCCGAGTTCGAATCGAGCCACTGCTTGCGCTGCCACATGGCGGCAAGGGTGCTGCCGATGCGCTCCGGGAAGGCGAAATTAGGGACGCGGCGGCGATGCAGCACCTGCGTGGCGTCGCTGGTGGAGGCCAGACCCATGATGACCGCCAGCACGGGCTTTTTGCGTCCGAGCGGGCTGCTGCTGACTTCGCCGATAACTTCCGCCAGACTGACGGGCGCGAACCAATCCTGCGGTGCGGTGATGACCACCACCGCATCAACCGTTTCATCGGACAGCAATCCATCAAGGCACAACGCGTATGAAGCCGGGCCAGACCCTGCCAGAATATCAATCGGATTCTGGATGCTTGCCATCGGGGGCAGGCGTTGGGAGAGATAATTCTTGGTGGCATCGGTGAGCGGAGCTAATTCCATTCCGGCGGCTTCGAGTGCATCAACCGCCATCACACCTGCCCCGCCCGCATTGGTCAGCACCCCTACGCAATTGCCGCGCGGCAGGGGCTGCCACGCGATAGCCAGCGCCCAATCGAGCATTTCCTCAAGGCGGCTGGCCCGCAAAACACCTGCCCGGCGAAAGGCAGCGTTGTAGGCGGCTTCGGTTCCGGCAAGTGCGCCAGTATGGCTGGTAACGGCTTTTGCGCCTGCCGAACTGCGCCCGACCTTGAGGGCGATAATGGGGCGCTGTTTGGAGATGCGTGAGGCGGAATGCAGAAAAGCCTGCCCATCGGAGACGCCTTCAATGTAGGTGGTGATGACATGGGTGTTGTGGTCGTTGGCGAGGGTATTGAGCATATCGACATCGTTTACACCGGATTGGTTACCGAGGCTGACCATACGACTGAATCCGACACCCGAACCACGTGCCCAATCAATGACGGCTGCCGTCACCGCACCGGACTGAGAGATGAAGCCGATGTCGCCGGGGCGGGGGTGTCCCGCTACGAAGGTTGAATTGAAGGGTGTATGGGTGTCGATAGTGCCGATGCAGTTGGGGCCAAGCAGGGCGATGTCGTGTTCGGCGCAAATTTGCTTGAGGCGTTCTTCACGGACGACGCCTTCCGGTCCAACTTCGCGGAAACCGCCGCTGACAACGGTCACATGCGAGATGCCACGTTCGACGCAGCGCAGCAGTTCTTCTTCAACAGCGGGAGCGGGCACAACCAGCACGGCGAGGTCCACCGGGTCGGGGACATCAAACACGGTGTTGTAGCATTTGTGGCCGAGAATTTCATCGGCGCGGGGGTTGATGGGGTAAATGCCGCCGTCGTAATGGTGATTGACGAGATTGCGAACAACGCCGTAGCCGAGTTTGAATGGGTCACGGGATGCGCCGACAATGGCAACTCCCTGTGGCCGAAAGAATGCTTCAAATATGGTCATATCGCCTCCGTCCTGCGGGCATCGTTTCTGCAAACGATTGGGTCGCACAGGACGCCCCGTTGGGCATCATCACCCGGTTTTTCGTAGTATTCCGTCACCTGTTTTGTCCTTGTATTGTGATGTTTCACCCGCCCCTTAACTGCTCCACGACGGCGGCAAAATCCTGATCGCCTAGACCATTGGCCTGCGCCATCTGATAGATTTCATGGGCAGCGCTGGCGAGTGGCATAGGCGTTGTCACCTCATCCGCCGCCCGCAAAATATTGGACAGGTCCTTGCGCATCCACTTGAGCATGAAGTGCGGCTCCCGATAGCTGTCATCCGCCAATAACCCGGCTTTCAATTTGATAAACGGACTGCCCAGCGCACCATTGCTGACCATGTTCAAGTACAGTCCACGATCAATGCCCAGATTCTCCGCAAAAACCAACCCCTCGGCCAACATCAGCATTTGAAGGCCCACCATGTGATTCACCGTGAGCTTAGCGGCGGTTCCACTGCCAGGCGGACCCATGTGCAGGAGATTGGCGCTGAAAGAGTCAAGGACGGGCCGAGCTTTCTCAACGACCTCAGCATCACCACCCACAAACAATACCAGATTTCTGCCACGCGCCGCATCTTTGCTGCCACCGACCGGGCTGTCCAGAAACAACAGGTCATGGTCATGGACGATTCTCGCCAGTTCACGCACCCACTCTAGCGACAGGGTGCTGCTCTCGATGGCGACCGCACCGGACTTTGCCCCGACCAGAATCCCGTCATCGCCCAGCCAGACGGCTTTTGAGGCTTCGTCATTGGCAACAATGGTGACGATGATGTCCGCGTCTTCAACGGCCTCGGCAGGTGTGGCTGCAACTCGTGCCCCGGCGTCGGCCAGCAGGGTTGTCTTGCTGCGCGTGCGATTATAAACCGTCAAACTGTAGCCTGCCGATAG
>JAKEEQ010000437.1 GCA_022616515.1 Chloroflexota bacterium | reverse complement strand
GGAGACAAGTCCCCTCCCCATGCATGGGGAGGGCTAGGGAGGGGTAAAGCAACTCGCGACAATACAATTCACATATCGCGCTTTAAGGTAAAAATATTTGTATTGGAAAAAGTAGAGGTATACCCCCATGCATACGGTATCAATGTCACGGTTTGACCGCCCTTATCTGGACGATCCGCCGGAGCGACTTCAACTCGACGTTGAAAATGTCAGCTTGAGCTTCGGGGGTGTTCGTGCCATCAGTGATGTCAGCTATTCATGTTATCCCGGTGAGATTCTCGCCATCATTGGCCCCAACGGCGCGGGCAAAACCAGCATGTTGAACTGTATTTGCGGCCTCTATCGCCCCCAACGTGGCCGGATTATGTATGGCAGGCACAACCTCGTCACGACCCCGCCCCACCATCTTCCCAAGATCGGCATCGCCCGCACCTTTCAGAACATCGAACTCTTCAGTCACATGACTGTTCTGGATAACTTGATGCTGGGGCGACATGTCCATATGCGCAAAAACATCTTGCAGTCGGTTTTATATTGGGGACGCGCCGAACAGGAAGAAATCCGCCACCGCCAGTTTGTCGAGCACGTCATCGACCTGCTGGAAATTCAGGCCATCCGTAAGAAGCAGGTGGGTGCGCTGGCTTACGGCTTGCAGAAAAGGGTGGAGCTTGGCCGGGCGCTTGCCATGAATCCGGGACTCATCCTGCTTGATGAGCCGATGGCTGGCATGAACATTGAAGAGAAAGAAGACATGGCACGATTTATCCTCGACATCAACGAAGAATGGGGAATCACCGTTATCCTGATTGAGCACGATATGAGCGTTGTGATGGATATTTCGGACCGGGTGGTTGTGCTTGATTTCGGTCTCAAGATTGCGGAGGGAACGCCCGACGAGGTCCGGCAGAATCCAGAGGTCATTCAAGCCTATCTGGGTGAGGAGGAACCCGCATGACGATTGACACCATGCCCAAAATGCTGCGCGAAAACGCCGAACGCTTCGGAAATCTGGTGGCACTGCGCGAGAAACGTTTTGGCATCTGGCAGTCCTATACGTGGAATGAATATCTCGAACGGGTGCGCAATTTCGCGCTCGGTTTACACCAACTTGGCTTTGGACGCGGCGATTTTGTCGGCATTGTTGGCGACAATCGCCCGGAATGGGTCATTACCGAACTGGCTGCACAGTCGCTCGGTGGGGCGTCGATGGGTATTTATCAGGACTCCACACCGGAAGAGGTTCATTATCTGATTTCACAGGCCGTCCTTAAATTTCTGGTGGTTGAAGATCAGGAGCAAATTGACAAGATTGTCGAACTGTGGGACCAAATTCAGGGTATTGAAAAAGTATTTTATTATGACCCGAAGGGCCTGCGCCACTACGACGAAGACTATTTGATGGCCTTCCCGGAAGTTGAAGCGATGGGCGCACAGTTTCACGACGAGAATCCGGGGTTTTATCAGGCGCAGGTCAACGAAGGCAAGGGCAGCGATGTCGCCATTCTCGGCACGACATCCGGCACCACAAGCAAACCCAAAGTCGCCATGATTACGCATGATAATCTGGTGGCGATGGGTCAGGGCTTGATGGGAGTCGATGCTTTCAGCGAAAAAGACCAGTTCGTCAGCTTTTTGCCGCTGGCCTGGATTGGTGAGCAGATGATCTCGGTAGCGTGTGGAATGGCGGCTGGTTTCGCCGTCAGTTTCCCCGAAGAGACCGAAACTGTGCAGGAGGACATGCGCGAAATTGGTCCTCGCATTATCTTCGCCCCGCCGCGTATCTGGGAAAGTCTGTTGAGCACAGTACAGGTCAAGATTTCGGATGCTGACCGGCTCAAACGCTGGGTCTATAATCGTGCCATCCGGTATGGTTATTATCTCGCCAATAAACGCTTCAATAAAGAAGAAATCACCCTGCAAGAACGCATTCTGGAGCAAATCGCTAAATTTTTCTGCTACACCAATATCCTTGATCAGCTTGGCCTGCGCTATGTGAAGTGGGCCTATACAGGCGGGGCAGCTCTGGGGCCAGATGTCTTCCGCTTTTTCCACGCGCTGGGCGTGAATCTAAAACAGGGCTACGGGCAGACCGAAACCACCGGAATCTGTGTGGTGCATTCCGACGGCGACATCAAATTCCAGACGGTCGGCCTGCCGATGCCGGGTGCAGAAATCAAAATTGACGATTCCGGTGAAATTCTGGCACGGGGCCGTATGTGCTTCCCCGGCTACCATGCAAATGAGGAAGCGACACAGGGCACGATCACCGAAGAGGGCTGGGTCCGCACGGGTGATGCAGGTTATTTTGATGAGGACGGTCACCTGATCGTGATTGACCGCGCCAAAGACGTGATGACCCTGCACGATGGCACCAAATTCTCGCCGCTGTTCATCGAAAACAAGTTGAAATTCAGTCCCTATATTATAGAGGCGGTGGTGTTTGGTGGCGAAGAGTTGCCGTTTGTGGCATCCTTCATCAACATCGACTTTGGCAATGTCGGCAAATGGGCCGAAGACCATCAACTTGCTTACACCAATTACACCAATCTCGCCGCCAAACGCGAAGTGTATGACCTGATTCGTGAAGATGTGGCGCGGACCAATGCCGACCTGCCCCCGGCAGCCCGCATACATCGCTTTCTGCTGTTGCATAAAGAGCTTGATGCCGACGACGCGGAATTGACCCGTACCCGCAAAGTACGCCGCAATTTCATCGCCGATAACTATCGCGAAATTATTGATGGTCTGTACAGCGACAAGTCGAGTATTGATATTGAATCCGTCATTACTTATCAGGACGGGCGGCAGGCTACCATTCAGGTCACGCTGCCGATTAACACGATGGGTGATGAGCAGGAGGTGGTGGCAGAGCGGAACAGGGTACTGGCGTGAGCGGTTATGTTTTGATGGTGTTCGCATTATGAATACAGGACGTGCCGTTGCACGTCCCTACGAACAGCGTGGTGTAGGTAGGGACGCCCAACGGGGCGTCCCCTCAGCGAAAGTACCCCGAATCGCTGGCTGATGGGGATTAATCCCCTATGAATAAATAACGGACGCCATATATGGCGTCCCTACGGATGGGGTCGCGGGTGGACGGTCAATATCGGGCATCGTAGGGACGGGATATATCCCGTCCGCTGGAACTATTTCACATAAAACATTTTTCGTATTGGAGCATTCTTAAATGTTTGAGCAAAAAAGGAACGGTGTTGAGGAGTTTGTCCTCAGCGATACCTACCGCCTTTTGATTGGCGGCTTATTGGTGCTGCTGGCAGCGGCGATGTTATACGCCTTTTTCAACACCACCTGGTATGTGCTGAATCTAGGCGCGTTCAACAGCGACAATACCCGCGTAACCGAGAATGTTGGACTCGTCATGCCGCTCTTTCAGGGAGAGATTCCAGACGATGGCGTGGTGCGGATGACCGCCCTCGATCTCGCCTCCGGGGATCATGAGGTCGTGCCGACACTTAATCTTGACCGGGCAACAGCAGGCGAAGACGGGGCGCGGGTGGTGGATAAGGTGTTGTATGGCTATCCGGTGCTGGCGGTGATTCTGCTGGGGGTTGGTGGACTTTTTTTCCTCCGCCGCTTTAATATACAAACCTTACTCTTCAGTTCCTTTGTTGCCGGGCTGTTCATCTATCTGTTCCCGCACTTCTGGGAAACGCTGAGCCTCATTGATTTTCAGGGCTACGAGGCCCTGCCCGGACGTGGCCCGCAGGTCCTCATCAAAAATGACCTGCTTGACATCTTGAACAGCTTCCACAACGACAGCGAGGCGAAATCGCTCGGCATTCTGATTCTGCTGGTGACATTTCTGGCATGGGCGGCTCACGTGATTGTGTCGCGTGGCATGTTCCGCCGCCGCTATTTTACCGAATTGGGCGAATCAGTGACCGAATACGTCAGGTCACGCTCCATTCGTGAATACATCGTGGCAGTGACGATGCTGGGCGTAATGGTTGTTATCCTCGACTGGTTCTATCCACTGGCCCGCAATAACCCACAAACATTCTACCAGTTCACCTACGATGGCATCCGCGAGGGCATGGTGCTGGCCCTGATTGCGCTGGGACTGGTGCTGATTTACAAAGCCACCGATGTCATCAACTTTGCGCACGGGCAGATGATGATGCTGGGCGCGTTTGTCTTCGCGGACTTAATGCTGGATGATCGACTGCCGCTAGGCTGGGGGATTTTCTTTGCGGCACTGGCATTGGTGCTGGTCGGGGCGGTGATTGAACGCTTCATTCTGCGTCCATTAATTGGTGAGCCGGTGATTTCGGTCATCATGGTAACGATTGGTCTGAGCAATGTTATTGACGCCATTGTCGGGCTGCGCTGGAAAAACCAGCCGCAAAACTGGCTGGCGCGTGAAGATCTAAATGCAGGCTTTCTGCCGCTTATTAAAGATTTTTTGCCGTCGGATTCGGGGCTGTATAAAGAGCTTGAGTCGGGCAATTATCAGGCATTCAAAGAAGGCACATTCCAGATTGCCATGTCGCTGAAGTATCAAAATATCTACCTCATCATCATCGGGGCCATACTCATTGTGGCGTTGATGCTGTTATTTCGCTACAGCAAGCAGGGTATCGCCATGCGGGCCACCGCCGATGACCAGCAGGCTGCCCTGAGTATGGGCATCAGTGT
Source organism: Chloroflexota bacterium (assembly GCA_022616515.1). Lineage (GTDB taxonomy): Bacteria > Chloroflexota > Anaerolineae > Aggregatilineales > J027 > JAKEEQ01. The sequence goes on along the minus strand of JAKEEQ010000437.1, from coordinate 5,757 downwards.
CAAGCGTATTTTCGCCATTGCATGGGGCATTGCGGCACTGCTGGCCGGGATAGCGGGCATTTTGATTGGAGACATCGGCACCGGAGCCAGCATCGACATTCCAGGTAAAGGCTTACGCGCCTTCCCCGTCATTATTCTAGGCGGGCTGGATTCAATTGCGGGAGCGATTATCGGCGGGTTGATGATTGGCCTGCTGGAGCAGTATGCGGTGGGCTACATCGACGGTTGGATTAAGGGCTTTGATTTTGTCATCCCGGCAGCCTCCACCAAAGAGGTTGTGCCGTACATTGTGTTAATTGTTATTTTGATGGTACGCCCCTACGGTTTGTTCGGGCAAGAAATTATTGAGCGGGTGTAGCGATGACCGTTTCTCAAAATGGTGTATTCCACCAGACCTATTCCTCTGACCAACAGTTACGCCCGACATCATGGCAGCGTTACCGGATTGTGCTGGTGTTCATCCTGATCATCGTTTTTCCACTGCTGGTGGGCAATCGTGAACTGCGCATCGCCAACACGGTGATCATTGCCGCCATTGGCGCTATCGGCCTGAATATTCTGGTGGGCTATACCGGGCAAATCAGTCTGGGGCAGGGCGCATTTCTAGCGGTCGGGGCCTATTCAACAGGTTTGTTGATGCATCAGGGTTTGCCCTGGTGGCTAGCAATCCTCGTGGCAGCAGTCATCACTGCCCTGTTCGGCATCGTATTTGGCATCCCGTCGCTGCGGTTGAAAGGGTTGTATCTGGCGGTCGCGACGCTGGCTGCCCAGCAAATTGTGGGCTGGATTGTGCGGGCATGGGACCCCATCGACGGCAAAACTGACGGTCTGGCCCGTGAACTGGCAATCCCGAACACCAATGTCGTTCTAGGCAACCGGCTGAATACCAGCGAGATTACCTTCTATGTTGTCGCCATGATTGTCTTGATTGTAGTCACTATGCTGGCAACCAACCTTTTCCGCACTCATATCGGGCGGGCCTTCATCGCCATTCGCGATCAGGATATTGCCGCCGAAGTGATGGGCGTGGATGTATTCCGGTTCAAGCTGCTGTCGTTTGCTACATCGTCCTTCATCGTCGGGCTGGCAGGGGGCTTGATAGCAGTGCATAGTACCATTATCAGTTTTGAACGCTTCACGATTGAAGTGTCCATTGAATATCTCGCCATGATTATCATCGGCGGGCTTGGCTCAGTGGCGGGTTCCATCTATGGGGCAGCCTTTATCAAAATTTTGCCGGAAATCCTGCGCGAAATTGGTACAATAATGACGGAGCAGGGCTGGCTGGATGCTGCCGAGTTTGATCTTATTCTACCGTATATCCGTGAAGCGGCTTTTGGACTGGCTATTATCCTGACTCTCATTATCGAACCGGAAGGCATCGTTAAAGTATGGCGCGATGTGAAGTCATATTTCCGGTTATGGCCTTTCAGCTACTAGGAGGTGGTTTATTGAGCCGATTTTTCAGCATACGGTGGTGGTAACGTTTTGACTGATCGACTGGTTTAGCTGGCGGATGGGATGACGTAATTTAACAAAATAATATGGGTTATGGGTCAACCGGGGATCGGGTATACCGCGTCCCGCATCATCAAATCATAAACCATATTAAAAAGTGAAATTGCATACATGCTGTCTGTCAAAACCAAAATCTCACACCAGTCCATATATCGCCATCACCCAATACCCGTTTTTTAATCGTAACCCATATTTAAGGAGATATTTACCCCATGCGTAATGTGAAACGTTTGATGATACTGGCAATTGCCATCGTTATGCTCTTTGGTGCATCAGGGCTTAATTCTGCTATCGTCGCCCAGGAAGGTGAGCCGATTAAGATTGGCGCAATTTTTGACCTGACTGGCCCAACCTCAGACGTGGGCCAATTCTATGCTCCCGGACTGGTGGCCTATATCGACTGGCTGAATGCCAATGGCGGTATCGAAGGCCATCCGGTTGAACTGCTTTCACAGGACTATGCCTATAGTGTTGAGACCGCTGAAAATCTTTACATCGAATATGTGAATGAAGGCGTGGTGGCCTTTATGGGCTGGGGAACTGGCGATACTGAAGCCCTGCGTGGACGTATTGCGGAAGATCAAATCCCCTTTATGAGCGCCTCATATTCCGCCAACCTGAACGATCAGGTAGAAGCCCCCTATAATTTTCTCGTAGGCACCACCTACAGTGACCAATTGGTCATTATGATGCAGTACATGTTGAGTGAGTGGGAAGCGCAGGGTTTCGCTCCCGAAGATATGCATGTCGTTGTGTTCCATCATGACAGCCCCTTTGGCACCAGCCCGCTGCCGGATGGCGAAGTCTGGGCTACCGAAGCAGGCGTCACCATGAGTACCGTTGCAATGCCCGGTGGTGCCACCAGCTATGACGCCGAAATTACCGCTAATGTCATTGACGCGGGCGCAACCCACGTCATTGTCCAGAACATCGCGGTGGCTGCCGCGCTGCTGATGCGTAATCTGAACGATCTTGGCCTGATGGAATTCGTCCAGGTGGGCTGCTTGAACTGGTGTGCCGATGAACTTTTAATTTCAGGAGCCGGTGAAGCAGCCGAAGGCGTGTTTGGTGCGTTGCCGTTTGTGCCAACTACCGTTGAAGTTCCCGGTCAGGAAGAGCCGAGAGCGTGGCTCGAAGAAAATGAAGGCACAACCCTGGAGGAAGCCACACTCCACTTCTCACAGGGCTGGTGGACGATGGCAATTATGGTGGAAGGCATCCGCCTCACGCTGCAAAACGGTCAGGAATTGACCGGCGAAAACATCAAAGCCAGCCTCGAAAGCATCGAAAACTTTGATACCGGCGACATCACGGCTCCCATCACCTTCACTCCAGAAGACCATCGTGGTAATCGTGGTTTAACCATTTATCGCGTTGAAGACGGTGCCTGGGTTGCCGCCAGTGAGCGCATCGACCTGCGCGAAGGTGAGATGATGGAGGATATGGGTGAAGACGACATGGAAGAAGGCGAAGACGATATGAGTGAAGATGACGCCGAGGGAGAAGCTACCGAAGAAGCCTCCGGCGGATAAATAGCGGACAAACCGAGCAGCATTCGTAGGGGCCGACTGACGTGTCGGCCCGATGAATAACTAAAGTGGATGGAATGTTGGCGTTGCGGAATAAGGATCGTTTTGAATTGAAATGGGTCGTGTATTTAACCATTTACCCCCTCTCGGTCTCCACCGCGAACGGAGGAGATGGGGGGACACTTTTCGTAAATAGAGCGAGTTGTTGCGCTGGAAGGCGGGCGGACACGGCACTGCCGTGTCCCTACGGAGTCGTTCGTTTACAGGCGGACTCGCTATGATAAAGATAGGCGCGTAGGGACGCCCAACGGGGCGTCCGCCCCTCAACCGCAAACGGGGGAGATGGGGACGAGTCAGTGTGATGGAAGGGCGTCTACACCGGGATACCCCTACGGAGCCGCTCTTATGGTGGGGAATCACCTTTGCGGGGTAGGGACCGCCCGATGTGGCTGTCCGAGACCGCCAACGCCGCAATTTTATGGCGCAATCAGCGGCTTTTGAAAAATGCTACCCCCACCAATCGCTAACGGGGGAGGGGTAAATCTTTTCTGCACACCATTTCGCCAATATTCCGTCCGCCGGGTAATAATACGATTTTTAACGTAAATAATCATTCAGGTGGCCTTATGTCAATTTTGCAACTCAATAATGTGGAAGTCATTTATAACCGGGTGGTGCTGGTGCTGAAAGGCATGTCCATTGAAGTGCCGGAAGGCCAGATTGTCGCGCTGCTGGGTGCCAATGGTGCAGGCAAAACTACCACCCTCAAAGCCATCTCGGGCCTTCTCAAACCGGAAAACGGCGATGTCACCGACGGCGAAATCCTGTTTGAGGGACAGCCAATTCACAACCTCGATGCAGCCGACATCGTGAAGCGCGGCATCTTTCAGGTGATGGAGGGTCGGCGTGTCTTTGAGCATCTCACCGTCGAGGAAAATCTACGGGCGGGCGGTTATACCCAGAACAACCCGTTGGAAGTTCGCCGCCTCATGAACCTTGTGTTTGACTATTTCCCACGCCTGCGCGAACGCCGCTACCAGCAGGCCGGTTATATGTCCGGCGGTGAGCAGCAAATGTTGGCTATCGGGCGCTCGCTGATGGCCGAACCCAAAATTATTCTGCTGGATGAGCCATCGCTGGGATTGGCCCCGCTGCTGGTGCAGGACATTTTCGCCATTGTCGAACGCATCAACCGCGAACAGGGCACAACTATCCTTGTCGTTGAGCAAAACGCCAATATCGCGCTCAAAATAGCCAATTACGCCTACATCATGGAAAATGGGCGGATTGTGTTGGATGGCACGCCGGAAGAACTGATGAATAATGCCGACGTGCGTGAATTTTATCTGGGGCTGAACGAAGTCGGTGCCCGGAAATCATATCGTGATGTCAAGCATTACAAACGGCGCAAACGCTGGCTGTCGTGACGGAGAATATTATGAATTTGAATTTGCCCATCCTGCACCTGCTGGATGACGTAGACCGTATTCTCGTAGCCGGAGCGGGCGGCGGCTTCGATGTGTTTTGTGGGCTGCCCATCTATTTCACGCTGCGCGATATGGGCAAGCAGGTTCATCTCGCCAACCTCACCTTTTCACCTTATGAACTGATCCCACATTGGGCAGAAACATTGTACACCTTTCCCGAATCCGAGAATGTGGTGGGCGTATCCGGCACGGTGCAGTCCTTGACGCCCTACTTCCCCGAAGGTTATCTGGCCCAATGGCTTCAGGAGCAGTATGTCGAGCCAATCACTGTCTACATGTTCAATAAGACGGGCGGTATTCCGCTGCGGGTGGCCTATAAAGCACTGGCGGAAACCCTCGATCTTCAGGCCATTGTGCTGGTGGATGGCGGCATTGATTCGCTGCTGCGCGGTAATGAATATCGCACAGGCACAATCCTTGAAGATTCCCTGTCAATTCTGGCAGCCTGCCACACCGGTGTCCCTATCAAAATCCTGAGTGCGATTGGCTTCGGCACGGAGGTTGAAGAAGACATTGCCCATTATCAAGCATTGGAAAATATGGCAGCCCTTATCAAAGCGGATGGTTTTCTGGGCAGTTGTTCGCTCATCAAACAGATGACGGCCTTTCAACGCTATGAAGCGGCGGCACGGTATGTCTTCGGGCAAGCCTCGCATGTCAGAAGCCGGATAAACACGCGCATTATCCCGGCGGTGCACGGTGAATTTGGCGATGTGCGTATGTACGACGAGGGACATCCAGATGTGCTGTTATCACCATTGATGGCAATTTACTGGTTTTTTGATGCGGATGTGGTACACGGGCAGAGTCTGTTGATGGAGGAATTGGCATCAACGTGGACGTTTCAGCACGCCATTTCAGCCGCGATGAACATCAAACGCCAGCACACCACCCGCCCGCATAAATACATCCCGTATTGAGAAATGTAAATGGGTTGCCTGTAGAGGCTGCTGGAGGCCCCTCCCTAAATAGGCTTGTCCGGTACTAACAGATCAAGGTTGCTAGTGCGCCATCCGGGCGGTTGAGCATCCGGTTAAAAAAGACACTGATGTTGTAAGCGGCGGCGATGGCGGCTAGACGAGTAATTTTGCCCCAATCACTATGCGCCTGCAAGCGTGTCAGGGCAAAGCGCTTGGCCCGGTGTGCTTTGAAGTGCCAGCCAATTATGAAGTGACAGCCGAAGGCAAAAAACTCATCGGCAGTGCCCAGGTCCGTCGCCGGGG
>JAKEEQ010000436.1 GCA_022616515.1 Chloroflexota bacterium | reverse complement strand
GGGCAACTGTTGCGTCCGCAATGGCCGGATGACCGCGTAGTGCCCGTGAAACTGTTGTGTGGGATACTTCGGCTGCTCTGGCAATGTCTTTAATAGTTGTTGACAAAACGTTACTCTCTCTGTCCCTTAAATTGCACAGGTGTGCAGATAATATACTGCATATCATATTAAGTTGGAAATTGAATTTACGAATTACAGGCGAAATGATAAATTTTCCTTATGAATTTTTTGGATTTGCCTCTGTTACGTGTTATATTTTCGATACCTTTTATGCACACCTGTGCATTAGCTGTAGAAAAAGGAGATAATACAAAAACAAACGCAATGAAAGACCATAGCGAATCAAAAAAGTTTTGGGAGCATTTACAGCGATGAAATGGAAAGTTGCTTTATTCTGTGTATTTGTACTTGTTGTTGGAACAACAGGACAAGTTTTCGTAGGTGCACAAGGAGACGATACACCAGTGCCATCCACCAGCGATGATCTGGTTAAGGTTGATCTCCTGTTTGTGGGTGCACATCCTGACGACGACTCGATTACAACGGCCACATTTGCCCGTTACATTATGGACGAAGGCAAGAAAGCTGGCGTAATAACGGCAACGCGCGGCGAAGGTGGAGGCAATGCCACTGGTCGCCAGCTTGGTCCATCACTTGGCATAGTCCGCGAAGCAGAACAGCGCCAGGCGCTGGGCAGACTTGGCATCTCCCATCTATATTACCTGAATGAACTCGACTGGGCATTTACGACCAGTGCCACCGCTACCGAAGAATTCTGGGGTTATGAAGAACCACTTGCAAATCTCGTGCGCCTGATACGAGTCCTGAAGCCCGATATTGTGGTGACGATGAATCCATCCTCGGCGGGTGGGCATGGACATCACCAGTACGCCGCCAAGCTGGCAACGGAAGCCTTCTGGCTGGCGGGTGATCCAAATGCCTACCCTGAGCAACTTGAGGAAGAGTTCATTGATCCCTGGCAACCACTGAAACTCTACTACGGCATGGGTTATGGCGGTGCTGGCTTGCAGGTTAGCCTGGAAGTTCCTACCAACGAGTATTCGCCACGAACCTATATGACGTATGCTGACCTCGAAGCAAGTGCGCTGCTGTTTTATCGCAGCCAGGGCTTTGACAACTCGTATACGGTTCCTGCGCCAACGCGCCGCCTGAGTCCCGAAACATTTGCTCTGGGGGCCAGCTTGCTGCCGGTTTCAGAAAACGAAACTAGCATGTTCGCTGGCATTGACTATGGTGTGGGAACTGCCCCGCCGATGGTTCAACTTGAGGTGCTGCCGCAAGACTTCTTTATCAGTCAGGGTGGTCAAACCTCCGTCGATGTGGTCTTCCGGAACTACAGCGACACCGATCTTTCTGACGTGACGCTGAGTTTGAGCGCTCCGGAGGGTTGGGACGTTACGGGCGACAGCGTAGCCAGTCCTGTGGCTGTAGGCGAGGAAACGACGGCCACCTTCACATTGAATGTTCCTGAAGATGCTGATGTGGCCGACATCCAACAAATCGTGGGCCACTTCGAGTCGGTTGATGCCAATGGCGACAGTCGATCCGCCAGTAAACCCGGATTTGTGTGGGCGACACCGCCACTTTCTGTCCAATTGCAGCCGGTTCAGGCGGTCGAGATTTTCCGTGACTGGGTTGTCCGCGTTGGCATGGAACATCTATACACGCTGGAATCAACTCTGGTTGCGGTTGGTGAAAATGCTACAACCAATGTGCCTGTCATCCTGACGAATCGCTCCAGTGAAGATATTGAGGCAACGGTTAATCTGTCAGTTGCGTCAGCCGACATCACGGTTGACCCTGCATCCCAGACTGTAACCGTTCCGGCAGGTGAAGAAATGACTGTCGATTTTGCTGTAACCGTTCCGGCTGATCAGGCGCAACTCGAGTCAGAAATCACCTTAACCGGAACCTATGGAGATACTGAACTCAGCGAAGTAGGCATGCTTCAGGTTGTTCCGGCGACGACAGCAACTCGTGTAGCATCGGCACCAACCATTGATGGTGATCTGAGCGAATACAGCGGCATGGAAACGCTTGCCATCCCGTTTGACAATATCTGGGAGGGTGAAACGACTGATGCTGCTGACCTGACCGGTTCATTCAGCCTCGCCTATGATGATGAATTCCTGTATGTCGCCGTAACGGTGGAAGATGAAACTATCGTCTCCAATATTGCTCCGAACGACATCAAGGGCCACTGGCGCAGTGATTCGGTTGAAATCACCGTCGATCCACAGGGACCGGGTGTGAGCGAGCATACGTTGACTACCTTCAAGACAGGTATCTTCCCCTTCGACACTGAAGGGAATGTCCAGGCCGAGCGAGATGCCGACGCTAACCAGGGTCTTATTTCTGTAACGGCCCCGGATATGCAGTTTGCGTCAAGCCGCACGGATAACGGATACGTTCTTGAGGTAGCCATCCCCTGGAATGCGGTGCCGGGTGAAGTGAGTAGTGGCGATACGATTGGCTTCAATATCTTACTCTACGACTGTGATAAGGCAGATGCTGCGGTCGGTGAAAACTGTAATGAAGCGCGTACCGCCTGGAGTGCTTGGGGCCAGATTCAGGGTAATCCGCGCGTATGGGGGCATCTCACCCTGGGTGAGTAATAAGAGTCTTGACGGGGAGGGTAGTGCATAGTCGCCCTCCCACAGCATGTTATACTGAGTGTGCAGGTGTTTAATGGACCAAGGAGTTTTAGAGATGAAGAAACTAAGTTTGTTGCTTGTAGTCGCTTTACTTGTAGCCACAATGGGTACAACCACCGCACAGGATGAAGAAATAACGCTGGTGGTCTGGGATAACTTTACCCGCGAAGCTGAACAGGAAATGATCGAAGAGCTGAACGCGATGTTCGAGGAAATGAACCCGAATGTTACCATTCAGCGCGAAGCCTACGATACGTCCGATCTTACCCAACTCGCGCCGCGTGCGTTGTCCGAGGATAACGGCCCGGATGTTATCATGGTCAATCAGGGCTTCAGCGGTATGGGAGCGTTGGTGGAAGCAGGTCTTTTGTTGCCACTCAACGACTACGCTGATCAATATGGCTGGTGGGATCGCTACGCGGAAGGTCTGCATGCCCGAAACAGTTTCTCCGAAGACGGGACCGAATTTGGTACAGGTAATCTTTATAGTGTGTCCAACACGGCTGAAGTTGTTGGCATTTATTACCACAAGTCGATTTTTGAGGAACTGGGGCTGGAAGTGCCAACAACATGGGACGAATTCGTGAGCGCACTCACCACTATTCAAGAAGGTGGTTATACCCCGATTGTGTTTGGCAGTCTTGATGGATGGCCCGCCATTCATACGTGGGGTGCAATCCAGCACGCTTATTCAGACCTCGCAACTATCGACAACTTTATGTATCGTGCCGCCGACGGTACATTCGAAACGGAAGCCAACGTCCAGGCAGCCGAAACGATGCTGGGATGGATCGAAAACGGCTATTTTTCACCCGGTTTTGAAGGTATGGATTATGACAACGCCACCTATGGCGCGTTTATAGGTTTTGAAGGCGCGATGTGGCTGACGGGGAGCTGGATGACCGGGTCCATCGTGGAGGATGTCGAAGATGCCGAAGCCACGGTTGGATTCTTCCTGCTGCCATCTGCTGCGGGCGAAGAAGTACCGCTGACCATTGGCGGTGTCGGTCTGGGTTATGGCATCCGTGCTGGAACCGAGCATGCTGACATCGCGGCGGCCTACATCGATCTGATCACCGGTCCAGAAGCTGCCAATCTCCTCTTTGCGCAAGGTTATCTGCCAGCCATCACGCCGGAGGAGTATGAATCGGGTACGTTGACGGGCGATGTGATTGAAGCGTGGGAACTCATCAGTTCTAGCAACAAGGTAGGACACTACCTGGACTGGACCGCTCCTGACATCGCGGCTGATATTCAGGAAATGATGGCAGGCGAGGTCAGCCCGGACGAATTTACGGCTAATGTTCAAGAAGATTATGAGTCAGGCGAGTAATTCTAGCTCTGAGCCTACTGTAAAGCATGGGGTTGAGATCGTTTCAACCCCATCCTTCTCCGAGCGCCTCCAAAGCTTGATTCCATGGAGACGTCGCACAAGCGCTGTCCCATTTTCGAGTGGCAGTCAGGCGCTCCTGTTCATTTTGCCCGGTCTTATCATTTACGTGGTATTTGTTTTATTTCCAATTATCGGCACAATCCGCTACAGTTTTATGGAGTGGACCGGCTTCACCGAGCCTGAATGGATTGGCCTCGACAACTACCGGGAACTGATGGACGATGAGGACTTCATCAAAGCCATTCAGAACAACTTTTTCTTTTCCATCTTCTATACCATCATTCCCATCCTCATCGGATTGTTTCTGGTATCTCTGATGTCGCGCAGCAGGCTAAAGGGCATGTTCATCTTTCGCGCTGGTTTATTCGTGCCACAGGTCATGAGTCCGGTGGTGGTAGGTATTATCTGGCGCTGGTTATTCGATTACAGCGGACCCATTAACAGAGCACTATCGATTACCGGCCTTCAGGGTGTATTTGAGTCGGTGGGATTATTGCGGCGAGTGACGCCCTGGCTCGGCGATTTTACCTATGCACCATACGCCGTTGGTATGGTAGGCACCTGGGTTGAATATGGATTGTGCATGGTGTTGTTTCTGGCAGGTATCCAATCTATCAGTGAAGAACTTTACGACGCGGCTATTGTTTTCGGGGCGAATCCGCTCCAACAGTTCTGGTTCGTGACGCTGCCCGGCTTGCGCCAGCACGTTCTGGTTGCATTCGTTTTGACCTTTATTGCCGCGCTGCGTGTTTTTGATCTGGTGTTTGTGTTAACCCGGCAGGGCGGACCGGGCCGAGAAACAATTGTTACCAGCATTCTGGTTTACAAGAATACGTTCAACCTGCACCGCGCCGGGTATGGTGCAGCGATGGCTGTGGTGCTGGCGACCATCATCGTGGTCATTTCGGCGGGTGTCTTCTGGCTACAGTCACGGGACAGTGAAAATGCTTAGATACGAGCAGCGTATGGTGCTCAGGAAACAGTTTCAGGCAGGTTTAACTTATCTGATCCTGACTATATTCTTGCTGGTGGCCCTATTGCCCTTCACCGGCATTGTCTTAACTTCCTTTAAGGAACGTCGTGAACTGCGTGACAGTCCATTTTCATTGCCAGAAGAATGGAAATGGGATAATTACGAAGATGCCTGGACGGGTGCTCGTTTTTCAACATACTTCAAGAGTAGTGTCTATGTGGTCGTTCCGGTTGTCGTTATAGCCATTATTCTGTCCACCATGTCGGGCTTTGGGTTTGGAATGTATAAGTTTCGCGGCGATAACATCCTTTTATTTATTATCATGCTGGGGCTGATGGTACCCTTTGAGGCGGTCATTATTCCCCTGTGGCAGTTGATGGGACAGCTTGGCATCCGCGATACCTATTGGGCACTTATCCTACCGCAAGTTGCTCTCAGTTTTTCGTTTGGCACATTCTGGATGCGAGCGAATTTCAAGAATATACCAACCGAAATTGTTGATGCTGCCGTGGTAGATGGTTGCAGCATGTGGGGTGTCCTGTGGCGTATCTTATTTCCACTGTCCAGACCGGCTTTAGTGTCGTTAGTCGTTTTGTTATTCATGTGGACATGGAATGAGTTTTTCCTGATTCTGGTGATGGCCTCCGGCGATCTTCGCACCTTACCCGTCGGATTAGCACTGCTGCGTGGCCGCTATGCGTCTGATGTGCCGGTTATGGCGGCAGGATCGGTGATGGTGCTGCTGCCCGTTCTGGTCATTTATGTTCTCTTTCAACGACAATTTATTCGCGGAATGATCTCCGGGGCAGTGAAGTCCTGACTGGCTACAAAAGCAAGGAATTTCGTATGAAACTGGCATTGATTGGAGGTGGGGGCGTGCGTTCGCCAGAGTTTGTACGCGGCGCACTGGCGTTCGCTGCCGATATTGGTTTACAGGAACTGTGGTTGATGGATATCGAACCGAGCCGACTCAACGTCATGGTTCCGCTTTGCCAGCAAATTGTTGAGCAGGCGAACAGTCCCTTTACCCTCCACCACACCACCAATCTTGAAGAAGCCCTGCGCGACGCTGACATGATCGTGACAACCATCCGCGTCGGCGCAGAACGTGGGCGCGTACTCGATGAGCGAATCGCGCTCAAGCACAACGTGTTGGGGCAGGAAACGACTGGTCCGGGCGGATTCAGCATGGCGATGCGAAGCATTCCAGCACTGCTGGATGTCGCCGAGCAAACAGAACGCCTCACACCACGAGCCTGGACGTTCAATTTCACCAATCCGGCTGGATTGGTTTCGCAAGCGCTGCACGACGCCGGTTTCCAGCGCATCGTGGGAATTTGTGACAGTGCGAACACCGCCCAGTATGAAATTGCACACTGGCTTGATGTGCCGACTGATATGGTGAAAACGGAAGTCTTTGGCCTGAACCATCTATCCTGGACCCGCTCCGCACGAATCAAGGGCAAAAACGTGCTCCCGGCACTCCTTCAGGACGATGATTTTGTACAGGCCACGCACCTGCGATTTTTCGGCCCTCAGCTTGCTCGAAATATGGGCATGTTCCTCAATGAATACCTGTATTACTACTACTTCCGCGATGTAGCGGTTCAGCGCATTAAGGAAGAAGAGCTGACACGAGGTGAAGAGGTTGAAGTGCTGAACAACCAGCTCTTTGAGACATTACATCAATCATCGCCCGATGACTATCTGCGAGTCTATGATGCCTACAATAAACGTCGCAGTGCCAGTTATATGGCCTATGCTGAAACGGATGAAACACTGCGCCGGGAACGTGCAAATCCAACCGAAACGACGGCCCTGCTCCACCAGTCTCAGGACGACGTTGGAGGGTATGCCGGGGTAGCCCTGCGAACCGCACTGGCAATCTCGCAAGACCTTCCGCTGCGTATCGGATTAAATGTGCCCAATGAAGGCGCTATTCCCACCATGCGCGATGATGATGTGGTAGAAGTTACCTGTGAAGTCGATGGTAACGGCATTAAGCCCGTGAAAATTGGCGACATTCCCGAACATGCCGACCTGCTCATGCATAGTGTCAAATATTATGAACGGTTAGCCGTCAGGGCCATTCTAGATCGTGACCGCGAGCTGGCGGTTGAAGCGATGGCAAGTCATCCATTGGTTGGTTCCTATGCGCTGGGCCGAACATTGGTGAATGAATATCTGGATGCACATCAGGAATATACCGGGGAGTGGCATCATGCAACGTCCCTATGATGTGGTATTGATTGGTAATTATTTTTTTGACCAGATTCTCACCGGCCTGCCGCGCTTTCCAGTGCTGGGGCAGGAAACATGGGCAACCAATCTCACTACAACTGGCGGCGCGATGTACACTACCGCCGCAGCACTGCACCGCTTAACCGTTAAGGTGGCCTGGCCCGGCTTTTTCGGCAGTGATTCTTACAGCCAGTTTGTCTATAACCTTGCCCGGCAAGAAGGGCTGGATATGAGACTGGCGCAGGTACTTGATCATCCCTATCAGAAAGTAACGATTTCCCTGCCTTTCGCGGGTGAACGCGCCTTTGTAACTTACGAGGACGATGATCCCGACGACATGGTCGATTACTGGCTGGATGTCCTTGATCGTATCATGTTTCGACACCTGCATATTGGCGGGTTCATGGAACAACAACCGCTAATGGCGCTTTTTGAGAAAGCTCATGCAAGAGGTGCGACTATTTCCATGGATTCACAGGACGGGGCACATCTGGGCAATCCGAAACTGTGCCGGGATACGCTTACGCATGTTGATGTTTTCATGCCCAATTTCCGTGAAGCTCAGATTATAGCTGAAGCCGACACGGTGGAAGAAACCCTGTATATTTTAGGAGAACTGGTCGATGTTGTCGTAATCAAGGACAGCAGCAAGGGTTCACTCAGCTACGATAAGGATACCATCCTGCGCGTGCCATCCATCAACGCAGGCCCCGTCGTCGATACAACGGGCGCGGGTGACTGCTTCAATGCCGGTTTTCTGCTGGGTTATGTGGTCGAAAAAGTTTCGCTGGAGCAATGCCTTCGCTATGGCAATATCTGTGGTGGATTATCCGTAACTGGTATTGGCGGCGCGACTACTGCACCCACTCGCCTAGAATTCGACGATTGGTTGTCCAGGTTTTAGTTTGGAGTGGAACAGGTGTTATTGGTGAAGCGGCGTGTTTCCCGTAGGTGTAAAGATAAGGGAGAGATGGCTTGCTGAAAGGGAAATCGACCATTAAAATCCTCCGGCTAGCGCAAACCGGAGTCCACTGGTGCCATTTTCCGAAATAATTGGGTAACATTTCAATTGGCTTTACATTGACAGTGGCGGACACAGCAGTGCTGTGTCCCTACGCTAAATCGGGGTGATTCGTAGGGACGCCCAACGGGGCGGCCGCCGTTTGTTTGGACCGGAATCGTCACCGACAACAACACGATTCCGGGAAATTATCAGCGGATTATTGAAAACGGATGTCCTGTCACTCGAACCGGACTTGCATCGCATTGATACACGATGAATCTGGCTCGGCGGTTGGGTTGTCGATAAACGCCAGCAGAATCGACGCCGGACACTCACCTGCGTAAATACTTCCGTGCCCCACACCGGGGAACTCGTAGACAAAACTGTGGCTGAGCGTTGCGGCGGCGCTTGATCCCCAGGCCGGGGGTGTCACCGGGTCAAATTGCCCGGACAGCACCAGCGTCGGGATGTCGCTGACGACCGGAGTATTTTCAATATCCTGCGCCCCGTCAACCGCCCACATCTCGCACTGGATAAAGGTCCCTTCCACCTCGAAAATGAGACTTGCCTCAAGCTGATCGGCATAAGGCTCGATGTTGCTAAAGGCGTTATCGAGGTTACTGAAAAATACCTCTTCGGTACACTCCACCGATAAATGCAACCCATCGCTGTCACTCAAATCGTAATACTCGTCGAGAAGGTCATAGTCGATGCCCGTAACTTCCGGCTCAATTTCGCTGATTTCCTCATTCACAATGGCGAGATAGGTCTCGTCGTTGCCCTGACTCAGTTCATAAATCATGCGCGGCAGGTAGGGGATTACCGCCGTATCGTAGAGCCGGTCGCCCAGCATACTGACGAGATCATCGCCGAAGATCTCCTCAAGGACCAACTCGCCGTTTTCATCCTCAAGCTCAAATTCAAGCGGCGTTTCATTCAGACTGTCAACCAGCGCATAAAAGGTGTTTTCGAGGTCAGGATAAGCACTGTTGCAGTCGGCATCGGCCTGACATGCCGCAAACAGGGCCAGAATCGCGTCGGACAGGGTGACGGCCTGCACTTCGTAGGCGTTCAGGTGGGGTGGATATACCCCGTCAATGACCGCACTGCGCACGCCATCGGGATGATAGCGCATCACGGTCAGGGCCAGTCTTGTGCCATACGAAATGCCCAGCAGATTCACCTGATCGTAGCCGAGTTCGACCCGCAGCGCATCAACATCCGCCGCGCTCTGCACACTGTTATACAGTGACAGGTTGACCTGCTCCTCTTCAATGAGGCGCGCCTGGCAGGCTGCAAACGCTTCAGTTTCATCTTCGTAGGCTTCATCAAAGACTTCCCAGCAGCCCAGATGCGGATAGGAGAATCCCGTGCCGCGCTGGTCAAACAGGATGATGTCACGAGTCTGGCGCAGCGGGTGATTCATCCATACATCGACGGTGAAAATGCCCGCACCGCCGGGGCCGCCTTCCAGATAGATTATCGGGTCGGGATAGGGATTATCACTAAGAGCTTGCAGCACCACAACGGCGATTTCAACCTCCAGTGAGGCGGGGTCGTTGTGGTCTTCGGGGACAATCAGGTAGCCACAATATTTATCATCACTATCATCCAGAAACGGCACGACTTCGCTGCATGCCACCTCTTCGAAAAAGATGCCATCATCCTGAGCCGTGACCGGCAAAGGTATCAGTAAGACAATGATTAGAACCATAAGTATATATTTCATCGACGTGCTCCTCTGCGGTAAAATTGTAAAAGACAGGAGATCAACTTATGTGGTCACTAACCAGCTTCATCGGACGCGAGAAAGAACTCGCCGAGATCACCGCTCTGCTGAATGAGCCATCATGCCGCTTGCTGACTCTGGTTGGACCGGGCGGCATCGGTAAAACACGCCTGGCCCTCGAACTACTTCATTCGACCGACCTCGCCATATCTAACAACCGGCACTACATTGATTTGCAGCAGGTGGTATCTTCAGAATTTATCACCCCGGCGATTGCGGATGCACTGATGCTGTCCTTCACGGGGTCGGATGATGCCTTCACACAATTGGTCAACTGCCTTAATGATAGTCCGATTCTGCTGATTCTGGATAATTTCGAGCATGTCATCGATTCCAGTGTCTTAATCAGCGAGATTCTGGCGCAGGCCCCCGACGCCAAAATACTGGTGACCTCACGCGAAATTCTGCGTTTGCGAGAGGAACACACGTATTATGTTGAAGGGCTGCCCGTGCCGGAAATCAACGTGGAACAGAGCAGCGCCGTACAGCTTTTTGCTGACCGGGCACGACAGGCCCGCCATGATTTTTCGCTCGATAACAATATGGATGCAGTCGTGCGGATTTGCCGTCTGGTGAGCGGACTGCCGCTGGCGATTGAACTGGCAGCAAGCTGGGTGCGGGTGCTGGATTGTGAGACCATCGCCCAGGAAATTGAGGCTGGCCTTGATTTTCTGGCGACGGACATGCGCAACGTGCCGGAACGCCATCGCAGCATCCGGGCGGTGTTTGAACAGTCGTGGCGGATGCTCAACGAAGACGAGCAGTATGCCCTTAAGCGGCTGACAGTGTTCCGGGGTGGTTTTGACCTGCAAGCGGCCCGCCATGCTGCTAACGCATCGTTGACCACCTTGACTGGCCTGAGTGATAAATCGCTGCTGCGGGCGGTTGGCGCGGGACGCTACACGATGCATGAGTTGATTCGCCAGTATGCTGAAGAGTTTGTGCGCGGTTATCCTGAAAAATACCATCACGTCAAAGGCATCCATGCCACCTATTTCGCGGACTTCATGCAGAATCGAGAATCCGCCTTGAAATCATCGGGGCAGATTGACGCTGCTGATGACATCGAGGCGGAAATCGCCAATATTCGTGCCGGGTGGGAATGGGCAGTTGAAACGCGCGATGAAGCTCTGCTCGAAAAATATCTGTTTGGCCTGAGCATGTTTTCGCAGATGCGCAGTCGTACCAATCATGGGTTCGAGATGCTGCGCAGTGCCGATCAGGCGTTAAGCGAGGATAGTTCCCTGCGTCCGGTTTTGCGCATTTACATGGGTTGGTTGCGGATTATTCTCGGAAACATCTACGAGGGCGTTGAGTTGATGATGGACGGGCTGGCGACCGCCGACCTGAATGAAAATTTAATGATGCCGCTGGGTATACTGTCCAGCCAGCGCACCGTTCTTCGTGAGCGCTATGAAGAAGTCCGCCAACTCTATCACACAATGCTGGATACACTGCCACCCGATTCCTGGGGAGTCGCCTGGGCATATTATGGAATCGGGCGCACGCTTCTGGAACGTGAAGACTTTGAGGAAGCAGTGCCGTACCTGGAGCGGAGTATCGCTATTTTCCGGGCACATGGCGATTTATGGAGTGCTACATGGCCGCTGAACTTTCTGGCGCGATCATCGGTTAAATTGCATCGTCGTGATGAAGCCCTGGCCCTATATGAGGAATATCGTGCAATCTGTGAAGCCACGGGCGACGTCATCGGTGTAGAGCATCCCATCCGTGAAATTGGCGAATTGTTTTTGCAGGAAGGCAATCTGGCGGATGCCCGGCACTATCTGAGCAAGAGTCTGGTGATTGCGCTGAAGAACACATGGCGCACCATTTTACTCACCTATTCACTGCGCCCGATTGCACACATGATGGCTGCACAGGGCGAGGTGGAGCAGGCCGTCGAAATCCTGTCGCTGTTGTATCACCATCCGGTGGTGCAGCATGGTTACTGGGATTCGGAGATAAACAGCATCGCGCAGGAGATTGAGCGATATAAGGAGATGTTGACGCCTGATCGTTTTGAGGAAGCTTGTCGTAGAGGGCAATCGCTCGATCTGCGCCAGACGGCACGTGACATTCTCGAAACCTATCTGGATGGCAGTGCCCCTGTCGAAACGCCGGAAGACCTCACCGAGCGCGAGATGGAAATCCTGCAACTGCTGGGCGCGGGCATGACGAACCGGCAGATTGCGGATGAACTGACGCTGGCGGTGGGCACGGTCAAGACCCACATCCATAACATCTTTAACAAACTCAATGTCGGGAACCGGACCGAGGCATCCGTTCGCGCCAGAGAATTGCAGCTTCTATAAACCCCCGGTTCTATCGTGCATAGGTTGACTTCTGAATGTTACGGGAGTCATCCCCTACTTTTCAGGTTCAATGGGGAATGACTCCTGTCTACTTGAAGACTTCTAAACACAGTACATCAGGGTACTTCGCAGGTGAAGCTCGCGGCTGTTTCAATGTCACCCTCAGAAAAAACGGCAATTTCCGGCCAGGGGCAAAGCGGTCGTGTGCGGGTCGGACTCCACTCCACGGGCAGTTCGGGGTTCATGGGATCAACTGAGGCGATGATCTGGTCAGGGGCCACACCGGTTTCGACCCACGTCATCAATGCGCTGAGGGCGTCGAACTGGTCGGTCGTTGGTCCGCCAGAACAATGATTCATTCCAGGAACCGTGAACAGGCGGGCAAAATCACTGGCATCGCCGCCATTGTTTTCGGTCAACGCCTCATACCAGTTGATGGTGTCGTTCACAGAGAAAACGCCATCGCTTTGCCCGTGATAGATCAGCAGCTTACCGCCCGCCTCATGAAATGCTGCCAGCATCGGATCGTCGACATCCGGTGGCGTCATGAATTCCATGGCGGATTCGCTGAAGGTATCGTCTGTGGCGTATATTCGAGGTGCATCTTCGTCAAAATCGAATTCTGTCAGGTAGGCCACTAACGAAGCTGGATCACCGGGCGTTTCGGTGGGCGGTGTCGTGAAGATATACGAAAGGGAGCCGCCGCCAAGCGTTGCAATCAGCGGGTAGTTATCCCAGGGAGGGATGCCACTTTCCAATTTCCAGAAGCGCCAATCTCCAGAACTCATTCCACTATCATAGGACCAGTCAGAATAGAGTTGTTCGCCATCAGAATTCGTTGGCCCGCTCATCGACCGTCCTAGCGCTGTGATCTGATTGGGACTCAGGCAGAGGTCCTCTTCACCGTCACCACATTCCAATTCCGCCAGATCAAACTCTGTCTGGCATTGATTAATGTCCGCCACCAGTCCGTCTTCGGCTCCGTCCAGTGCATCACAGGCAAACACAACAGCTTCCGCGACCAACGCCATATCCTCTCTGGAAAAAGCCTGGCGAATATCAGGGTCGGCAATCTGAAAACTTTGCACATCCCAGGCATGTTGTATGGCTGCTCTGGGCAGGTTGAAACCCGGATTTCCCACCAGAATGCCATCATAGTCTTCGCCATAACGTGAAGCTGTAACCATACCATGACGACCACCGTTCGAGCATCCCGCCATATACGAATAGTCTGGCGCAGTGCCGTAATATTGCTCAATGACGGATTTTGCAATGGGCGTCATGGTACCAACAGCAGCATAGCCATAATCGGATCGTGCCTGTGGGTCCAAACCAAAAACGTTACCGCCCACCAAACCAAGCTCTGCATTGACAGGGGCCATTCCATTGTGACCAGCGTCGGTACTGAGTACAGCAAAGCCACGCGCCAATGCACTGGCGGAACCTGTTGCGTTGCTGCCACCCGTTGCAGGGAGTACGGCACCGTCGTTACCGCCATTGACCTGATGCAAAAAGCGTCCATTCCATGCCACCGGCAAACGCAGTTCAAATGCGATGGCATAATGCTTACCATCAATGCCAGTCCGTGCGTTGGCATTACCCTGCAACAAACAGTAGGCAGGATAATCGGGGTCATTTGTGACGAGTTCAGCGCGAGTGATTTCTACATTTTCTAGTCCCAGACTGTCGGCGGTTACGCTTGTACAGTCCATCTCTGAGGCACTTACTACAGAGTCAATTTGATTAGTTATCGATCCAGAAATCAGGAAAGCCAGCAACGCTACAGTCAGTAAAATGCTAAATTGCTTCATGATGTATCTCCAAAAATAAATTACTTGACGTTTTGAAATGAACATTAACTGCTTATGTGCATTTCCACGGCACCCTCCTGGACTCCGCATTTATTTCGGCTAATCCGAAAACATACCGTCCGGTCGGTTTTTTTATTATACCCATCAACGCAAAGAGTCGCAAAAAGATACGTTGCCCATACGCGAGTCACCAGTGCTGGTCGACCGAATCTGGTTATGGTAATGTGTGTAACCCATCCAACCTGGAGGGCCGGAAATGACGCATACTTTCCAGAAATCAGTCGAATTACAACTTCTCTAAACCCCATCTAAACCCCGGAATCTATCGTCCGCTACAAGACGCGGCGGGTGGTTTATCCCTAACCTTATAATTAAAAGGAGGTAGGGATGACCACCGAATACTTCGCACAACTCGACTTTGAAAACCAGATAAGAGGACATTATCTCCGGCAGTTCGTGAAATCGGCGCTGGGGCAAAGCAACCGACTCACCTCGTTTGAGCGTGCACTGGAAGATGTCAGGGTTAAACAGATTATTGACCGGGGCGTCCAGACCATTGCAGTCGATCAGATTGGCGGATCGTACACCGATAATCGCAGCTTCGACGCTGACTTCCGCCCGGCCCACAAGGCTGTGGAATACCGCTGGGTGCGGGTGCGACAGGCCCATTACGAAGATGTGCTGCTGCCTGCCATCGCCGTCTATCAGGTTGGCGATACCTATTTCGTGGAGGACGGGCATCATCGTGTGTCGGTCGCCCGCGCTATCGGGCAAACCTACATCGACGCTCACGTTAGAGAGGTGATTACCGACTAACAAAAACGGGCAGATCACCCGATCCGCCCGTTGATACTTTACGATTTGCTGTTTAGCGTTAGTTGCCCTCACCAGTCAGGGTAACCGTCCAGTTCACCAGTGCGTTATCGCCACCGACAAGGTCGATGCGAACCCACCCCAGATTGCTTTCATTGGTAAAGAACTTCGACAAACTGTGGGGACAGGTTGTTTCGCCAACACTGCCGCGATTCTGGAAGTTGATACGGGCAAATTCAGCACCCGGCCCTGAACACGATACGGAAATATTGACATAACCCGACGGATTGGCTGAGTCGAAGCCGATAACGGTGTAGTTTATGTAATCGGTGGTGTCGCCATTCGGGTACGAAATCTGACCACTGAACGTCTGCAAACCATCGCGATAGTCTATCTGAGTGTTGATCTCACCATCTGGTGGTGCGGTGGCGACACCTTCAGTCGTGGCAGTATAGGTAGCGGTTGGCGTTGCAGTGACGCCGCCTTCCAATGTGGCCGATGGCGTCGCCGTGACGCCGCCTTCAAGCGTGACCGTTGGGGTGGAGGTTGAGGTTGCCTGTCCGAGTGGTGGGAAACTCACTTCTGAAAGGCCGTCACAAGGACCGCCCGTAGTCACGACAAAACCTGCAACCCAGCCTGAACCACCATCCGGCAGAGAAACCTGATACCAGCGGTCGTTGGTATCGTTGTAGCCCGTAACGCTCAGGTACTTGTCTGCGCCAAAAACGCCTACAATGCCGTGTTCGGTGGAACCACCGGAACGGATGTTGACGTTCTGATTAGTGGTCACATAACAGCCGCTTGGTGGGGAGGTCAGGCCAAGCGTGGTATCGACGCCCCCACCGCCATCAGTAGGTTGTTCAGTAGCGATAGGTTCGATTCCGATAGCAGGCGCAAGTTCGACTTCAAAATTTGCCGTGCCTTCATAAGTGCCCAGATCAACCACCAGCTTCAAATTCTCCTCGCCGGAGGCCAGCAAGAATGAGAAGCCAAGTAGACGTGGATTACCACCGGCAATGATGGTGTCTCCTTCTTCACTATACAGCGTGACAATCGGATTGTAGCCGCCCGTGAGTGAGCGGACGCTGATATTGACCAACCCATCGGGATCGGTGGTGAAATCATAAACGGCGGGAATTTCCGGGTCATCAACCGAGCCTTCAAGCGTTTCGCCAACAGCTATCGGTGTGCCGGGTGGCAATTCTCGTTCGCCCTGATTGAGACTTAAACCAAAATTACCAGCATCGCTGGGAGTCAAACCCTGTACACGGATGAAATGAGTGCCTGTTGCTTCAATAGTATAACTGACTTCAACGGTCGTTTCTGCGTTAGTGTTGGCGTTTTCCGCCAGAACCTGTGTCCGCGTTCCATCGAGAATCTGGACACGCGGTGCAAAGCCAAAGCCAAGCACAGTCACTTCCGCGACATCACCGGCATTTGCTTCAAACGAAAAATCGGACGGAATCCCCGCTGCCACACTTCCGGCAACGGATTCACCGAAACTGATCGTACCGCCATCCTGGGCCTGTGTCTCCGAAGTGCCCGGCAGTACAATGAGTGCCGCTATCAGTCCCAGAATAATCAAACTACTGGCGAGTTTGTGAATGTTGCGCATTGATAAGCTGTCCTCCCTAAATGGTTGTCAGTTCATTAGACAGTATAGGGAATTTAAAAGAATGCACAAATTTATGATACTTGTGTTATAAAAACAAGCATCCTGCCCGCAGACAGGATGCCTTGAAGGTTAGCTGGGTGGCAGGTAACTGCGCAGAGGGAGATTTTCACAGGAACCTACGAGTCGGGTCACCGTTGAAGCAATCCAGCCCGTGCTGGCATCCGGCAGCGAAACGGCATACCACGTATCGTTATCCGTGCTGTAGCCAATCACAATCAGGTATTTGCCGCGCCCTAAAACGCCAACCGCATCATGATCGACCGAGCCACCACTGCGAATGTTGACCTGCGTGTCCGCCGTCAATGAACATGAGGATTCGGGTGGAACCTCAAAACCAACCGTCCCGTCATTGCCCACCGTTGGCCCTAACTCCAGATTCACGGCAAATTCGCCCGTATCGCTGAACTCACCCAGGTCGACCGCCAACTGATAGTTACCTTCCGCCGGTTTCAGGATGTAGGACGCGCCATAGGTCTGGGTGCTGCTCACCTGATCAATTACCACGCCGCTGGTATCGAGTACGGTCACCACAGGCGAGAAACCTTCGGTGATGGAACGCACCGAAATTTGCAGGGTGGTATCCGGTGACGCCTCAAATTGATAGACGGCTGGCCCGCCACCGGGTATTACTGATGCGGTAAACGATTGTCCCAACTGAATGGTGTTGCCAACAGCGAGGACACTCGATTCACGTAGTGTCAGGCGAACAGCCACCGCCCCGGAAATTCCGGCAGGCCCGGTAACCGAGATGATGTGATTGCCGCGCAAGAGAATATCGCCGCTGTTGTCAAACTCAAGTACGACACGGTTTTCGACTTCTGGATTGGTTGCTTCGACCAGCGTTTCGGTTTGCTGGGCGTTCAAAATCGCGACGGAGGGCGCAATGTCCACTCCCCATACCTCAACGATGGTAACGCCCGTTTCGATGGAGAACGAAAATAACGCGGCCTCATCAGCGGGAATATCTGCAATGCGATTGTCATCGTAGCGGATGGTGGTGATACTCTGGGCATGGATCGCCTGATCGTTGGAAAGTATCGCCGCCGTGATTACGAGAAGACTTAACCTGACTACCAATTTTATACGTGTCATTCGCTAGGGTCCTTTCGTCAACTAAAGACACTGTTGAGCGTACAATTAAAGTGCACAATCAACAAGTGAGAAGCTCTTGCGATACGGAAGTATTGATGGTAGGATTGAGACAATGCCCCATTAGCTCAGAGGATAGAGCGTTGGCCTCCGGAGCCAGAGGCCCGGGTTCGAGTCCCGGATGGGGTACCAAACGAGCCGTAGGTCGAACAAGCAGTCATGGTGCTGCTTGTTTTTGTTTTCCCCGCACCAGCAGTATTTCCAGCGCTTCTGCTGTCTCCATTGCGTAAAGTATGCAGATAGGTAAAGGGTGGACGCAATTCCATTTCAACAATGGTACCCGTCGTGTCAATGATGACACGCTTGACCACATATTGTAGTACAGCCTGTGAGCGCAGTTGATGCAGTACCACGAGGCGTTGCTCTCCAGCACATCATCGTCGAATCTGGCTTCGAGCAGCGCAAACAAGCGACGTAGGGTCGAGTCCATATCTGCTGCGGATGAGCATGAACCACCACACGTCCCGCACTGCCTCTATGCTCTCATTCATAGCTTATTGAAAAAGGCATACATCAAACACTATGTAAACTCATGTAATTACCGGACCCGCCGGACGATGCTCAGGTCGGGCCATTGGCGCTAGCTCGCTCATTAGATGATTATTAGAAGTGAAAGCCGGTGTATTGACTTTTGACTGAATCTGATATTTAATTATCTCAACTATATTGAATTCAATATAGTTAGATTGGATGAGATTGATGACAAGACATGGTGGAGGAAGAAGTCGCCGCCGCAATTTCTGGTCAGAGTGGGACGAAGAGCGCAAACGGCGCTGGGAAACTCGTGGTGAAGGTATGCCTCCGCAGCGACCCTCACAGGCGGAAATGAAAACCGCCTGGCGTGAATTTTTTCAGCAGTTTTCCGGAGAAATGCCAGAACATCACTGGGCATTTGGTGGACGGCGCTTCACCCCCTGGCATCAGGGCGATGTCGAGTTCAATCCATTTGTCGCGCACCTGTTCAGTCAGGGGGGCGGATTGCTGCCCTTGATTGTGCTGAGACTGCTCATCGACAAGCCACGCTATGGCAATGAAATTATGTCCCTCATCAGTGAAAAGACATCAGGGCGCTGGAATGCCAACCCGGGTGCAATTTATCCCCTGATGACAACACTGGAGGAGCGCGGGCTGGTCGAAGGCGAATGGGAAGACCCGATTAAACGGACGGTGCGCGTCTACAAAATCACTGAGGCGGGTAAGAAAGAGTTTGAGCGTGTGAAAGCCATCGTGCGCCCTAAACTTGAAGAGGCCGCCGACGTTTTTCAAGCCATTGTCAACGATCTCGATAACGATGACTCAAGTCAAGGAGAGAGCTACATATGAGTGATCAACGCATCCGTGAAGTCAATATCAAGGAAACCGACGAAGGCTACATCATCGAACTTAAGGGCGATAAGGATGTGCTGCAAGACCTGATCTTCTCCCGGCGAGGCTTTAGAGGTTTCGGCAAGCATATGCACGGCGAACACAGCCATCATCGTGGTGAACATGGTCGTCATCATGGGCCGCGCCATCACCGGGGCCGTGAGCGCAGCGAACATCATGGACCACGCCGCCGCTTTGATCTGGGGCCGTGGTTCGAAGAGGAATCGCCTCGTGGCAAAATCATCGATGATGACGCCGCTATCTAAGTGAAACAGGGCTTGCCGCCGAGTGGCAGGCTCTTTTTTATTTCACGGCTGATGCTGTATCAATGGAATATCAGCGGTAAATAAGGTGTCATCTTTGTTTTGAGGAATGCGGAAAATGGCGTTTACAAAACGGATGCTGTCAAACAGGCCGGTATTTATGGAATACGAAACCTGGCTATCCGGCGGCAGTGTGAGTGGTATGCGGTGAATAACCAGATCACTCTGACGCCACGTAAACGTCTCAAGAACAGCCCCCGGTGCATTAACAACACGGTTTCCCGATGAGTCAAAAACATGCACATATGGGCTGAATACCCAATCGAACCGTTCGGGCAGTAACTGGTCAATGTGCCAGTACGTGCGTAACTCAACGGTTTCGCCTGCCCGAAGCTCCCCGACGATTTCCCAACCCACAAAGCTGACACCAATATCTGACGGAATGACTGTGTGGTTTGGAATCGCAAAATTCTGTGTGGCTGCCCAGAATGAAAGCTGCTGGTTATCCTCCAATTCAAGCACCGCATCCAATTTTGGGGCGTGCAGCAAGTTTGGAGATGTATTCCGATAGATGTAAAAACTACCTTCAGCGGCGATAACCTGTGCGTTAAACCCAAATGTACGTGTTACCGGGAGTGTTCTTCCCGCACTTGCCATGATTGTCCATTCATAAATATCCGTGTAGACAACGGCATCACCACGATTCTCATTGATGATGTCACCCATCTCCATCATGTCGAACAACATCAGTGTGGGATAATGCTGGGATGGATTAGCCTCCGTAGCCTGCGCAAAACGAATCGTATCAAGCGTATTAACCGCGCCTGTCGAGATGAGCATCGCCGACAAAACGACAGCTCCGGCAGGGCGTTTTAGAACCGGAACCAGCAGCCACGCGATCATGGCATACCCGGCAGGAATCCCGAAAATCTGATAATGCAGATGAACCGGTCTGGATATATAACTCATGGAGACAATTGGAAAGAAAAACCAGATCAGCAGCAGGACGCCAATGTCGCGTCGTTCAGAATCAAAAACCGCTCGACAAAGGGTATGCACGACCCCGGCAAACAGCAGACTCGCCCATAGTAGGTTTAGCCCATCCGAAAAAAATTTGCGCTGTTCCCAATCGTTGATGGGGGCGTTTTTTCCATGCGTAACCGCAAAATCCCACCCGGAAATAAGGCGTATAGAATTCTTCAGCGGCTCGACCGTGAACTGCCAGTCACCACTGCGATAACTCATTAACTGCTGTTCAACAAGGTTGCGGTCTTTATATAAGCCTCCCAGGTAGAGCATCATCAATACCAAGAATACACTGCCACCGGTGATCAATGCTTTCCGCGGAATTCGTTTCGGGTAAATGACGAATAAAATTCCCATGGGAATAATCAAGGCATAGGCCAGCAAATAGGTGTTTGCAAAAATTGCAAAGCTGACTAAGGCTATTGTTAACCGTCGCGCTGGATGATTTGTTTGCCGGATGAGGACCGGCACTAAGGCCCAGAAAATGAGTGCCAGAAAGAATATCATCAAACTCTGTACCCACGAGTGGCGACTTGCTTCGACTAGCCATGGATTAGTTGCAAAAAGCGCAGTTCCTACCAGAGCAGGCCGTGTACCAATAATCCAGCGCAGGCTGAGAAAAACAAGGTAGATAGCGAATGTATTCAGCGGGATGACGAGGACCAGCACGCTGAGGGGTGAGCGGGTAGCGGCGACCAGCGGCAGATAGAGATAACCAGTAAGCGGCGGATTGGGGAATATCACAGATGTGTTCTGCCCCGTGAGCACAATTTGACCACTATCCAGTGTATTCAGGGCTTGCCATATCGGATATACCTGATCAATGTTGAATTTGATAGTCCCCAGATTTTGAAATCGTAACCACGCGCCGATAGCGATAATCAAATATAACGTGAGGCGTTCCCAGTGCGAATGTAGATGGTACCGTGAGGCTGGCTGCATAGATGTGCATTTCAGTATCAACTAGTTAATCGTTAAGATCAAGCTTTTAATACATCATACCAGAGCACTACACAGGTTGACCCTACGCTAAACAACTGATTTGTCAGTTACCACATCGAGCCAGTGACGGCGAGACCGAGGATTAACAGTATGGTAGCTTTTGCCCGAACCGTGTTAACATTAACCGACGACGGGCACTGAAAGGTCAGCAATGCACAGCATACCCCCCCGGCTAACTGCCATTATTGATGTTGGCTCCAATAGTTTTCGTTTAATTGTGATTGAATATGTGGCAGAGCGGTGGTTTCATCTGGTGGATGAAATCCGCGAGAGTGTTCGTCTGGCGGAAGGCATGGGCGTCGATGGCAATCTCCAGCCACCCGCCGTCGAACGCGCCCTCGATACGCTCCACATGTACGCCGCCTTTTGTCACAGTACCGGCATCGCCGATATTCGGGCCTGCGCAACGGCAGCGGTGCGCATTGCCCATAATCAAAGAGAGTTTATTGAACGAGTACTGAACGAAACGGGCATCCGCGTACAGGTATTGACGGCGGAAGAAGAGGCCCGCTTCGGCTATCTGGCGGTCGTCAACAGCATGACGGTCGAAAACGGTTTTATTGCTGATCTGGGCGGGGCCAGCCTCGAAATTACCCATATCCAGAATCGCATAATGAAGGAAACCATCAGCCTGAATATCGGTGCCGTTCGCGCCACCGAAGATTTTCTGGGTGCGATTCCGGCAGACAGCAAGTCAGTTGGTCGGCTGTATGAACACGTTACCCGTGAAATTAAAGCACTGGACTGGTTTAGAAAACGGCCCGGCTTAACCCTTGTTGGGCAGGGGGGCACGATTCGCAATCTGGCGCGGATCGCCCAGAAGCGTGACAAGTACGGACTGGGTGAACTGCACAGTTACCTCATGGACCGGGATTCGGTCGTGGACACCTGTCAGGAGATGGTGGAGCGTAATCTGTCGCAAATCTGTCGCATTCCGGGCATGAAGGAAGACCGCGCCGATATTATGCTGGGCGGGACGACGGTAGTACAGGCGCTGATGGAAGTATCCGGCTTTGAGACGATGGAGATTTGCAGTCAGGGGCTGCGCGAAGGCATTTTTTATGACCGCTATCTCTATAACAAAGCCAACCGCCGCTTTGAAGATGTGCGCCGCTCCACCATCTACAACATGATTAACCTGTATCCGTATAACATGGCCCATGCCGAGCATGTCGCGTTTCTGACCCTGCGCATCTTTGATCAAGCCCCGGCGAGTACAATGGTATGTACGGCGGAAGATCGTGATTTGCTGTGGGCCGCCGGGATTCTGCACGATATTGGCGTTTCGGTCGATTACAACGACCATCACCGGCACAGTTTCTATCTCATCCTCAATCAGGGCCTGCCGGGTTATGACCATCGCGAACTGCTGCTTATCGCATTGATGGCCCGCTACCACCGCAAAGGCACACCATCCTTGCAGGGCTACACCAAAATTCTGGACAACACTGATCGCAAAAAACTGCTGCAAATGACAGCCTGTTTGCGGTTAGCCGAGCAGCTAGAACGTAGTCGTGATGGCGTGGTGCGTGATGTGCGGTTGAATACCGAAGGCAAAACATCCCACCTTGAACTTGAGGTGCAGGGCGAGGGCGTTGTTGCACTGTGGAGTGTGGCCCGCCACGCCGATATTTATAAAGAGGCATTTCAAAAAGACCTTGAGGTGACCGTGACATCAAGAGTCGCCACATAGAAAGCGCGTGGCGGCGAGAGATTGTTGACTTAGGTAGATAATTCCCCATCCTGACCCGCCTTTCCCCTCTGTCCTTCGGACATCTCCCCATTCATGGGGAGACTTATAGCGCCGTGCATCATCCGTTCCCCCATTTATGGGGGAAATGTCGCGCTAGCGACAAAGGGGGAAACGGTTTGCCATTGAATATGCACCCTGATCGTGCATCCAGCTATTTCTCCCCTCCCTAACCCTCCCCATTCATGGGGAGACTTATAGCGCCATGCATCACCCGTTCCTCCATAAATGGGGGAAATGTCGCGCCAGCGACAAAGGGGGAAACGGTTTGCCATTGAATATGCACCCTGATCGTGCATCCAGCTATTTCTCCCCTCCCTAACCCTCCCCAT
>JAKEEQ010000435.1 GCA_022616515.1 Chloroflexota bacterium | reverse complement strand
TCGCTCACCGCCAGTGTGGTATGCGCAAAAAAGCCCGGTGTGTGATTATCGTCCAGCACCCCTACCCCGCTGGTGGCTGTCCGTCCCGCAAAATTGAATGACGTCGTATCCTGCACCGCCAGTACGATCTGGCCCTCGGCGCTCTGCATCCGCTGATACGTCCCCGCTTGCTCCGTTTGCATGATCCCCTCATGCGTCACCCGTTTGTTATTCATAAAGCGATAGCCCGCTTTCAGACTTGCCCAATTGGTTAACGCTTGCGGTAAATTGGCAACTGGGATCGCACTCAGTTGCTCTGTCAGTTGCCCTAAACGCTTATCCAGCCGCGCATCGCCCAACATCGACCCACTTGTCATGCGCTTCGACCTCTTTGCTTTTCCCCATCCTATCATCCCCTCGACTTGTGGGTAATCATTAGCCGAAGGACAGAGGGGAAGGGCTGCGCCTTGACGAAAAATGGGCGGCGTGTTAACCTCAACATGATATTGTAATCAAATGCCCACGGTAAGGGTGTGTGTGTACCCGGATGTACCACACACAATGGGGGAAGTCGGTGAAAGTCCGACGCTGACCCGCAACGGTAACAGCCACATCGGATGGCTGAAGCCCGAATGCCCGCCTTTGCCCTGCGCGGTTCGTCCTTCGTGGATAAAGGAAACGAGCGTGAACACTCACCGCTGGTTGGCGGTTCTTTTTTTGAACCGGCGACTCTCCAATAAAACTGCATCAGGGAACCCACACCACTTTCCTTTCGGGCTGCGTTCTGGAAAGGAACTTTTATGAAACATTTACTGCTGCTGGCACTCTTGCTGGCGATTTTGATTCCGGTTAGCTCCACCACCGCTCAGGATGCCTGCGTCGAGGATTACGACGAAAGTGTTGACTATTTTGAGACCAAAGTTGAGCCAATGTATGCTGAAGGGTTCACCGTCGAGTATTTCAATCACTACAAGGTCGTGAATGTCGTGACGCCCTGGGTTGGCGCGACGGAAGACGATGCCTTCACCTATGTGCTGGTGCAGTGCGGCACGCCTGTCCCCGACGGTTTTGATGACGCGCAGGTGATTGAGCTTCCGGTGGAGAGTGTCATCGCCATGTCCACCACCCAGCTTCCGCACCTGATTGAACTGGGCGTGCTCGATTCGCTGGTCGGATTGGACAGCTCGCTCTATGTCAATTCACCGGAAGTGCTGGAATTGATTGATGCGGGTGAACTGGTCGAGGTCGGTTTTGGCTCTGAGGTCAATATCGAAGTCGTGCTGGATACCGAGCCGGATGTCGTGATGGCGTCGGGCAGCGGCGTTCTGGACTATGATGTGCATCCGGTGCTGCTGGAAAATGATGTTCCGGCGGTAATTAACGCCGAGTGGGTGGAAAACTCCCCGCTGGCCCGCGCCGAATGGATTAAGTTCACGGCGACCTTCTTCAATGCCGAAGCCGCCGCCAACGAGTATTTTGAAACTGTCGAGGCCGACTATAATGCGCTGGTGGAGTTGACGGCGGATGTTGAAGACCGCCCGACCGTGTTAACCGGAGTATTCTTCGCCGATGCCTGGACCGTCGCGGGCACGGACAGTTTCGTCGGGCAGTATATTGCCGACGCCGGGGCCGAACTTGTTTTTGCCGAGCATGAAGACGTCGCGGGCAATGCCAACAGCGCCTTCTTTGATTTTGAGACCGTTTATCTGGATGGCCTTGAAGCCGATTACTGGCTGCCCGATGCCTTTGGCGTGAACTCGGTGGATGATTTGCTGGCGCTGGATGAACGCTATGCCGATTTCGTGGCGGTTGACGAGGGTACTGTCTATAACAACAGCAACCGCGTGAATGAGAATGGCGGCAATGACATTTACGAATCAGGCGTCATCAACCCGCATGTCGTGCTGATGGACCTGATTAAGATTTTCCATCCCGACCTGCTGCCCGATCACGAGTTGGTCTATTTCAAGCAGTTGTAGGGTACACCCCTCCCTAATCTGTCCTTCCCCTCTGTCGCTAGCGCGACATCTCGCCATAAATGGGGAGAATGGGAAAGGGCGAGAACAGAGTCCCTCTCCATTTATGGGGAGGGTTAGGGAGGGGAAGCAAAACGGCGAAACAAAATTCCTCCCCGTTTGCGGGGAGGTGGTCCGCCAGGACCGGAGGGGTACACATGGCACAACGAACCTTTGACAGCACCACCCCAGAGGTGCGCATAACATCCCGAACAGATACGCGCTTGCGGCTCGGCATGCGTCCGTGGCTGCTGGTGGTGCTGGTTGCTGCCGTGATTGGCCTCTTCTTCCTGACATTATCATGGGGCAGCGTCGAGATTCCGGGTGATCAAATCCTCAAAGCCTTGCTCAATCAGGAAACGGATCGCCTGGCGTATGCCAAAATCGTGCGCAATCACCGCCTGCCCAAAGTCCTGACCGCCATGCTGGCCGGAGCGGCGCTGGGCGTCAGTGGCTTGCAGATGCAGACTTTTTTCCGCAATCCGCTGGCTGGGCCATTTGTGCTGGGCATCAGTTCGGGGGCCAGTCTGGGTGTTGCCGTGTTGATGCTCTCGTCATCAACTATCGCCGGTGCGACTGTTTTCACGGGTATGACCGAGGCTGGCCCGTTCAGTATCGCTATTGCCGCCAGCGTTGGTGCGGCTGCGGTGATGCTGGTGGTGCTGGCTGTGGCTCGTTTCGTGGAAGGCAATTTAACGCTGCTCATCGTCGGGTTGATGTTCAGCTATTTGACCAGTGCTGTCGTCAGTTTGCTGTTGTATCGCAGCTACGCCGAGCAGATTCAAGCGTATGTCAATTGGTCATTTGGCAGCTTCAGCATGGTCACATGGTCGCGTATGGAAGCCTTCGCGCCCGCTGTCATCATCGGCCTGATGATTGCGGCGACCCTATCAAAATCACTCAATGTCCTGCTGCTCGGTGAAACCTACGCCCGCACAATGGGCCTGCATGTTATGCGCACCCGCATCCTGATTATTCTATCAACCGCTATTCTGGCGGGCAGCGTGACTGCTTTCGCTGGACCGATTGGATTTTTGGGGCTGGCGGTACCCCATCTATGCCGCAGCCTGTTCAACACCTCCGACCATCGCATTCTCGTGCCCGCCACCCTTCTGATGGGGGCGATTCTGGCAATGGCATCCTCGCTCATCGCCACACTGCCCGGCTTTGAAGAAACGCTGCCGCTGAATGCAGTGACGGCCTTCATCGGTGCGCCGGTGGTGTTGTGGGTGATTCTCTTCAAACGCAACGTGCAGAAGTCTTTTGCAGTATGAGCATCCTCAAAACCCACCATCTCACGATTGGCTATACTGCCCTGCGCAAACCAGATCGCGTTGTGTCGCGGGACATCAATGTGGAATTGGTCGCGGGCGAAATGGTGTGCGTGATCGGCCCTAATGGTGCGGGAAAATCAACTCTGCTGCGCACGCTGGCCGGGATGCAAAAACCCCTCGGTGGTGAAGTCAAACTCTTGGATGACAGTGTGCATTCAATGGATTCGAAAACGCTGGCCCGCCGCCTGAGTATCGTCCTGACCGAGCGTGTCAATGTTGGTATGATGAGCGGATATGGACTGGTGGCATTGGGCCGTCATCCCTACACCGATTGGTCGGGTCGCTTGAGTGAGCGGGATGAGGCGGTGATAAGATGGGCGGTCGAAGCTGTTGGGGCAACACATCTTGTCGAGCGTAATGTCAATGAGTTGAGTGATGGCGAACGCCAGAAAATCATGATCGCCCGCGCCCTTGCTCAGGAACCAACCCTAATGATCCTGGACGAGCCAACCGCTTTCCTCGATTTGCCGCGCCGCGTCGAAATCATGCATCTGCTGCGCAACATTGCCCGCGATACAGGCCGCTGTGTGCTGCTGTCCACCCATGACCTTGACCTTGCATTGCGCAATGCAGACCGCATCTGGCTGATGGATGCGGGTGGACAGTTGCAAGTCGGCGCACCGGAAGACCTCATTTTGAGCGGGGCTTTTCAACGTGCGTTCCGCAGCGAGGGCATTCATTTTGACATCAACACTGGGGCTTTCACCATCAATCGCCCAGCCGGCACTGAGATTCAAATGGTGGGAGATGGCGTCCGTGCCTACTGGACCAAGCGTGCCCTCGAACGGGTAGGCTTTCAAGTCTGTAGGGAATCACGGGAGCTTGTTGTGACGGTGTTGGATGATGGCTGGCGGTTTAATGATGATGATTCAGTAATCATTGTCGGTTCGATTTACGAGTTGATAAAGGTGGTGGAGCCTCGGTTAGCTGCATGAATTGAGACAACTTCATGCCATTCTAAAGAAAACCCCTACTGATTAGTAGAGGTTTTCATAAAGATAAGTGCAGGATGAAGACTTAGAATTCGAGAGCTTCCCTAACGGCCTCAAACGGAACATTTAGTTGACCGCCCAGAAGCCCAAGTGTCACAAACACTGCCAAGGCAACGAACAATAAGATTAGAGCGTACTCAACTAATCCTTGTCCTCGTTCCCAGTTTTGGTGAAAGTGGGACATGAGTATTCTCCTGATTTGAATATAGGATTTGCCTTTAACTATAGATAACTTCAGCATTTAAAACAAATCCTTATCATGAAATTTTCGTGAATTTTCTGTTGCAAAAAAAATCCCCCATCAACTTGATGGGGGATTCGCACTTAAGCCTATCTGTAGCTTAGAATTCGAGGGTGCTGCGGATTTCTTCGAAAACGGCGTCAACTTGTCCACCGAGCAGTCCCAAGGTTATGATGACGGCAATAGCCACCAACACCAAGATCAATGCATACTCTACAAGACCCTGACCTTCTTCACGATTTACCAGATTGAGATAGTGCTTCAACATTTTGTTGAACTCCTTTTATTAGAAGAGTGCGAATGACAACTACATAATATGCAACCCTGAAGGAAAAGTCAACCCAATTTTGTGAATTTTTTGTAAATTAATTTTTCCCATACGAACACTATGCCTCAATTCTACCTGAATGGCTAATTAGAGCGAGTGAGTTAACAATTCATAAAGAGTTGAGAGCAGCTTTGCTTGAGAATGTTCCACCGTTTTATGTACAATACACTGCATGCCGATAAAACTCTTTACATTATCACGACAATTCTTAATTGTTTTCCTACCGATTCTGGCATTGCTCACGGCTGTCGGTACACTTTGCCTACTATCTGGAGATTCCGGGGATGATCAGAGAAATGCAGAGGAGGGTGGAGTATCCGTGACGGGGTTGCCGTTAGTTGTCGAGATCGATAAATTGCCAACATTTACCCCAACTCATACTATTTTGCCAACCGAAACAGGATTACCAACGGTAGTAGTAGACATTCCTCCGATGTCCACGCCCACAACCCGGACTGCTACGTTCCCTCCACCAACTAAATCACCAACCCCTGCCGATTGTCAGCATCCTCAGGACTGGGTGCTCTATCAAGTGCAGGAGGGCGATACGCTGTTTGCCTTCGAGTTGGGCGCAAAACGGGCGGGTAATCCTGCCACCGTCGAGGAAATACTCGATGGCAACTGCCTGCCCGATACGGTCCTGTCAATCGGGCAAACGCTGTGGCTGCCCGAAGGCGCAGCGGAAAATGCCCCCGCATCCCAACCTATTGCGCCACAACTGCCACGCGGAGCTTCACGTACACCACAGTGCCCATGTACCATCACCGTCCGCGAAGGGTGGCGCATTGAGCAGATCGCGGATGAAATCAACCGCACACCCGTTGCTTTCTCCGGACCGGATTTTCTGGCTTTTACGCAAAAAGGCGCTCCGATACCCGCACGAGGCTTTTTGCAATCAGTGCCCGCGGATCGCGGACTGGAAGGCTTCATGTTCCCCGGCACGTATACACTCCAGAACGAAACTACCGCCGAGCAATTTCGCGATATGATGCTGGATGCCTTTGAAGCCAACGCAGCAGGCTTGATTGATGCGGCGGTTAATTTTGGAATCACGCCCTACGAACTACTCATCCTGGCCTCGATTGTGCAGCGTGAAGCCTGGGATGCCCATGAACAGCCGCTGGTCAGCAGTGTTTTCCATAACCGCCGCAATGCGGGCAAAGGATTTGGCGCAACGGTCACTGTGATGTATGCCCTGGGTAATGCGGCCGACTGGTGGCCCCATCCATCACCGGGCCAGATGAATCTGGATTCGCCTTATAATACCAACATTTATATCGGATTTCCTCCAACGCCTATCGCAAGTCCCGGTCTGAGCGCATTACAGGCGGCGGTCAATCCGGCCCAGACCAATTACATGTACTTCACGGGAAGCTGTGATGGTTCCGGCAACGCCTACGCCGCCACTTACGAAGAACATCTTGCTAATGTGACATGTGAATAATCACAAGTTCGAAACTTTCCGCTATACTGCCTTCGTGTTTTTGTTCGCAGGGAGGTTAGCGAATGGGATTATCCGCTAGTAGAAAACCACGCCGTCCACGTCTGGGATTATATATTGCCTTGATTGCTGTGGTGGCATGTGGCTTGATAGCTATTTTTGTGGCGGCGAGTACCACCTTATTGGCCGAAGAAGAAGAGGAACCCGTTGAAAGAAGCATTACCTACGGTTTGACCCTCCCACCGAGCGGCATTGACCCGCATATTAACAGGTCGGCGGAACTGGGCATTCCCCTCTATAGCGTCTATGATACGCTCATCTACCGCCATCCACAGACGCTGGAGTTCGTGAGTGGCCTTGCCGAAAGCTGGGATATTTCGGAGGATGGTCGAACCTACACATTTCATTTAAAGGAAAACGTCACCTTCCATGATGGTACGCCATTTAATGCTGATTCTGTTGGCGTGACATTGGACCGCATTGTGGATGAAAGTGACGCACCAACCCGGTCTCAGAAATCATTGTTTATGCTGGGACCCTATTATGAGGGCTACGTCATCGTTGACGAGTTCACGATCCAGATACAATTGTCCCAGCCGTATGCCCCGCTGCTGGATGCGCTGAGCCAGCCCTATTTTGGCATTGCCAGCCCGACCGCACTGGCTAATCACAGCCGCGACACCTACCAGCTTCATCAGGTGGGTACGGGACCCTATAAACTGGCGAATTATATTCCCGGTGATCGCATTGTGCTCGAAAAGAATGAGGATTACGATTGGGGACCTGTATTTTATGCTGATCTTGCCGAAGAACAGGAAATTGAGCAGATAACCTTTCGCTTCTTTCAGGACCCTGAAGCGCGGCGTATTGCCTTAGAAGCAGGTGATGTCGATATTATCGGGGAACTACCGCCTAATGATGCCGAACTCCTGCTGGCTAACCGTGAATTCCGCATCTATGAGCAGCCGATTCCGGGCCAGCCGCTGCAATTTTATTTCAATACGCAGGTCTTCCCCACCGATGATCCGGTTGTCCGTCAGGCGATTATCCTTGCCACCAACCGTCAGGCGATTGTCGAAACCATTTTCCGAAGCGAATTTTCGCCAGTGGCACACGGTCCCATCAGTGCCAACATGATCTATTACGATCCCAGCCTGCAAGATTTGTACGCCTACGACCCGCAGCGGGCAACCGAACTCTTCCGCACAGCGGGTTTTGTGGATACCGATCAAGACGGCGTTTTAGACCGTGAAGGTATTCCGCTTGAACTCACACTTGTGATCGGGCCATGGGGTTTTAATCCCGATGTCGTCGCCCTTTTGGAAAGCCAGTGGCGCGACATTGGCATTGAGGTCGAGGTCATTCAGGTGGTCGGAATTCAGGAATTGGAGGCCGAGGCAGAAAAAGGCGAATACAATTTGTTGTCGTTCAACGACTTCGGGACCGACCCCAGCCTGCTCAACCAGTATTATTTGTCGAGCGGCGCATCCAATTACACAGGCTTCTCTGATGAAGACCTTGATGCATGGCTTTTGCAGGCACTGGACCCGCAAGATGAGGTCGAGCGGGCTGAACTGTATCGCCTGATTCAAAATAGGATCATGGAAGAGGCTTTGATACTGCCCATTCGCGATTATGTGAATCTGGTGGGCTGGACAGAAGAATTAGATGGGCTTATTTTTGCGCCACAGGGCTGGTGGCCTCTGTTGAACAATTTGCAATTTGAGGACTAGCAATGTCCTCGCGTAGAGTGCGGTCTCTGAGTACGCTGCCTCCCGCCATTTTGCGGGGGACACTTGTCATCTGGACCGCACTCACGCTTGTTTTTATTGCGCTGCGTATTCTCCCCAGCGATTCAATCAGTGCTGTGCTGAGGCAAAGCGGAGCCTCGCAAGAGCAGATTGAAGCGCGGCGCGAGGCACTCTGCCTGAACTGCCCGGTGTACGAGCAGTATGGCATCTATCTGGGCGGTGTCTTGACAGGAGATTTTGGATACTCGACCCGCTTTAACCAGCCTGTAACACAGGTGCTCCGAGACCGTTTCTTGCCCACCTTTGCGCTGGGTTTCGCTGCATTTGGCGTAGCCGTTATCAGCGGGACGATTGGCGGGATTGCCGACGGGGTTGGCTCTGGATGGGTGCGCGGCCTGACCGGAGTCTTTATTATCGCCTCACAGGCTGTCCCTATTTACCTCACCGCCATTCTCGGCATCTACATTTTCAGCCTCTATCTGGATATTCTGCCTGCCGTCGGCTCCGCGACTCCCGCCCATCTGGTGCTGCCTGCCACCACACTCGGCCTGCACATCGGCGGCAACATTGCGCGAGTGCTGGGGGCCAGCCTGCGCGATACTTATCGGCAGCAATTTATGATGACGGCAAAAGCTAAAGGGCTGCCACCTATTGACCAGCTAGAACACGCTTTCCGCATTGCCATTTTGCCGGTGTTAAGTGTACTGGCTATACAGGCCGGGTTTTTGCTGGGTGGCACAGTCATCATGGAATATTTATTTGTGCGGCGTGGGCTGGGGTCACTGCTGCACAGCGCCGTGCTCGACCGGGATTATGCGGTGGTGCAGGCGCTTGTGGTGTTGAGTGCCTTCGTGTACGTCATCGCGAATGGATTTGCCAGTCTGGGCCGACAACTGCTTGACCCGCGCATCTGACCAGTTACCTCACGCGAACAGCACAACTCACCAGCATATGTTATGCTCGATAATGAAAAACCAGGGAGAGAATCTATATGCGACGCTTTAAATTCATAATCTTTACCGCCGTTTTGCTCTTGATTGTGCCAAGTGTTTTCGCTCAGGAAGATGAACTGTGCCCCATCGACATTGCGCTGTTGATGATTGCTGCTCAGGATAACTGTACAGACCTTGAAGGCAACACGGCCTGTGTCGGCAGCCCGGATGTCCAGGCAACATTTATAGACCCGTCAGAAGCAGTGCCGTTTGAATCCGAAGGGGATCAAGCGTCACTGGAGATCATTGAGTCGATCCATACCCTGCCCTTTGATGAGGACACGGGGAATCTTGGAATCGTAGTCACAACGATTGTGCTTGCTGATAATACTACGGTGACCCTCACCCAGATTGGCGACGTAGAAATCAGCGATTTTGATGCGGAAACGGGCAGCCTGACGGTGACAACCGTACCCGAAGAATCGTCCTGTTCAGAAAGCATCGACAGTGTATTGGTGCTGCAAGCGGACACCGGCGATATACCGGTTACCATAATAGTCAATGGCATTGAAGTTTCCTTGGATGGCATCGTTGTGGTGCGGACACTGGAAGATGATCTGCATGTAAGCATTCTGGAAGGCATCGCTATTTTTGCCAGCGACAATGAAGGCAGCGAAATCTTCGACCCGGCAGGCGATTCCATTCCTTTCGGCGAGGAGCTAAGTACCTCAGAAATCGAGGAAGATAGTTTTGAGAGTACATTACTTGGCACATTGAGCAGTGCTGCTGTGGCTGGCAGCGACATTGTGCCAGACGATGGTGTGTTCACGCAGACCATTATCGTCGTTTGCCCGGACATCACGAACGACTTCGGCGATGACGTGTTTTACAGTTTCGAAACCGATGGCGACACCTTCACCGTTTTGCCAGAAGGCGTTGATCCTCTCGTTTACACTGTGACAGACGTACCCGGCGTTTATGTCCTCGACGGCGAGGATGTGTTAGGACGTACCTTTACCTCTCAACTGACCATCGTCTCCAATGACCAGTTTCTGGCACATGACGAGTATTCCGATGGCTGTGTG
Organism: Chloroflexota bacterium; assembly: GCA_022616515.1. GTDB lineage: Bacteria > Chloroflexota > Anaerolineae > Aggregatilineales > J027 > JAKEEQ01. The sequence continues at coordinate 2,660 of JAKEEQ010000435.1, read as the reverse complement.
CTGGACGGGGAATTCAACCGGGTGGCCGAGTAGCAGGCAAATAAAACAGACGGTCGTGTCGCTGGTGAAGTGCGGCACGGCCTTGATTCGCGCGGGTTGTTCGGAAACCACAGGCCAATCGTTGTTTTCACTTCACACCATGCCCTCTATAATAAACGCAAATATCCATTCACCCTGAAGAAATGGCAATGTTCCGAACATTCATCCCCGGTGGTGAGCTATGTGTCGTATACTGTTGTTAACGAATGTATTTGTCCAGAGGTAGAGACTATGCCGAACCCAATTGTCTCTAAATCACCCGATATTATGAGCGGAACGCCTGTATTCTACGGAACCCGTGTACCCATCCAGAATCTCATTGATTATCTCGTGGGAGGCAACACGATTGATGAGTTCCTTGATGATTTTCCAACGGTCAGCAGGAAACAAGTGATGAATTTTTTAGAGAGTGCAACAGAATTAATAGTAGCACACGCCGATGAAGATTCTACTTGACGAATGCTTGCCCAAAAAACTGAAACGGGAGGCATATAATGGTTACGAAACGTATAGACACCGAACAGACTCCGACCACTCTTGATGAGGTGCTGGCGATGGTTGGGCCAAATACTGAAATTGTCATCATGCGTGGCGAGGACATTGTTGCACGAATTTTGCCGTCGGAGCAGCAGACAACAACCGTTAAAGAGCGCGTCCCCGGCCTGCATGCAGGCAGTATCTGGACCAGTGATGATTTTGACGAACCGCTCCCGGATTCATTCTGGTTGGGCGATGAATGAGGGAAAAAATAGGCCACCCGTTGTTTTCACTCCGCACCACGCCCGCTATAATAACCGTAAACATTCATACACCCTGAAGAAATGGCAATGTTCCGAACATTCATCCCCCGCTGGCTCATCCTGCCCCTGATCATTATCTTCGTGATCAATCTTGCCGCCATCAACATCTCGCCGCCCCAACGCGACGCCGACTTTGCCGCGATGGTGCGCTTGCTCGAATGGCGTGATCCTGTCAGTGGACAACAACTGAATCTACCCATTGATCGAGATGAGTCTTTGCGTGAGCAAATTGAGATGTTGACGGACCTTGAAGTACTAGAATTGCAAAACAATGAACTGAGCGAATTGCCATCCGGAATAGGCAGCCTCAAAAACTTGAGAAGGCTTTATCTGGCACACAATCAACTTGAGGAACTACCACTAGAAATTGGCAAACTCAGTAAACTGAAGGTATTGGGATTGCTTAATAATAACCTGCAAAATCTCCCTGCGGATATAGGTAACTTAGTTGAACTTGAGACGCTGTCCATAGAATCCAACCAGTTGAATGAACTGCCGCCACAAATTGGTAACTTGACCGGTTTGGAAGTGCTACTCCTATCTGACAATCAACTGACTGAACTCCCATCTAGCTTTGGCAACTTATCGAATCTGATTGAACTTGATATAAGTCAAAATCAACTTGTTGATCTTCCACTTACTATTGGTAGTCTAACAAACCTGGAAAAACTTGACCTCAGTGATAACCAACTGGAAGCTTTGCCATCCAGCATTGGAAGCTTGACAAATTTGGATTCACTTCTTGCAATTAATAATTATTTAAACATACTGCCCCCAGAAATTGGCAACTTAATCAGTCTGGAGAATCTGATTATATATGGTAATGACATAAGACAATTGCCACCGACGATTGGTAAGTTAAAGAACCTAGAGTTCCTGAATTTGTTGAGCAATATGCTCACCGAACTACCTCCAGAAATTGGCAATCTTTCTAGTCTTGAAATACTTGATTTGGAAAACAATGAGTTAGTTGTGTTGCCCCCAGAAATTGGCAACTTACCTGTCCTTGAGGTGTTGAATTTGAGGGCGAATAACCTAACACAATTACCGTCAGAAATAGCCAATTTGTCCCGTCTCGAACTCTTAAATGTTATTGACAATCCTCTCACGGATATACCGCCTGAAATTGTCAACATGCCTAATCTCACTCTAGCTCAATAATTCGCCAACCGAGCTACTGACCTTACCACAAAACCCCCACTAACCACATGCATAGAATCTCTCGCCTGTGTTAGGTATAGAGCAAATTTTGGTCTGCCGGAATAAAGATGCTCGTTTTGCGGCTTGTTGATGGGATGGGCGGGTGGTCGGCGGTCGCACGGTGATAGTTCAGGTTGAATTGATTTTGGTCGTGGCTGCTCAGCTTCTTTTTTGTGGTCGCTTAATTATTGGTGGTCGGGGATGGCTTGGGGCCGGGGTTCCGCGAAAAAAATCTGTTTAATGGGGGTCTGTGCAAGATTTCGTTGAATGTTAAAGCATTTTCGGCGGTCGGCGCTGAAGTCGGGGACTGACGCGCATTTGTCCAGGACCCGGCAAGGGTCGGGGACTCGCTGTGCGCCGCAGAAGCCCCATGCTTTAGCTTGGCCTGGTAACTCACTGGACGTCCATTTGCGGCGCTGTGGGTGTTTTTGTCCAGGGCGGTCAGGGAATCAGGATTCGATACAGGCACGGGATGCAAAAAAATTGCTGCATCTGCAACAAGGTCAGGGGGTGGCGATTGGTCAGGATGGCGACAAAAAAGCAAAAAGCCCTCGCTGCGCCGTTTTATGTGCGGTCATCCGCGCAAATGTTGGGCAGTCAAGGGCTGAGAGGAGTAAACCC
>JAKEEQ010000434.1 GCA_022616515.1 Chloroflexota bacterium | reverse complement strand
TGCGTCCAGTAAAGCGTTGTATACATCAATTGTTTCGCGGGCGGTGCGCTCCCACGTAAATTCGGCGGCGTGGAGTAACCCTTCGCTGGCAAGTTTCTTGCGAAGATCGGAGTCACTTAACAGAGCGTCAATGGCAGCCACCATCTCATCTACATTATAAGGGTCAAAGTACCGGGCTACATCGCCACCCAATTCGGGCAGGCTGGAGGTGCTGCTGCATACAACGGGCGTGCCGCAGGCCATCGCTTCGAGTATGGGTAGGCCGAATCCTTCATAGACCGAAGCCATCACGACAACGGTCGCCATCCCATACACTACTGGTAAGTCTTCATCCGGTATGAAGCCGGGGAAGATGACATGTCCGGTGGCGTTGAGAGCTGCGATTTTGCCGAAAAATTCGTCATAGAGCCAGCCTTTGCTGCCAACCACCACCAGTTTCAGGTCCGAATGCGACTCGCGTAAGCGCATCAGGGCTTCAACAAGACGGCTGTAATTCTTGCGCGGCTCAATCGTACCGACCACCAGCAAGAATTGTTCGGGAAGCTGGTAGCGCTGGCGTACCGCATCAATTTGTTCAGCAGTTGGCGGGCGGAATATAGGATCGGGCGCTTCGTAGATGACATGGATTTTGTCTGGCGAAGCGTTGTAGTGTTCAACCAAATCGCGCTTGCTTGACTCGGAAATAGTAATGATCGCGTCGGCACGCTTGCAGAACAGTGGCATGGCTTGATTGAGGAAAACATAATTCAGTTTTTTGTGGTGTTCCGGAAAGAGTTTAAAGATGAGGTCGTGGACGGTAAGAACGGTCGGAATGCCCCGCAGTGGCATCAACAGATGCTCGTGCCCATGATAGAGGGTCGCGCCGGGAATCAGGCGATTAAAACCAACATGTGCTAACTGTCCCATCCAGACCACCATCCGCCACGGCTTGTAGCCGAGGTTGATGGTACGAGTTGGCAGGTTATTCAGAAATGGCTCACTGCGGCCTTCAATGTGATTATAGAACAGCGTTGGTGGTTCAAAAAGCAGCGGGATCAGTGCTTCGGTCAGCGAACGGCTGTAGCGCCCCAGCCCTGATTGCACATTAACCCCGGCAGATATGTCTAAGACAACACTCATTCAATCCTCAATTCGCAGGGCAATCTCATTCGCCCTGATGTATCGCCTTCCCACGATAACGTGACACGGCAAGCACGAACAGGGGTAATCGCAGCATCCGCCGCCAGCGCCAGGGTTGTTTGTAGAGGCGAAACAACCATTCAAGGCCAATGCGCTGCATCCATCGGGGGGCACGCGGCACAACTCCCGCGATAAAATCAAATGCTCCACCGACCCCCATCGCCAGTTTGACGTTAAGGTTGCCCTTGTAACGGTCAATCCATAAATCCTGTTGTGGCGCACCGTAGGCGACGAGTAGAATATCGGCGCGGCTGGCGTTGATGTGGTTGATGATGGCGGGTGCTTCCTCACCGGATGGGCTACCTGCATAGCACCCGGCAACCTGTAGATCGGGATAACGGGCCTGCAAGATTTGCGATGCCTGTTGGGCGATGCCTTCTGCCGCGCCCAGGAAATATACCCGCCAGCCATGAGCGGCAGCCTGCTCCGCCAGCAGTTGAACGGTATCAGTCCCGGTCACCCGCTCCGGCAGGGATTGGCCCAAAATACGAGCGGCAAGCAGCAGCCCAACGCCATCGGCGATACAGGCATCCACCCGCTGCAAGAGATCAAAAAAATCGCCTTGCTGCTGGGCGATCATGGCAAATTCTGGGTTGACGGTACAGATATGATGAAATTCACCGTCCTCCAGCCAGTGGGTGATGGTGCTGAGCAGTGTTTTATAGGTAAAAGCGTGTACAGGAATACCAAGAATGCGAACGTGGTTTATCAACCGTCCTCACTCTCGTTGGGTTTCACGACTGGAATGTTGCCTGAGGAGCGTTTCCGCATTTCATCCGCGTTGGTTTTCAACTCCTGAAAATAATCGCTTTCGGTGATTGCTGTGACTTCTTTTTCATGCCGCTCCCGATCTATCGCGCTGCGCAGTTCTGTAATCTGGCGCTGGAGTTGTTGTTCACGCGCCCGAATCTTCAGGGCGTTGTCAATGGCAATTGACGCCTGATCAGCAAGTTTCAGGAGCTGGCTCTTATCTTCCGGCGTGAAATAATTTTTCTTGTGATGGACCAGTGTCAACGTTCCAATCAGGCGATCCTGAACAATCAACGGAATGCCCAGAAAGGAATTAATCACGAGTTTGGTGGTTTTCATAATGAGTTCAGTGTTCATGGACGCATAACCGATGGTACGCTTCAGATCTTCGACATCCTCGGACACTTCCGGGATATACACGAGTTGTTTGGTTTCCGCGATGCTGCCGGTTGGCCCACTGCCAACTTTGTAACTTCGCCCGCTGGTGTCCACAAATCCGTCCTTACCCCACCATGCCTCCACATGCAGGTGGTTATCCTGCTGCAAAACCGAAACTTCAGCGGCGTCATAATCCACCACTTTTTGCACGGCGGAGAGCACGGCTTTGACCGTCTTTTCGTAATCCAGCGTGGAAGAGGCAATCGTCTGGCTAATGGCATACAGGGAGTTGATCTGTGCAACATGGCGGTCCATGGTATGCAGCGTTTGGCGGAGTGAGCGGGCAAGTCCGCGAAGTTCCGCGTCGGTCTCAACAGAGTCGATGAGGTGGTCAATTTTATGGATTGCGTTCTCGCTCTGCACCGTCTCTTCGATAGAACGAGTGATCCGGGTCAATTTCTCTATGCGAGTCAGTGCCATATTCCGAAGTAGTTGGGAAGCCCCGGCTGCGACAACCACCATCACTGCAAATCCAATCACAGGCTGTCCGGTGACCAGTGCAGCACCAAGAGACACAATCCCGACAATGAGTATCAACACTAAGGCAAACCAGAAAGCGGGTAATTTTGCCATGATTTCTCCTGCGCTTCATAGAAATCGGTAGGAAACCTCGCTGCTTGCGGCGAGGAGGAGCGTCTCTCCTTCGTACTTAGTCGGATAAGGTGCGGCGATTTACCCAATGGCAGGCTCGCCTCAAGCCAAACCTTTAACGTCGGTAAGACGCTGGTGAGTCACCCCACCATCTCCCCTTG
>JAKEEQ010000433.1 GCA_022616515.1 Chloroflexota bacterium | reverse complement strand
GCCTGTGTTCGGTGGCGCTGACGCCGGTTGGACCGCCTACCCGCCGCTAAGCGTCAAAGCCCGGTTAGGTATGCAGTTCTTTCTGATCGGGGTGTTTATTAACGGGTTTGGCTCAATTTTTGGCTCATTAAACATCATTGTAACCATCATTTTGATGCGTGCACCCGGTATGACCCTGTTCCGTATGCCGATTTTTGTGTGGTCTGTGCTGGCGACTACCCTCATTCTGCTTGGAGCCACGCAGTTCATTGGTCTGGCCTTCTTGATGGTAATACTGGAGCGGCTGGTTGGTATCCCGTTCTTCAATCCGCAGTTGGGCGGTAATGTCACCTTATATCAACACCTGTTCTGGTTCTACTCGCATCCGGTGGTTTATGTATGGATTTTACCGGGGCTGGGTATTATCAGTGAACTACTGCCGGTATTCTCTCGTAAACCGCTGTTTGGCTATGTCGCGGTAGCACTGTCCAGTCTGGCAATCAGCCTGATGGGATTCCTCGTCTGGTCGCATCACATGTTCACATCCGCAATGGATCCAAACCTGCGCATTCCATTCATGGTTACAACGCTGATGATTGCGGTTCCCACCGGGGTGAAATTCTTTAGTTGGTTGGGCACATTGTGGGGCGGGAAGATCTCTTTCCCGGCACCGATGCTGTTCGTGCTTGGCGCATTTATGACCTTCCTGTTGGGAGGGCTGACCGGACCGCCGCATGCACTTGTACCAACCGACCTGCATTTGCATGACACCCATTTTCTTGTTGCTCATTTCCATATGGCCGCCTTTGGTGGTTTCGCCTACGCCTTTGTGGCGGCAATCTACTACTGGTTCCCCAAAGCCAGCGGTCGTATGTATAACGAAACGATAGCCAGAATACAATTCGTCCTACTGTTTGGCGGGTTCACTACCTTCACGCTGGCACTATCGCGCATTGGCCTTCTCGGTATGCGCCGCCATATTCCAGATTACGATCCCGCACTGGGCTTCGATCCCTGGAATACGGCTGCCACGCTTGGTGGTTATGCAGTGGCACTGAGCTTTATCTTGATGGTTGCCAACGTCGTCTACAACATGGCGTTTGGTCCGAAGGCTGCCGCCAATCCCTGGCGTTCAATGGGACTGGAATGGCAAATTGCCTCACCACCCAGCGAGTTCAACTATACGGAACTGCCGGAAGTTGTGGGTAATCCTTATGACTATGGTTTGGAAGGAGCCGTATACGCTATCGTTGCTCCGCAGGACCGTCCGAAGGAAACCCCTTCGGATTTGCCGCCGGGCGAAATGGGACCCGTTATTCCGTCAACAGCACCTGCCCCGGCAGGCGACTAGCTTGATTGAAACAGAGAGGCTTGCACCTCTCTGCACTGGATAATAAGGAACAATGAAAATGGATCAAGAATTCAAGAAATCACCACCCTACTTTAAGGGGTTCGCAGTGCTGGTCATTCTCGGTATCTTGACAGGTATTGAATATTATTTCGGTACAAAAGAGTCACCGTCGGTCATTTTTCTGGCAGTGTTGGCCTTGATTAAGGCTGCCTTCATCGTTAACTACTACATGAACATCTCACGACTGTGGAGCACGGAGGATCATCACTAATGGCGGCGATTGATCACGTACACGAGCATCACGGTCCTCTGGAATTTACCCCGGCACAGCGTCTGCGCATGAATCGGGTTGGATTCTGGCTGTTCATTGTCTCTGAAGTTTTCCTATTCTCAGGTATCCTCGTTGCCCGAATTACGCTGTTGGGTGGAACCCGGCCCGAACTTGATCAGGTGCTTGGGTTGGTCATTACCGCGATACTTCTGGTCAGCAGCTTTTTCGTGAATCGCGCCGAGGTGGCGATTGCCTACAATGACCGCCGCAATTTCATGATCAGTCTGGCAATTGCTATCATCATGGGCATTATCTTTACTGGCGGCGTCGGCTATGAGTGGTCGATTGCCCATCAAGGCCCCGATGAGAGTATCGCCTTTGGTATGTTCTTTTTCATGACAGGTATGCATGCCCTTCATGTTATTACGGGCGTCTTGTTTTTGATGATCGTCTTTTATAACGGCATGAAGGGGCACTATGACGCTGAGAAACATTTCGGGGTAGAAGCATCTGCAATTTACTGGCACTTTGTTGACGTGGTGTGGGTATTCTTCTATGTATCCCTCTACCTTGTCGGTACAGTGGCAGAAGCACATTAGTCAGTCAACCGATAGGTAAACTCAAAAGCCTGTTACGGGGGACCTATCTTCGTAACGGGCTTTTTCATAACTTATGGACCCACAACTCGAAGCACTCCTGACAACCTGGGAATTCCGTCTGGAAATCCTCATCCCGCAGATGATTCTTGCTGTGATTTATCTGACCGGCTGGTTTCGGCTGCGTCGTAAGGGGGCAAAGATTGCCAATGGCTGGCGGCTAGCCTCATACATAGGCGGGCACATGTTCTTCAGCATCGCTTTGTATTCCGGGATTGACTTCTATCAAACATTTCTCTTTTTCATCCACATGATCCAGCATCTACTGCTGGTGATGGCGGTGCCGCCGTTGATCTTTCTAGCTGCACCGATGCCCATTAGCTTCTGGGGTCTTCCCAGAGCCGGACGGATTGAAGTCGGCAAAATCTTTGGGCGCAAATCAGCCTTCCGCAAGGGCCTCACGCAGTTATCGTCACCGGCTTTCATCTGGCTGCTGTTTACTATTTCGCTGTGGCTGTGGCATGATCCGGGCGCGTATGACGCCGCCATTCAGGATCAATTTATCCATGATATTGAGCACATCTCGTTTTTCGCGACGGGAATGCTGCTGTGGTGGCACATTACGGGTGCTGCACCGCGTATCCACAAGAGCCGCTCATTCGGCATGCGGCTTGTTATTGTGGGCCTTACCTACTTCCAGAATATTATTCTGGGCATGGGCTTAAGCCTGTGGGGCGAACTGATATACCAGCACTATGCCCGCGTCCCTCGCTTCTGGAATCTGGACCCGGTCGATGATCAAACCATCGGGGGATTGATAATGTGGCTGCCGGGTGGCATGATGTACCTGATTGCCATCATTTTCCTTGTCGCAAAGATGATCGACGATAGCGAGAAAAAATCTCGAATCCGTAAACCTATCGATACGCGAAAGGTTCTATCATCCTGATGCGAAACAAGATATTTCTCATCCTGTGCAGCATACTATTGGTAGGGGTCTCCACTGCCCTGAGTCATGGGCTTGGCAGACAGGTTGTTGAACAGGAGGTCGTAGGTCCCTACACTGTATCCGTGTGGGTTGAGCCAGAGGCAGTTCAACCGGGTGATGAGGTTCATATCACGATCTCACTTCAAAACGACACGGCAACCATGTTCGTTACAACAGCGTCGCTTGCGATCACCGCAGAACCTCCTGATGAAATCGCAGAGCCATTGACATCGACCGCGATCATCGGGGGTAGCGCCAATCCACTGTTCTATGAAGGGCTGCTTGAGCTTGCCGATGTTGGAGAGTGGACCATTCGGATTGTGATTACAGGTGCTGAAGGCGCGGCGGAGGTCGAATTTGCTCTGGAAGTCGGCGGTGATTCCAGCAGTGGTGATTCTGAAGTCTCAAACTTGCGTGATCTAGGTCAGGTTCTGGGCTTGATTGGTATTGGTATCGTAACACTGGCCGTCATTTTTCAAGCCTTACGTCAACGTGTGAAGGAATAAGATGAGCATCCAACAACAACAAACTATACAGGCGGGTATACGTCCGAACCCGTCACTGGCAAAAACTATCGTCCAGCTATTCAAGCTGCGCATCGTGACCCTGCTACTGTTTGCATCACTGGGCAGTTCATTTCTCGCGGTAGGCAGCGTACCCACCATCGGCGAGTTAGTAACCCTGTTTGTAGCGGGTGGGCTTGGTGCTTCCGGGGCATCGGCACTTAATCAATATCTTGAGCGCAATTCCGACCATGCCATGAAACGCACTGCCGAGAGACCGCTGGTGAATGGCACGGTCAATGCTGAATTGGTGTTGTTCGTATCACTGGCAATGGTGCTCGTTCCGGTGGGAATTTTGTTGTTCAGCAATCCACCAATGGCATTTTTCATTTTGATGGGTGCGATTATTTATGTGGTGGTCTATACAGTGTGGCTTAAACCGCGCAGCGCCCTCAACATCGTTATTGGTGGGGCGGCTGGCTCGTGTGCTGTGCTCACCGGCAGTGCCGCCGTTGGCAATTGGGATGCGACCGGAGCGCTCATGTTGGCGTTGCTGGTCTTCTTCTGGACGCCTGCTCATTTCTGGTCCCTGGCGATTATGGTCCGTGATGATTATGCTGCTGCCAATATCCCCATGCTGCCGGTGACGACCGACACGCGGACTACGGCAATCTGGGGCTTTGTCCATGCGGCCTGTGTCGGCACCCTCACTATCCTGCTGAATCTGGACCCGGCATTGGGCTTTCTTTACCTCATTCCTTCAGCCTTGATGACCTATTACTTCCTGAAACAGAGCTGGCGGCTCATTCAGCAGCCGGACAAAACACAGGCAAAGAAAGCATTCCTGACCAGCAATGGCTTTCTGGCTTTGATTTTGTTGAGTATTTGTTTATCGGTAACGCTCGGTATATAACGATGATCGAAACGTCAGATTTGCCGATGCTCAATGCAGTGCTCAACGGCGTAAGTGCTGTGTTTCTGCTGTTTGGCTTCATATTAATCCGCCAGAAGCACTGGAAGGCCCACCGCGCCGTCATGTGGACCGCCTTTGGGTTTTCGGTGTTGTTCCTGATGTCGTACCTGACATATCACTATTATGAAGGCTCCCGTCCCTACGAAGGCGAGGGTATCAGCCGCGTCATCTATTTTGTGATCTTGATTACCCATGTGGTGCTGGCGGCCACGGTACCACCGCTGGCAATTCTGACGTTGTGGCGCGGGACCAAAAAGAGGTTTAAAAAGCACCGCAAGATCGCAAAATACACCTTCCCAATCTGGATGTATGTGTCCGTTACGGGTGTGATCGTGTATCTGATGCTGTACGTCATCTAATTCCCGCGGAGTATTTATGCCCGACTATCTCGAATTGGCCCGTCAAGCTCAAGAAAACCCGTCAGGTGCTGATTTTATTGCCCTGCGTGAGGCATATGTAGCCAGTGGGGACTATCGCCCGACGAGCCATTATTCGTCAGGCAAACTGATTGGTACAACCAACGGCCTGGACAGTTTTGAGAGTGTCGTGGAATTTTGCACTACCATGCTTGACCAAAATCCAATGGATCTGGAAGTGCGGCTTTTACTGGAATATACCTACGAGCAACTCAATAATACGGAAAATGCCCGGCGTCAGCACGACTTCATAAGGGGGATGATTGAAGCGATTTACACGTCCGGCGATGGCAAATCGTTTGAGTCGGCGCTTAAGGTCGTAGCGGTTGCCGAAGAATATACACTGCTCAGTCTCAATGGGCTGAAACTCAAGTTCCAACAGCTAATCGAACACGATGGGCGGCGGTTCGATGTCTTGACCTGCACCCGGCGTAATGATGAAGATGGCCCGGAGATAATACTCTACTTTGACATCACAGACCCGTTCAGTTATCTCCAGAATATGCTGGAATAAAAAACGGCAGAGTGGGTTCCCCTGCCGTTTCATCTAGCTAAATCGTTGCCTCTCAGGCAATGTCGTCGCCATAGACCCGCACAAAGCGATTGGGCTGGTCACCATAACTCTGGGAAGAAAGATTAAACTCTTCGATGAGCTGGTGCTGCAACTTTCTCACCTGTGCGGACTGCGGCTCTAAATCGACCTCAAAGGCTTCACCATTCTGAATCAAACGAATCGCGGCCCGTGCTTCAGCTAAGGCTCGTTCGATAGGATCATCCAGATTCTGGACCTGATAAAGATCGCCCAGAAAGCTTTCTACCTGTGCCGATGTATTGGCCCGCAGCACATGGATCGGAATACTGCGCCGTTCCGCATCGACAATCAACTTCGGACGGCGGCGATAGTAACTCTTCAAGGTCACCACCACATCCGCTTCGGTCATATTGTCGACCAGTTCGACGGGCAGATTCATATCCGCCGCTGCCCCATACAGACGATTGCGTGCCACGCCATAAGCGTAAATCTTCACGGAACGCGGTTTGGCAGGCTCGGCACTTACCTTTGGTGCTGGCTGCTGCTGAGGTTTACGCCTCGGCTTATGTTCGAGCCGACGACTGCTGTCATCATCATGCGAACCATGTCCATTCGATCCAAGACGGACGCCCGGTTGTGATCCCCCGCGATTGATCTGCATGCGCGACTCCGGATAAATCGTTTTCTTCTTGATCTCGCCGTATTCATCACGCTGGCGAACTTCAACCGGCAGTGGGCGGCCTCTCAGGTGTGCATCAACCGCCGACGCAAGGTCTTCATGAATCACAAGCTGGTTGCGGCTCTTAATCTCAATCAGAACATCAAAAGTCGGTGGAGAACGACGCTCCAATACACTCTTCTGTGTATGGCGACGGCGTGCTTCCTCGTCAGACAGTGTTACCGATTCAATCCCACCAACCAGATCGGTCAAGGTTGGATTGCGCAGGAGATTTTCGAGCGTATTACCATGCGCAGTGCCTACTAACTGAACCCCACGCTCAGCAATGGTACGCGCAGCAAGCGCCTCCAACTCGCGCCCGATTTCATCAATGATGATGACTTCAGGGTTATGATTTTCAACGGCCTCGATCATCACTTCATGCTGCAAGGCAGGCTGCGAAACCTGCATACGCCGGGCCAATCCGATAGCCGGATGCGGCACATCACCATCGCCGCCAATTTCGTTTGACGTATCGACGATAACCACGCGGCGTGTCTCGCTGAGTACGCGGGCCGCTTCACGCAGGAGAGTTGTTTTACCTACTCCCGGCGGGCCAAGCAGCAGTACGCTTGAACCATGTGTGATGATGTCCTCGATAATGTCGATGGTTCCATAAACCGCACGCCCTACACGGCATGTGAGGCCCACAATCACCCCCTGGCGATTGCGAATGGCACTGATGCGGTGCAGTGTACGTTCCATTCCTGCACGATTATCGGCATCGAACATACCCAGTCTGGATACAACATAATCGATGTTGCTCGATTCAATTTCACGGTCGCTCAGGATGACATTTTCATCCACATATCTTGCCGTTGGGACGCGACCCAGATCCATCACTATTTCGATGAGTTCATCTTTATTCCCAACTTGTTCAATGCTCTCCACAATATCATGTGGCAGCACTTCTAGCAGTTTGCCAATGTCGTCAGTGATCCGATATTCCATATACGCTCTTTATTTTCAAATGCTGCACGAACTAGTGCGTATTTGCTGAATGCATCAGGGAGTGGTATCGCGATCTACCCCTAATTCGATGGCACTCACCAGTGATGTGCCAAAGATTACTTCACGTGCCGCCTGGACGATTTCATCAGTCTGTCGGTTTTTTATCGACATATGTTTGACAAGCACAACCTGACGGTCAATTTCGGTCAATTTTAGCGATTGCAACGCTACCCGCAACCATTCCTGGAAGTTTGGGATTGAGAAGTACACCGGGAGTTTGTCTGCCTTCGGCAAGGAGCGAAGAGCCATGGCAAACGTCCACTGGGCTTCTGCCTCAAAAATATCCGGGTGTAACAGCGGTTTCACAAGCAATCCGCATTTCCCATCCACCACTTCAAGACTTCCAACAAGACGGCCCTCCTGCAAGGTTTCGACGACCAGGGCGCGAAAGTCCTCATCATCGTAAGGAGTCATTGCCTGTTGAACAATGCTGGGCACCAGATGTCCTTGAAGGGCCAGGATGCGATTTTTGTCGCGGTCAGTTGCCCATCGCAGACATAAGCGATCATTCTCAGGTGCTTCTACAAAATGTCCCGGTTTATGGCGATAAATTGTCTGTCGCGAATATACCCAGAATCCAGCCTTGCGCAGCAACCTGATCACTTCGTACTCATATTCTGGCACTTCTGCCTTCAGAATATGTGCCCCGCGTCTTCCAGCAACCCGTACCAGCCCGTCAAGGAGATGAAGCCATTGTGTTTCGTCATCCTCAAGTTCCTCAGGAACCGGAGCAAGACAGACCAACTGAGCATGGCGTTCACCTGCACGATGACGGATCTGCCCCAGGTAGCCATGATCGTCCTCACGCAAAATGAGCGTTGGCAATCCCATATCGGCTAATGGTACAGTCGAAAGCAGTGCCGATTCAAGCGGGTTCACGCCACGCGCAAAAGCGGTCGCGTTATCCATCAAGAATTGGGACTTCGCCAGACGACTGACCAGTGCTAAATCGCCGGGCATAGGCGCGAAAGGACGAACATCTGTCATTAGATTTTAGCGCGGAAACCTCGTTGCTTGCAGCGAGGAGGAGCGCCTCTCCTTCGTACTTAGTCGGATAAAGTGAGGCGATTTACCAAATGGAAGGCTCGCCTCAAGCCAAACCTTTAACGTCGGTAAGACGCTGGTGAGTCACCCCACCATCTCCCCTTGCGGGGGCAACTAATCCCTTCGCCACTCACAACCGCAGAGGCGTACAGACTAGCGGGACATCCGTACGGTGCGTCGGGCTGCCACGCCCAGGTTGCGAGTTCCCTTCAAACGCCTTAGCCTCAATGAGATTACGGCTTGGGTAGGCTAGTCAACCGCTTACCCATATCGTTTTCACGGTTGGCAAGACCGGTACTCTCCGACATGCCCCGTCGCTTGCGGCGGGGTAGTTGACTGTTTCAGCTTCATTTCTTCACTGTCACTTAGTAGATGGATAAATAGTCCGATGATATTGTAGCATTCTGTTGACCTCTGAATCAACAGACGCATTACCTTTAACCATCTATCGTATTTTACTCAATGAGTGTTAACATCAGGTTAACTACTCAAAAAGTCATCAAACCTGCCATACAAAATGATTGTTTTTTGTGATTTCTATATAAGTTTGTAACGAAAATAGAACATTTTCTATATGTAACACAGATGCCTGCCAGACGTTATGACCGCAAAGGGTAAATAATGACGACATTCTCCAACATGCGCACGGAGTATCCGAACGAACCGCTGGACCTTGAACACGCGGATGCTGATCCGTTTGCACAATTTGCGAATTGGCTGCAAGCTGCGATTGATGCCAATCATGTTGAGGCCAATGCGATGAGCCTTGCCACCGCGACCGCCAATGGAATGCCCTCGGCACGGATGGTGCTCCTTAAAGGTTTTGACAGGCAGGGCTTTGTCTTCTTCACAAATTACAACAGCCGCAAAGCCACGGAAATCGCCGAGAATCCTAACGCAGCGCTCTGTTTTTACTGGGATAAACTATCGCGACAGGTACGTGCCGAAGGAACCGTCGAAAAAATCGCTGCTGCTGATTCGGATGCATACTTCGTAACTCGACCACGCGACAGCCAGATTGCCACATGGGTATCCGAGCAAAGTACAGTGGTTGAAAGCAGGGCCACTCTCGATGAGGGCGCAGCACGTATCATTGAGCAATTTGAAGGACAGGACATTCCTCGGCCTCCACATTGGGGTGGGTATCGCGTTAAGCCGTTTAGATTTGAATTCTGGCAGGGGCGTCCGGGCCGGTTACATGACCGTATCGCATACTCACTTCAGGATGATAACTCGTGGAAAATCCAGCGGCTTGCCCCCTAGATATTTATTCAACCGGGCCAGTCTGAATGCGTTGTTCTTGAGAAAATCGCCCTAATAGGCCATTGGCGTCAATGGCCGCGACGGCAACCGCTTCAAAACCGGGGAAACCCGCCCAGCTCATCCGTGTATCCTGAACCATGATGTGCATATCATATTTAAGTGAGCCGGGGCTGCGCAAAGCTACCATATAGGAGACTGCATTCTGAACAGGTGACCATTCCAGTGTCCAGGTGGAGGTATCCATCTGGCGCAATGTTGGTGGATTAGGTCCATCGGCAAGTACCTGCAAGGTTGCCAGTGTTACCTGCGTCGTCCGGCGGAGATAGTTGGAATCAATGTTTGTTAACGTGTCATTTGGGTTATGAACGAGGCTTAGATTGTCTTCTTGTTCGATAAGGCGAATCGCGGGATAGCCAAGATCACTGAAACTTTGATGATCGCCCCAGCGTCCCTGCCGGTCAAGTGAATCCATGACATTGACTACCATGTTCGGCACATAGCCACGTGCGACCATTTCGGTCAAACGAGCCAGTGCACGTGACTCGGAGTCATTTTCTGGGGCTGAATAAGCACGCATCTGATAATCATAACGATTACCGTTGAGACCTGTAGGGTTGCCGATCATGTCAAGGTTGATGGTGGCGACCAGCGGAATACGTGTAGAGTGAATGTAATCGCGTGCGAAAGATAAGCTGCCATTTCTTTGAAGTTCTTCGCCCGCAAAAAAGACAAAAACAAGCGTTGCCCGGTGCGGTCTCTGAGCCATAATGCGGGCAATTTCCAGAGCCGCTGCCACTCCGGACCCGTTGTCATTCGCGCCGGGTTGGAACGGATTATTGGTCACACTGATAGTATCGTAGTGTGCACCGAGCGCCACAACACCCGCTTGAGCGTCCGTTCCATTGATTACCATAACAATGTTGTTGTTCTGAACGATTTGACTGCCATTCACTATCGGGAAGGACTGCGACCAGACTTGAATAAGTGTATTAGGATAGGTGGCTTGAATAGCCTCCAATTGACTCGTAATCCACTGCTGGGCAGCAAAAATACCCTCATTTGCCGCAGGTTCGTACAGCGAATAACGATTTCCGAAACCAACCAGTGCTTGAATATCCGAAATCATCCGCTGTGAGTCGACCTGATTGAGAACCACCGTTATATTAGGACTGCTGGGTAACGATGTAGTATACCCTTGCGGCAGGGGCGCATGTGTGACAGGCGGTGGCAAAATCGTAGCCTGCGGCCCGAATGGATTCGCCGGGGTAAGCGTTGACTGCGGGGCACGAGGAGCCAGTGTCGGCGGTGCGTCGGCGGTGAGGTTGCAGGCCAGAGTCGCCAACATCAGCAAAATGATGACCGTTAAGATTTTTGTCCAATTTCTCATAGCAGGTAGTTTATCAAAACCCCGTCCAGATTTCTTATACTTTCAGGCAACGCTAATTCCCCGGTGCACTTTCGTCGATAGGTATTGGTGTCGATTCGGGCGGGTCAATCTGAAATTCTTTGAAGTTGACCATGCCGGGCCGTACTGTTAGCGATTGTGTAGATCGCCGACCGTCAACAACCAACACAATTTCATACTCTCCGGCGGGAACATCACCAAATACAAAGTTCTCGCGCCAATTGTCGTCTGGCACAACATGACCTCGTGTGCGAACTTCCGGCTCGTGGGGTTGTACGTAAGTCGTTGTTGTGTCAACGCGCCGTCCACCACGATTAATTTGCAGCAGTGCGTTCTCGATAAAATTACCGTCGCGGTCAACCACACGCCCGGCGACTACACCATGATCCAAATAAGGCGCAATCCACATTAACGGGTTTCGGGTATTCCAGTAACTAACGACGCCAATACGCACCTCAAAATGGACGTGTGCACCTGTCACATAGCCGGTTCGCCCGACGAGGCCGATAGTTTGCCCCATCGTAACCCGATCACCCTCCTGCACAACTCGTGCTGACATGTGGGCATATAACGTCCATACAGGCTGACCTTTAAAACTGAAGTCGTGGCGGATGACGATCATTTCGCCGTAAGATGGATAGACTTCAAGATCGTCAATCTGAGCTGTAGTATCACGACTGATGCCCGAAAAAACCACTGTTCCGTCAGCGGCAGCGATGACACGTTCCCCTTCGGGATTCGGGATGTCGATGCCGTGATGTACCTGCAAGGTCACGCCATTCAGTGAACTCGCTGACCCATACGGATAATAGAATAATGATTGTCCATTGGCGGTAGCATCAACCGGACGTTTCATAAAGAAATGGTCATTGGGCTGCAAACTAAGCGGGATTGATTCGGCAGGCGGCTGAAATCCACTAACACCGCCGTCAGCTATCGCGACCCCGGTTGGGCTTGGGACCGGTGTTGCGCCGCGTGATTGAATTGTCGGCTGCGGTATGCTCGTCGGCCCCGGTGTCCGGGTCGGAAATGGTGAACCTTCAACCTGATCGGGATCGAAAATCTGTGATGTGGCTGTGGGAAAAGGCGTGTCGGTTGGCGTGTTCGTCGGCAGGATGATTTGTGTCGGTTCGGCAGTTGCTGCGTTGATCAATTGATTTTCAAGCGCCAACTTCCAGTCCGGGATAGGTGATGGACTTGGCTGCACTGCTGCCGGGAATGCTGATATTTGTTGATCCGGTTGTTGGTTTCGGTTGAGAAAAAAGACAGCAACCCCAATTGCAATAACCAGCACCAACACAGCCTGAACATGGGGACTGCTAAAGATGGTCCCCTGTGACTTTTGTATGGGAGTCTCTGGAAGTTCTCTCACAATGCTCTCCTACTGCTGGTCGGGCGGCAATGGGGTCGGTGTTCTGGCCGGAATATCAGTCTCGGTTGGCGCAATCGGAATGGTTGCGGTTGCGGCTATTGGAGGTGCCCCGATGAGCGCGGCTTCAGCTTCAGTATACAACTCCCGGATGGCCTGTGCATAATTCAGCCCATCGTTTCTAACAAACTGCCAGTATAGAATCCCCGGATAGTTTTGACGCCAATTTCGCTCCGACGGGACTGGTTCCCAGCCATAATCGGCAGCAAGCTGAGTAAAGTCAACATAGTAGCCGGGTGGGAGGCTCGTCATACGACGTCCCCCGGCCTCATACGCTTCAAGGTCATCACCAGAGGTTCGCGCGTCGAAATTCCAGGGTATCTGGCGCAGCGGTTCACCGAGGCTGCCGTTCTGGGCAGTTTCCGCAACTCGTAAATACACTCGCCAGTAGGTCCCAAGCTCGCGGTTTTCGCGAACGACTACCATTGGTGTGGGACTGCCCTGCGAAACCAGAGTCCGGTTCAGCGCGATGGCTCGTCCTGCATAATGCCAGCTCTCGCGCGGCAGCCCACCTTCCGGGAGACGCTCCTTGCGCCAGAAAGCATCTTCTAGCTCACCCAGATAATTAATACCCGTCTCGGCTTCAACGCGCTGTCGCAGCGCATTAAACGAATCATCCACTCGTGCGTTGAGATAGGCATCGGGTGCATCGACGCCGGGCAGTAGTGCCAGCAAGTAACGCCCATCAGCAGAGAGAGCAGCCACTTCGTCATAAAGCTGTGCATAATTCGCCACCACCGCTTCAAATTCTGGCTCGGCAGCCATCCAATCAAGATCGGCTACGGTACCGCTGATCGTCTGCAAATCGCCTCCACCGCCGAGTGTACCCGGATTCGCCCCGATAATCTGGGACTGGTCTTGACCGCGCTGTGCCGTATAAAACAGACTGCTACCATCAATCGGATTCCAGGTCGGCATCCGGCCTCGCCCAACTCCATTTTCCCTTGAAGGGTCATTGATGTCACGATAGAAAACGCCTTCAATGCCATCTTCTGTGCGGACACTGTAGGCGACAAACTGACCATCTGGACTCCATGCCGGATAATTTTCGTCAATAGATGGTGTGTTAGTCAGATTCAGGGCCGACTCATCAGAAGGGTTATCCAGATCCAGCAGATAAATGTCCTGCGTATCGGCTCGGATGCTCGTATATGCAATCAACCGCCCTCCGCTTCCATCGGGTGCTTGTGGCATCCAGGCTGGTTCGAAGTCTGCCCCAGACTGCCGGGTTACTTGACATGGTGTCTGACCGCATTCGCCTGACCCATCAACAGATGTCAGGTAAATATCCAGATTGTTGGTAACATTATCATAGGCTTCAAACGCTAAGAACAACCCATCAGGACTCCACGTCGGCGACCCCTCATATCCGGGTGAGAAAGTGATACGCCGGATTTCCTTAGAGATGATGTCCATGATGTACAGGTCCCAATTGCCTTCACGGTTGGACACAAAAGCCAGCGTTCGACCATCAGGACTCCAGGCCGGGTCACGATCATCCGCCGGATTGTTGGTGAGGCGGCTGGGAGCGCTGTCTCCTCGCTGGAACGCGAAGACATCTTCCTGTCCATTTTCACGTAAGGAAAACGCTAATGTGCCCCGCCAATTCAGCGGCTGGGGTACAGGGGTTACCGATGGTGCCTGCGTAGGAATATCACGGGCAGTAGCCAGCGGTGTGTTGTTCCGGGGAATAATACCGCCCAGATTAGAAGAACCATTATTGGATGTGGGGGCCTGACTGGTTGCCCACAGCACGACTGCGATCAAAGCAATTAGCAACAGGACAGTAAACATGCTCAACGTCCGGTTTTGCTGCACCAGCGGGTCTTCAACCAGCGCAGCTTGTATCACCCCCCGACTGTCCGACTCGACAATAGCAGCACGCTGAGCCATCAGTGATCGACGTCGATTATCTGTCGCACCGTAAGCATTCCTACTTCCCCGCGTTACTGTATCTACGGTATCCTTTGTGCCTGTATACAAATTGACAATCGCGTGTTCGGACGATTCGCGCAATAATGTAACTTGCGTCAGCAAAAAACTGCTGAGCCAAACAGCGATCTTCAAAAAGGCATTGCTAAATTTATCAGTCAGACGAAAAGCACGAATTAGCATAGTTGGCAAAATCAGATTATTTGATAGGCAATCGAATTCTACTTGATTCGATTTTTGCTGACAACTCATAGTTGGGTAGTCGCCTGTTATCCGCTATACTACACGATGTGCTTAGCTCTGCCGATCACAAAGGTAAACAACTCTCGTGGCAAGGAAAACTTTAGGTAAATACGAAGTTATTGAGCGCCTCGGTCGAGGAGGAATGGCAGAAGTTTATCGGGGGTATCACGCTTCCCTTGACCGCTACGTAGCTATCAAGGTTCTACATCCCTTCCTCGCAGACGATCCAGAGTTCAAGAACCGCTTTGAAAAAGAAGCTAAGAATGTAGCAAAGCTCCGTCATCCTAATATTGTTCAGGTTTTCGACTTTGAGTTTGACGAAAGCAGTGAAAGCTACTACATGGTGATGGAACTCATCAATGGTCCAACCCTGAAGGATCGCTTGCTTGAGTTAACAGCCGGTAATCAGCGAATAAACCTTGAAGAAGCCATTTATATAATTTCGGGAACAGGCAGCGCCCTTTCCTACGCCCACAAGCGCAATATGATTCATCGCGATGTCAAACCCGCTAACCTCATGTTGGATGAGGACGGGCGGGTGGTATTGACCGACTTCGGTATTGCCAAAATCGTAACAGGAGTCCAGTTTACGGCCAGCGGGGGAATGGTCGGCACACCGGCCTACATGGCCCCTGAACAGGGCTTAGGTGAGGCTGGTGACGAACGCTCAGATATTTATTCGCTGGGCGTCATTTTCTTTCAACTGGTTACAGGCCAACTTCCCTATGACGCTGACACACCGTTAGCCGTTATTCTGCAACATCTGAATGAGCCGTTGCCGGACATTAGAAGCATTGCGCCAGAAACGCCTGACTGGGTGATAAATATCATCAAAAAGGCGATGGACAAAGATGCTGATCAGCGTTACCAAACAGCAGATGAGTTTCTTGAAGAGTTACATGCGGGGATTGATGCCAATTTTGATCGCCCCTCTCAGTTGAAGCGTCCTGCTGGTTTCCCGGTGTCTCATGACACAGATCTAAGATCAACTTCTGATTTAACGCCTGTCCTTTCAGCCGGGGAATTGGATGAGCGGCCCGTTACAACAAGCAGCACGCGCAACTTCTCCTCCACGACTTCAACCGGAAGCGCCCGAAGAAGACGTACGCGGGCCGACAACCTGTTCTTGTCGGCGATAACTATTTTATTCGTGGCATCTGTTGGTCTACTGCTGGCCCTGTTGGTCGCCGGAATAGGTGGGGTAGGACCGCTATCAAATCTGCTGTCTGAGGAAGAGAATTCAAATCCAACCGAGGCTGTCGTAGCAGATGCTTCGCCCTCCTCAACATCAACGGATACGCCGACATCGACCGATACACCAACATCGACCGATACGCCGACATCGACCGACACGGCTACCGATACGCCCACACCAACCGATACGCCGACGCCCACTGACACAGCCACCGATACACCTACACCCACTCCAACGGACACACAGGTCACGCCCACACCAACACGAACGCCCAACCGGACGGCGACAGCCCGCGCCATTGCCGGTGAGACGTCTACAGCTATTGCCCTCGCAACAGCCAATGCACCTTCTCCGACACCCGATCTGGTCGAAATTCTGGCACGCTGTGATCTTAATTATGTCGTCATTGAGCCTGAAGATATTGGCATCGCTCCACCTATTACTGCGACACGCAACGAGAGGCTTGTCGGGGCAGGCAATGACTTCGATCTTGAAATCGTCATCGAAAATGCAAGTACGTGCGACTGGCCGCTTAATGGTGATTTAGAGTTGACTTTTGTGAGCAACACCTCAACGCTGGTCGAAGAAGGATTCTACGACAATTTAAACAACAATTGCCCTGAGGATACATCCCGTATCACCTACGACATCAACTTCACCAGCCCTCAACGACCGCGCTTTTTTATCACACAGCGGGTACGTCGCGGTGAACAGACATCACTTGAGTTTGCCGCTGAAGCACCCCGGACGCGCGGTTGTTACTTTGGTGCGTGGCAGCTCCAATTTGCGGCTCCCGAATTCGATGAGCCTATTCTGGTTGGTGATCCGATTGTCATCGCTATCCAGGTCTTTGGCGGAAATTAACCTCTGACCCCGTTCATGACGAGGTTGATCAGGGTTAATTCCACAAATAAACTGTAGCCTCGAATTCATGCTAACGTTAGAATAAGACAAGTCTCAACAGCCAGGACAGGGACATGTCTCTCATCGAATTATCATGTTCCCATTTTGTAAGATTGGCGCAGGAATTACGATATAACAGATGCGTCGCAAACAGCGAGATTTGGAATGACATCGGAAACGCCTGACCACATCCTGATTGAGGATGCCAAAACGGGCAGCCGTGAAGCCGTTGCGGCGTTGTATCATCGTTATCTAGCTAAGATCACGCGATATGTAGGTTATCGGGTGTCAGACGATGCAGCAATTGAAGACATCATCGCGCAAATCTTTCTGGCAATGATTGAGCAGTTGCCACGTTATCGTTTCACAGGTGCGCCCTTTGAGGCGTGGTTATACCAGATTGCTAAGGGCCATGTCGCTGACTACTATCGACGCAAGAAACCCGTGGAGGAACTACCTGACACATTGCATAGCAGCGAAACACCGCTGGACATTCGTGTACAGGATCGAGAGTCATTTGATGAGCTTCGATCAGCACTTGCCCAACTGACTGATGAGCAGCAAACGATCATCATCCTGAGATTTGTTGAACTCAAAAGTCATGAGGAAGTTGCCGAAATACTCGGCAAAAGCACAGGGGCCATCATGACCGCCCAACACCGGGCGCTTAAACAATTGGCTGCCTTACTTGGCACCGAAAAAGACTCGCGGCACTATTTGCGGGGAGAGAAGTAAAAGATGGACGACCGTTTACATCATTACCCGGACAATCTGGATGAAGCAGCCGGTGAAGATTTATCACCCTTTGTTGACGTCGTCAATCGCTTGCAACATGCCCCCCGACCAATGTTGAACACTGCCGCAAAAGCTCGTATTGAAGCAAGACTCTTAAGCCCCAACGTCGTTTCGTTTCAGCGTCGCACAACACACCGCGTATTGTTTAAGGCAATTGCCGCTGTGCTAATTGTGGTTATGTTTATCGGCGGCGGAACCGCGTGGGCTTCAGAAGATGCTCTACCGGGTGAACCTCTCTATCCGGTCAAACGGTTTGTTGAAGGCACCCGGTTATCGTTCGCAGCATCTGAAAGCGCCGAAGTCGATCTGCGCCTGGAATTTAGTCAGCGGCGGCTGGATGAATTTGAGCAACTTCTTGATGAAGGGGTGGTCGATCTGGCTGTCATTCAGGATGCCAGTGACGAAATTGATCACATACAACGGTTGTCCGCATCGGACGCCACACGGCTCGACCTAATTGCGCTCACCGAAGAGCAGCAAACCTTATTGACAAAAGCACAGCAAATCCGACCACAGAACCATTCTATTCAAACGCTGATGACTGATATTGATGACCGACTCACTCATTTGCGCCTGCCAGACTTGACCGTGTGTGATTTTGAGTATTGGAAAGCGCAACCAGCGTTGTGGTCAGATGTGGTTGTTACCATCAACGATCAAACCTTTAATCAGGCAACCATCCTGGCAATGGATACAAATGCCCTATTTGAGCAGTATATCTCGGTGCAGCTCAATATCAGGGTCAACGATGCTCCTGAGATTAATGCGTTAGCCTCTGCCAAGGAAATGTTGTCGGGTACTTCCAATGAATTTACAGCCGAAGAGATAACGGCGAGTCTTGGTTTGCAGTGTCGAGACTCCTCTGCCAATGAGGATGTTGAAGACAGTGCTGGCAATCCCGATTCTTCTGCGGACGAAAATCCGCCGACCGATAACGCTGGACCACCACCGTCTGAAGCAATTGATTGCAGCAATCCACCCCCACCTCATGCACCTGCGGTTGGCTGGCGTGAACGGTGTGGCGAACCCGGACCTGAACCTGGCAGAAGAGGCAATCGACAGGGTAATCAAAATAACAACGGCAATAATCGTCAAGGGAACGGGCCAGATTAGGGGAAACACCGCTAGAAGCGGTTTCGGAGACGAGCGGCTTGATCAAACAGTAAATGCATCAGCCGATTAAATCCGCGATCAAGATCGCCGGTAAAATCTGCGTACTTATTGACGGGCAAGTCGGGAAAACATGTTTCAATGAATGCAGGAAGCAGCGGGCGGCGCGTTTCAAGGGCCTGACGCCAATCGTTGTTGACATTTGAATCTTCGAGTGCCTGCGGACTCAGCACGACAATCACAATATGTGAATTTTCAAAAGCAGTTTGCCATGCAGAAGGTTCATCTTCTGGATGCGCCCACGCAATGGGCACTCCCATCTGACCAAGACGTTCTGCGAGATATTCAGCAAAATCGTGATCGGTCAAGGCATAACTGATGAAAATCTGCATGGCAACTGTTCTTCCGTTTCTAAACGCGATAACGTTCGGCACGTGCCAAAATTGAGTCTACAGCATTCTGCGGAACGTCCTCACAACCCATAAGCAGGTCACCGTTTGGACCCGGTCTATGAAAATCGCACCCACCTGTCTTGATAAGTCCCAATTCATCGGCGACTTCGTTCAATTCATTGCGGAGTTGCGGCGGGTTGTCGGGATAGAATATTTCTACCCCATCTACACCGTGACCCGCAAATTCTCTCACAACGCCAATGGGATCAGCATACCGGCACGGGTGCGCAACAATCGCCACTCCGCCAGCCTGATGAATGAGATTAATACCATCCTCAGGGCTGAGGCGGAGACGCGGTACATATGCAGGACCATCGTTGTGAATGTATTTATCGAAGGCTTCCTGGTAATCGGCTACAGCGCCTACTTCAATCATTGCTTTGGCGATATGGGGACGCGCAATAACGCCCTCACCGGCAATTTCACAGATCCGTTCGTATGTTACAGGGATACCGAGACTATTGAGTTTCTCAACAATTCGCTCGGCACGATGTTCACGATAGTCTCGCATTTCAGCGAGTTTGTTGCGGAGTTCCTCGTCATACGGATCCAATCCATAACCCAGCACATGAACGTCACGGGGGCCGTTCTCACAGCCCAATTCCAGACCTGCGATCACAGTAAGACCGGTGTCTTCTGCGGCGGCAAGTGCTTCTGGAACTCCCTCCAGACTATCATGGTCTGTCAGGGCAATTACGCTCAATCCACGCTCAAGAGCAATGCGAACGAGTTCTGATGGTGAGTAAACCCCATCAGAAGCGGTCGAGTGCATATGAAGATCGATTTTTGCCATTTACTCCTCGCTGTCAAAGACAGTGCGTTCTTCTACGATAAAGCGGATTGCCGTTCTTTCCTGACCTTCAATCATGACATCAGTAAAAACGGGCACGGTCATTATACCAACTTCATGCGAAAGATATTTACGGGCAATCGCAATGGCCTTCACCGCTTGATAGACGGCTCCGGCTCCAATGGCTTGAACTTCGGCATGATGGTACTGTCGAATGACGCCAGCGATGGCACCAGCAACGGCAGTGGAACGCGAACCGGCAGATACTTTGATGATGTCGGCAGTTCCCTCCGATGTAGATGGTTTTGTGTGTTGTAATGACATTATGTTAAACCCCTGACTGCTCAGTAGACGTGCAATGGTACGTCGTTAATGTTTGTTAGCCGTTAACGCACCAAACATGCATTAACTATCCCCGCAACAATATATAATATGGACTGATAGAGCTATCTCCGACTATTTCCTTAAAATTTCGGAAGTGACATCTACCTCCAACATATATATATATTATATCTTTTAACAACAAAAAACATGGTCCAAACGTCACTTTCTACAGGTTGTATTTTTCCAAACCTTAAAAGTTCTCGATTTAGTTGAGTCTTCAAGGTGACATTGCTACAATATCTGAACCTTCGAAATTGTGGGACCCAATTTCCAATTCCATTGATTAACTCCTACGCAATGGATAAAAGATGACCTTCGCAAAGTATCCGGGACCACAATGAGACAACGGAATTTAGCCGTATAAATCCACGCCCACCAGTGTGCGATGAGAGCCGCATGCCAGAGTAGATGATGTTTGTTATATATCTTGTCCGTGGATGATTTTTTTACAGAGAGTGTGGAGACGAATGAAACCCCAGGATGCATGGCGAGCAACGCAAGGCCAATTGCGAGTGCAGTTGCATCGTGCTACCTATGATACGTGGGTTCGCGACTGCGAATTTGTCGCATTCCACAATGGTGTCTTCACGCTCAGTGTACGCAACGCATATATCAAGGATTGGCTGGAAAAGCGGCTATATCGGTCGGTTAAACACACCTTGAGTGGTATCTTCCGCCAGCCTATCGACATTGAATTTGTTGTCTCCAATCCCTACATTCCCGAACATCCAATTACAGCGAATCCGATAGGAACATCCGAATTCGGCGGAATTGAACCTGCTGCCAGAGAATATGTTGAAGAGAATCGTGATTGGAATCCCCGGCTGAACGCCAATTACTCTTTCGACACATTTGTTGTGGGGGCCAGCAATCAACTCGCCTTTGCCGCAGCACAGGCCATCAGCGAGCGTCCGGCTGAAACATATAATCCATTGTTCATTTATGGCGATTCGGGACTGGGTAAGACTCACCTGCTGCATGCTATTGGGCATAAACTCGACTCGCAGGGTTACAAAGTACTGTATACCACTGCCGAACAGTTCACCAATCATTTAGTCGAGTCAATTCGCCACAAAGCGACCATTGATTTTCGGGATACCTATCGCAATCTCGATATTCTGCTAATTGATGACATCCAGTTTCTGGCAAATAAGGGCAATATTCAGGAAGAGTTTTTCCACACTTTCAATGCTCTGCACAGTCAGGGCAAACAAATCGTCCTTGCCTCCGACCGCCACCCCGAAGATATTGCTGCGCTTGGCGAACGGCTGCGTTCCCGCTTTATATGGGGCTTACTGGTCGATATTCAGCCGCCTGAATTCGCAACGCGCCTGGCAATTTTGACTGATAAGGCCGAGATGCAGGGCCAGTGGCTGCCCTTTGAGATCGCAGAACTCATCGCTGAGTACATCGAAGGCAATGTGCGCGACCTCGAAGGCACACTGACTCAGGTACTGGCCTATTCGACACTTATGGGAACTGGCCTGACCCTTGATATGGCCGAACGTATTTTGCGGCAGGGACGTGAGCCGCGCGATATGTCTACCATGAAGCGGCGTTTGCGGGTTTCGGACGTGATCGAAGCTACTGCCCGCTGCTGCCAGCTCAGTTTGAGCGACCTCGTAGGCAAGAGTCGCAACCGCGATGTCGTCAACGCCCGCCATCTCGCTATCTATATTGCCCGTGAAGAAACCGATGCATCCCTGCCCGAAATCGGCGATGCGCTGGGGCGCAATCACAGTACGGTGCTCTACAGCTACAATAAGATTGCAAGCCAGCTAGAAGACGACCCTGAACTGCGTGAGAAAGTTAGAGCTATCTGCGAGAGAATGTACTCGGCTACTGCTTAAGCCGTGGCAACAGAGCATCTCGGATTTGCTGGTGGATTTCGACTTCCGATCCCAACGCAGCAATCTGAACCCAGCGTTCCGGTTCTTCCGCCACTAAAATTTGGTAACCAGCGTAAACCCGTTTATGAAACGCAAGTGCCAGCGCATCCAGCCGGTTCCATTCTTCGCCATCATCCGCTGCCCTGCGCCGCCGTTTCAACCCTTCCTCAACCGAAATATCCATGTAGATTGTCACGTCTGGAGTTAGCCCGCCGGTAGCGAAGTTCAGAATTGTTCGCAGCACATTGAGGTCCAGCCGGTGACCGTATCCCTGATAAGCCAGTGTTGAATCAACAAAACGGTCACTTAAAACAATCGCGTTGGCTTGTAGGTGCGGCTTGATGACCTGTTCAATCAACTGTGCTCTGGAAGCCGTGTACAGCAGCAGTTCGGTACGAGGATGCATTTCATCATTTTTTAGACTGTGCAATATTTCCCGGATTTGGTCGCCAATGGCCGTTCCACCCGGTTCGCGGGTCGCGACAACATCGTATCCCTGATTGCGCAAAAATGCTGTCAGAAGCTGGATTTGAGTCGTCTTTCCGCTGCCGTCAAGACCTTCAAATGTTATAAACATAAATTACGTTTCTTTCGACAAGTCATCTTCAAAAACATCAACAAATAGCAGTTCAACCAGATCGCCCGCAAAGCTCATCAACAGCCGACCTGCCGCAACGCCTTCGGGAGAGCGCAGTGCGGCATCTAGATTATCATATGAATCGAAATAGAGTTCTAAAATTCGATAGTATGGCGAACGGCCTTCGGGATTACCCAGCACTATATTTGCCTGCTGGCGAATAATACCCGGCATCTTCTCCAACAGCGCCAGACTGTTGACATATCCCTGCTCAAAAGCATCTTCATCTTTAGGGTGCTTATACAAAATGACCAGTTTGACCATGATTTCTCCCGGCAGTATTCATAACACCGTTGGCTTGGCGCAACAGCGAAATTTGTCAGAACCAAATCCTCTGATAGACTTATATTATGTTACACAGAGTTTAGCTCAGGAAAACGAATATTATGGCAATGATAGTACATATAACGCCTCGCGAAGAGTGGGAAAAAGCCCAACTCTCCGGCAGTTATGAGGGCGACACACTTCAAACAGAGGGGTATATTCACTTTTGTTTGCCTGCTCAACTTCTTGAGGTCGCGGAGCGTTTATATAAGGCTCAGGTAGGTCTTGTCCTCCTACTCGTCGACACAGAGCGCGTCAGGTCACCCTTACGTTACGAACCCTCGGACGGTGACCATTTTCCACATCTATATGGTCCCCTAAATATGGATGCTGTGTTACAGGTCATCGATTTCCCTCCCGATAAAGATGGCAAGTTCAGTCTGCCTGACCGCATTGCCGATGTCGAATGAGCCACTTTCCGGCAAAGTTGCCATTGTCACCGGCGTTACCCGTTCAATTGGAATTGGAAAGGCTATCGCTACACGACTGGCAGCCGCAGGCGCATCTATCTTCACAACCTACTATCGCCCCTTTGATCAAGAAATGCCCTGGGGCGTCTCTCCAAATGAACCGGGCCAAATTCTACAAGATCTTCGCGCACTTGGGGTGGCTGCACAGGGTATTGAAATTGACCTTTCCGATCCGGCATCACCAGCCATTGTTTTTAAAACAGCCATAGATTTTTTCAGACAGATTGATATTCTCGTTAACAATGCAGCCTACTCGGTCGATGTTGATATTCTTGCGATAAATAGTAGTATCTTGAATGCTCACCTATCGGTTAATGTAACAGGTACGATTCTAATGAGCCAGCAGTTCGTTCAACACTGGACGGGGCAGGAGGGTGGTCGTATCATCAATCTGACATCCGGTCAGGGATATGCGCCGATGCCGGGCAATCTGGCCTATGCAGCTTCCAAAGGGGCTATTGATGCTTTCACAATAAGTTTGAGTGCAGAGGTCATGGGTCGCGGCATCACCGTTAACGCCGTTGACCCCGGTCCTACTGACACAGGCTGGATGTCGGATGAGTTGCATGAACAATTGAGGTCAGCAGCACCGTTGGGGCGTGTTGGCAGCCCAGATGATGCGGCTCGTCTGGTTCTATTTCTGGCTTCACCGGAAGCCGCATGGATTACTGGTCAGATTATACGTTCGCGTGGTGGATTGTGATATTTGAAGGAATCATCATACTGGTTGTGTTATCGTTTTTGACGATTGCGGCAAATTACGCTTTGCAAGAACGGCGTATGCACCGGGTCGTTCAGTTTATTTTGCTGCTGACAAGCTCAATATTGGTGTTGATAAGTGGAATGACACTCTGGATTTCGACCCTATCTGATGATATGCGCGAGACCCTTGATGTACCCGAGGTTAATCCAGACGATGCGCTTCTGTCTTTTATTATTTTTTTTATTACATCAAGTGTTGCGGCGGCGTTGCTGTTGTATGACGTGCGAACCTGGCTGGCGCGTTTCTTCCCGAAACGCCAGGACCCCAGTTCCGTCGAAAAACATGCCGGAGTTTATTTGCCGACCGACCCCAATGCGCCGGGCTTACGAGGCTTCGATCCTGCTAACACGGTGCATATGCTGGCCCTCGTCATCGCCGTGTTTTTACTTGGTACACAGCTTGGGAACTTTGTACTGGGCGGTGGATTGGAAGGGCTGGCCGAAACATCTCGCATCACGCTAGAGTCTCTTGCCATCAATTTCCTGCCACAGGTCATTGTTCCCCTGTTAGGTGTCGGGCTGTTCCTGCGTCGTTCCTGGCCGGAAGTTATGACACGCCTCGGCTTTGTTGCGCCTAAATCCAGAATGGGTATTCTGCCGCCACTGCTAGAATCGTTGCTGGCAGGGGCCGGTATGGGTGTCGTGATGTTTATGGCTGCTGGTTTCATCGCGTTCATCTGGTCACTTCTGGTTTCTCCCGAAACCTTTGAAGCCCAGACCGAAGCCACCGAAGCCATTGCCGAAAGCATTAATAGCTGGGGCATTGTCTTTGCAGTGGCATTTGCCGCCGCCATTGGCGAGGAAATTGCGTTTCGAGGTGCGCTCCAACCCGTTTTTGGTTTGTGGGCCACCGCATTATTGTTTACGGCAGTACATATTCAATATACGCTTACCCCGGCGACTCTTATTATCTTCGTGGTTGCACTTGCCCTCGGCTGGTTACGTGAAGCTTTCAATCTGTGGGCCGCGATTTCGGCTCATTTTGTCTATAATTTTATACAATTGGCTTTAGCTTTGTTCGCGAATGGCTAGAAGGGTGTGGCAATTTGTGCCGTGTGCTATACTACTCGTGAGTAACACTGCACGACTGACGAAAGGCGTGGGACAATGGCAAACTTCTCAGGTAGCGGCACCAGTGTTGACCAACTACTACGTATGGGAATTGAAAGCGCCAGACAGGGCAACAAAGAGGGTGCCAGGGTAATGCTGCAACAGGTGCTCCAACAGGATAAACGTAATGATGTCGCCTGGTTCTGGCTGGCATCTGTTCAGGATGACCCCGAACAGCGTAAACGGTATCTGGAAAACGCTGTCAAATCCAATCCAGCAAACCAACAGGCCAAACGGGCTTTGGACAAAATTAATCGACGGCGTGCACGCAGCGCCAATCAGGCAATGCTCTACGGCGGGGTAGCATTGGTCGGTATGGTCCTTCTGGCCGTCCTCGCCTGTATCCTGGTCTTATCCCTTTAACTAACCGGAAGGAAAACGCCTTGAATCAGGAAGACCTTCGCGCCCTATTGCGTTCGGGAATTGAAGCAGCGCAGAACAATAATACAATTCTTGCCAGAAGCATATTTCGTCAGGTTCTTGAAGAAGACGCGGATAATGAGCTAGCCTGGATGTGGCTGGCCCAGGTTGTTGATACACAGGAACAACGTCGCCAGGCTTTACAGCAGGTTTTGCGTATCAACCCCGCTAATGAGCGTGCTCAAGACGCGCTACGACGATTGTCGGTAACGGGAGCGGCCTCCCAACCCGCAACAGGTCTGCGCACAACCGGCAGTCGGACAGATCAACAGGCCGGTCAGGTCTATATCCCACAGCGGAAAGATCGCTCGCAGCAACCGTCTGAGCTGTGGAAAGGTACGCGCAAGGAATCCGACGACAATCGGACGCTGTACATACTGGCGGTGGCCTTAATTGCGTTGGGTCTAATTATCGGCGGCCTGTTGCTGTTGATTGATCGGTTAACGGTGGATACTGATGTGGAAGCCACAGACGTTCCAGTGGTTGTGGTGGTAGGGACGCCCACGCCAGCGCCAACCACCGGACCAGCCACACCTGTTCGCACACCCATTGAGAATCTCGCGGTTGAAACGGCCCCCCCCACCTTTACGCCAGAACCCCCACCTACATTGACTCCTGTTCCCACGGAAACGCCGGAACCAGAGCCGCCGAGTGGGGAATTTTCGCTGGTGTTTGCCAGTGCCAATCGCCTGTTTACCATCAACAGTGCCGGGGATGATCAGAGTCCCATTTCGTTTACTTTTGGCGAGGGTGTTTCGGCGTCTGACCTGAGTTCGCCTATGATTTCACCCGATGGCGACTCGATTCTATTGACGGCGGATACGGGAACAGCACAGGAACTGTTTATTGGGGATGTGAATGGCGGCGATGTCCAGCAGTTAACATCTCTAGGGGCCAGCCAAACTGTTGACGCGGCATGGTCGCCGGATGGAAGCCGGGTGGCATTTGCATCGAACGAGGATGGTGACTTCGATCTTTTCCTCGTGGATGCCGATGGTGGCAATCCGGTCAAGCTGTTTAATACTGATGACCGGGATGAACGTGAGCCAGCGTGGTCGCCCGATGGAAACTATCTGGCATATTCATCTGGAGATCTAGATGGAGTCGACAGAGAGATTTTTGTGCTGCCGTTGAACGATCAAGATGGTTTCCCGGTTGAAGAGCCGGTTAATGTTTGTCAGATGACCGACGCCCCGCGTCAGAGTTTTTCACCGGCATGGTCACCCGACGGAAGTCAGATTGCCTTCATTAGCAATCGAAACGACCCTGAAGAAACCGATTTGTACACGATGGTCGCCGATGGTACGCAGGAAAATCTTGTCTCAATTGGTGATGATTTTATTGCAGGTGAATTCGATCCGTCGTGGTCGCCGGACGGTCGCTGGATTGCTGTCAGTTCTGCTCGCTTAACCGGCGAAGAAATCCTGGCTATCGAGCCGACCGATGTACCGCCGCCCAGCCCCACGCGGGACCCCACTACACCTGATCCAGAGCTTCCAACTCCACCGCCGACAACCCGATCATTTGCTCGCGAAAATACGCGGCTGTGGCTGGTCGATGTGGCAACATTGACCTGGTACCTGTTGACGCCGGATGAGGAGATTAGTCATCCAGTCTGGCTACCGTCGGAAGACATTGAACTGCCCGATGATATTGGGTTCAGGTGTGCAGGACAATAAACGGTGACCGATCAAGATTTGCAAGAACTTCTACGTGAAGGCATTGCGGCTGCGCGAGCCAGAAATAAGTCCCTTGCCCGCCAGAAGCTGGTGCAGGTGGTGAAGGTTGATCCCAACAATGAAATGGGTTGGTTCTGGCTTGCCAGTGTCCTTGACGGCACTGAAGAGCGCATTAAAAGCCTTCAGCGAGTCCTGAAAATTAACCCGGACAACCAGAAGGCCCGTGAAATTCTTGATCGCCTGCTGGCGAAACAAACGGCAGCGGAAGTTCCGACAGGTGCTGCTCCCAAAGAAGGAAGAGGTACACGCGGCAGGTTAACCCCGGAAGCAACCTCCGAAACGGAAATGGAAAAGACAACTGTCGATCTCAACCGGATGTTTGCCCCGGTGGAGAAGGCGTTGGGTCGTTATGGTCTCAGCCAGCGACAGGCACGTCTGGTATTTGGCGGCGGACTGGTGTTCGTGGTTTTGTTATGTCTGATTATTTTGCTGCCCGGCGGCGGTAGTGATGATGGCGAAGACGATTCGACAGCCGACGATACAGCCGTCCCGACCGATATCGCGCAAAATGCAACGGATACACCTGACAGCGAGACCACAGAACTGCCACCCACAGCGGTCACGCCGGAGGATACACCAACGGCTACTCTCACACCGACCATTACACCGACGGAGACCGCAACCGAAACGCCGCCGCCTACCGAAACACCCACACCGCCACCCCCAGCCCCCGCCGAGGCGGTGGGTCGCATGGTGATTGTCAGTGGTGCGCAAAGCAGCGAACCAATGAACCAGCCAGTGTTCATTCTAGAACCTTCGACAAACATCCTAACGCCAATCTCGCCAGATCAATCACGCGGGCAAAACGCCTCACTGTCACCAGATGGTGCGCGTTTCGCCATGCTTGAATACAATTCACGTTTTGGGCGTTTTGATCCGCTCGTGGTCTTTGTCGGCAATCGAAGTTCGTTACCGCTGGATACACTGTGGTTCGGCGAAGTTTTTGTCGAGAATATAAGTTCCCCCGCCTGGGCACCAAGTAACACCATGCTGGCTTTTACGGGGAATGCAATGAGTAGTGGTGCGGGCCAGAATCTGTTCATTAACTTTTTCATGCCCGGCGAGGGCGAACCGCGAATACGAGAAGTCCCCTCGGATGGCAATGTTTCTGATCCTGCGTGGGCACCCAATGCGTCACGTATTGTTTACGCAATGGAATCGAGCGGCATAACTGATCTGTATGTGTACGAAGTCGCTGCACAGGTTGTCACACAAATTACACGCAACGAAGCCACCATCGTTGAGGATTCACCTGATTGGAGTCCCGATGAGTCGCGCATTGCCTTCAGTGGAACACGCGAAGGCACAACGGGTTCTGATATTTATGTTATGCCTGCCGATGGCTCCGGAGAGCCGGAATTGCTGATTAACTATGGCGAGAATGACATCAACCCACGCTGGTCACCGGATGGGCGTTTTATTGCATTTTCATCCGATGTTGACGGGAAATTTGACATCTTCTTGTATGACCTCCAGACCGATACGTTCTATAGTGTAATCAGTGATGGCACTACATGGGATATTGTAAGTGATTGGATACGCTGATGTCGGAACGTGATCTGAGCAACGAGGAACGAGAACGATACATCAGGCTGTGTCAGGCAGGGCATGTCAGCGCTATGCAGAATAAGCTGTATGAGGCGCATTTTTATTTTCGCAAGGCCGTTGAAATCTACCCGTTCAGCACCAATGTGTGGCTGTGGCTGGCGCGAGTGGCTGAATCTCATGACGACCGCATTGTTGCACTGCAAAATGTACTCGCCATCAATCCAAATCACGAGGATGCAAAGCGCCGATTAATGGAACTCCGTCGCAATCAGCGGTAGAATTGGGTTCGACTTACTCTGTTGCGTCTTCTGGGACGGGCTGTGATATGCAGAATATTAATCCTTCAAAAAATGTGAATCGCCGTGGGCGGTTTTATGGGGTAATGGGTTTCTTTGTTTTTCTTATCGGCCTGATCTCCATTGCCCTCGGCATCCTCTTATTTTTACTGCCGCTGGCTGGCGAATCACTTTCGACGCCGCTTGGTGTTTGCTTCACCGTTGTTGGGATTCCATTCGGCCTCGGGGGATTGGGGGTTGTCGTCAGAGGTCTTACCTTGCAAAAAGATAACCCGCTCGCCTATGAAGTAGGTGAATTTCTCAAGCAAACCTCAATTGGCAGTGATGCCCGCTATATTTTTGTGCGCAATATCAGTCGCCGTCGCCTGGGTTATATTGATGCCGTGCTGGTTGGGCCACCGGGTGTCCTCGTGTTCCGCGCGGTGGATTATCCGGGAACATGGATTAATGAGCGTTCCGAATGGCGGAACCGGACGCGCAGCGGCAATCTAAAATCGGCGAATACGAATCCTACCCGCGAATGTGCCAAAGATGTGTATGCCTTACGCAAATTTCTGAAGAAAAATGACCTGGGGCATGTTCCCGTGCATGGGATTGTGGTCTTCACGTCAAATTCCGCCAATGTTCAAAAGGATGCTCCGTTAATCCCTGTTTCTACCATGAACAATCTCTTTAGAACCATGAGTGAGGACTATTTATTGGATGACCGGATTAATCATCCAACCATTCGTGCCACGGTGGACTCTATTATCGACTGATGAACCGTTTTTTGGTGTTAATCGCCATCATCGGTTACCTGATGGTGGGGTGCGGTGAAGAGGAACAAACACCTTCGCCAACCCCCACCCAAACCGATATTCCGCCAACTGCCACGACAGTGCCAAGCCCCACGACTATCCAGACTCCAACCCCTACCCCCTGCGCTCCAAATCCCGAATGGGAGGACACCTATACCGTCCAATCCGGCGACACGCTTGGCGCAATTGCGATTGCATCGGGAGTAAGCGTTGAGGCACTGCAAGAAGGTAACTGCCTGACAGATAGTGATTTTATCGACGTTGGCGATATTTTGGTTGTGCCCAATTCTATTGCGGTCGACATTGCCACCAGCCCAATTGGTCTAGATGGGTTGGTGTTGTTTATACGCGAAGAGAGTGATGGTAAACACAATATCTGGGCGGTGAAATCGGATGGCACATCGCCGCGCCAGCTCACCGAGCATGAGATGGTTCTGGGGCGACCGGTGCGTACCATTGATTATGAATGGGTCGCTTATCGTGTTCTATCACCATTCGCTGAAACGACAGCATCCGACATCTGGATTATGCACGCTGATGGAACCGGCCTCTTTGAACTCGCCGAACAGGGACCTACCGAGCAGCTTGTTCGCAGTGATCCGGCATGGTCACCTGACAACGAACAACTCGCTTACGTGGAGCAGGTCGCTGACCGGGGTTCGCTTATTATGATCAATCGTGACGGGACCGGGCGACGGGTCGTGTCGGTAGGTGATTTTACGCCGCCAGATTCCGACCAGCCCGTTCCACCCGCCTGGTCACCGGATGACCTTAATATTGCCTTCCTTGAGTGGGTAAACAACCGTCCTACCCTCAAATCCATCGACACAGAAACCTTTGAGATAACCAGCCATGATCAGCTTAGCTCATATAAGGATGGCCCGCTCTGGGTTCCCTTTGAAGGTGACAATGGTGAGCCAGCGGTAGCGGTTCAAGTAACTGAAGCAGGGCAGCCGGTATGGAAGGTTATCAACCTGACCAATGGTGAGTCGGTTAATCGCACCGGCGGGCGGGTACTGGTGGCCCCTTCCCTTGACTGGTGGATCGACGAAAACGGTCGCCTGTGGAGCGCCGAATATGTTCCGCAGGAAATGAGTGTTCCCGGCGGCACAACATGGGGACCGGGCAACAATCAGCTTGTCGTGCCAACTGATGAAGGCTTATTGGTGCTTGAGATTGGCAAAGATGTTGAACGCCTGATTACTCAAGAGGACACCGATTTAATGCCGGTCTGGTCGGAACCGTTATATTTTGTCCTGCCTTGAAGATAGATTTTTCGGCCAATCACATCATTCTGGCAAATGCTCCGGTGGAATGTCGGCAAACAGTGGGTTACTAGCATCACGGTCGGACACCATCGGGTTTTCAACTCCCCACGGCATGTTGATTGCCGCATCATTCCATCGAACACCATATTCATCTGTGCTGTCATAATAATTGTCGACCACATACATCATTGTGACATCTGTCAGCGCCACAAATCCATGAGCAATGCCAACCGGAATAAATAATCCGGTTTCGTTGTCCAAATCAATGGTCTGCGTAGCGAGATAGGTAGGGGAGAGGGGGCGTATATCAAGCAGTGCTGCACGGATGTTGCCGAATGGGACGTACCAGTAATCTACTTGATGAAAGTGGTAGTGCAATCCGCGCAGGACATTGGCCTTTGAATCGGAGCGATTGGTCTGCAAATTCTCCCATGTACGTTGCGGAAACCATTCCTTGCGAAATGTTTCCATAAACCGCCCGCGATTGTCTTCAAACCCGTGCAGTTTCACAATCTGCACACCTTGAATCTTGTTTGACTCTTGAATGTCTGGCATAGCCATCCTTTACTCCCGACAACGGTCCATAACGGCCTGAATTGTACACCAAAGGCACTTCTTGCATAAGAGTCGGGTTAACCCGTACAATCATAGGTGGGAGGCGCTATGGATCAACCACCTGTACTATATGACCCCGATAAAGTCGATCAGCTTGAAATCACCAGCTTTTTGAGCGAGGTTGTTACCTATTCTCGCACTCGTGTTATGGAAAGAAAGATTCAAGTTCCCCTGTCTGGCCTGAATGCGTTAACGACTATTCAACACCGTCCCATCCCTGTAGCAAATGCCCTACGCCAGAGGGGTGGTCCTTCGTTGATTGCGACCGTGAAATGTCAGCGAATCAGTGGTGAACCAGTGATGGACAGTGATGACTATCATCCGGTAGAGTTAGCCCGAACGTTTGCTGATGTTGGCGCAAAGGCGATCAGTGTGACAACTGATCCTAAATATTATCGCGGCGATCTGCACCATCTGATGCTCATCGCGGGTGAAATTGATCTACCCGTCATTCGCCAGGATTTTATTTTTGAGGAATATCAGGTGATTGAAGCACGAGCCGCCGGGGCGGATGGTTTGACGCTCATCGCCTCTATGCTGGGGCAGCAGCGGCTGCGTAACTTGCTGTCTTTAACACAGCGGCTGCGAATGTCGGCGCTGGTTATCGTGCAAAACAAGGAGGAACTGGCACGGGCACTCGATCTTGACCCGCGCTTAATCGGCATTAACAATCGCGACTGGAGCACTTTTGAGATTAATTTGTCACGCACCGAAAAGTTGGCCCCCAAAGTCCCGGATCACATCGTGGTGGTGAGTGTCGGCGGCATTTCATCTCGCGAAGCCCTGCTGCGCGTTGCAGAGGCTGGTGTTGATGCTGTTCAAGTTGGCTTTCATTTGCTAACCTCTAAAAATCCTTTGGCAACTGTTCAAGAATTATTCTCGTTGGTTGACAATGATCCAACCGATCCCTGGAAGATATTAGAATGAAAAAGCTTGTTTTTTTATTGATGATAGCCCTATTAGCTCTGGTGTCCTGTGAACAGGACTCCACGCCACCGCCTGAAGATGGCCCCATTCTGGTCGGCGTCAACGACATGCCCAAACAAGTCGTCACCATCTGGATTTCCCCTACACCGCAGGGCGGCATTCCCAGCCCAACACAGGTTATTGTGTCGCCCACCGCAAGTGAGACTCCCGAACCACCGGAGCCAACCGCAACGCCGACGGCTGATGTAGGTGTTTTTATCGGTGAGAGCCGCGATGGAACTCCGATTGCGAATGCGGTTCCGCCCGTTGCCATTCCACCGTCCGGCAGTGT
>JAKEEQ010000432.1 GCA_022616515.1 Chloroflexota bacterium | reverse complement strand
GGCCCATGCCCAACCGATACGCCGGGCAGTAATCCCACTGCCACACCGGGGTTTGATGGTAATTTTGATACCCTGGTTTGGTCAGATGAATTTAGCGGGAGCAGTATTGACCTCAACAATTGGACGTATGACTTAGGAGCTTCAGGTTGGGGCAATAACGAACGGCAATATTACACTGACTTCCCCGCAAATGCCCGCATTGAGAACGATATGCTCGTGATTGAAGCGCGAGAAGAACGTTACCGCAACGGATCCTACACCTCTGCTCGCCTCAAATCACAGGGCTTGCAATCCTTTGCTTATGGTCGCATTGAAGCTCGTATTCGCGTGCCATTTGGTCAAGGTATCTGGCCTGCGTTCTGGATGCTCGGCGCGGATTTCGCAACAGTGGGTTGGCCTAATTCTGGTGAAATCGACATTATGGAGCATATCGGGCGCGAACCGTATAACGTTTTTGGAACCGTTCATGGCCCCGGTTACAGTGGAGCCGAGAGTGTTGGCTCATTTATTACATTGAGTGAACCAGTGACCAATGATTTTCACGTTTTTGTGGTTGAGTGGGAACCCGACGAAATTCGCTGGTATGTGGACGGGGTTCAGTATCATACCGTAACACCGGCAACTGTGCCCGGTGAATGGGTCTTTGACCACGAATTTTTTATGATCTTGAATGTGGCTGTTGGGGGCAATTGGCCGGGGTATCCTGATGAAACCACCACCTTCCCCCAATTCATGTATGTCGATTATGTGCGCGTTTACCAATAAATAACACCGTCGCTGAAGTTGGCTTGTTAGCAAGCTTTGTATGGCTGAGGAGAATTCTTTCCAGTGTTTGACCACATTCATTTATAAGGATTGAAAG
The DNA here is from genome assembly GCA_022616515.1 of Chloroflexota bacterium. Lineage (GTDB taxonomy): Bacteria > Chloroflexota > Anaerolineae > Aggregatilineales > J027 > JAKEEQ01. The sequence continues at coordinate 14,136 of JAKEEQ010000432.1, read as the reverse complement.
AGCCGACGCCATACATGGCGTCCCTACGATCATCCACGATTCCCGTAGGGGACAGCATAGATGCTGTCCGTTACCTTAATATCAAGAAATCTTTGTGATCTAACACTGGCTGGCCTCAACTACTCAATGTTAAACCGTTCGCGTTCATCAGGTGTAAATTCACGCAGATTAAGCTGGCTGTCCACAAAGGTAATCAATTCTTTGGACGATACCGTGCTGACATTCCCTGTCCACCCGACTCCTTGCAGGAACCGTGCAAGCCGTGTTCGCGCATTCGCAGATGGACGCGATACACGATTGGCTTCAACTGATAGCAAGAACGATAGCTCAATGTCGTTATCTTCTTGAGCAATGGAGTAAGCATTGAGGGCTTCGCTGCGCAATTCTTCCGAAACACCCAACAGTTCCCTGTAATTGTCTTCAGCTATGGCACGTTGACGATTGGCATCTTGATACAACACAAATGACAGTATCAACAACAGCACCGTGACGCCCAGTGCGGATGCTACCCCGACCAATATGTTACGCTGGCGTTTGCGTTCGGCCTGACGGCTGGCGAAGATATATTCGGTGTGTAGTTGAAGCGGATACGGTTCACGATTGGCTGCCCCGGACAACCATTGGTCGGCATCCAGCAGGTCATCGCCGCGCAGTAAAAAGCTCGGATTGCGATCATTTTGCAGCCATTCCCGCGCTCGGACGAGCAATCGCGTGTGATCTTGTAGATGCTCCGGGTCGCGCTCAACAGTGGCGATGAGATCACGGAACACACCATCAAAGCTATCGCCATCACGTAAGAACAACCAGTTCAGGTGTTTAACGGAGATCCAATTTTCTTCAGCGGTGGCTGCCCATTCCTGCCCCCGCCATGCCTGCCGCGCCGCGTTTTCATCCACCTCGCGATGCAGAATGGGTATCAGGCGTTTGTTGTTCTGGCGGGCATAGGCTACTTCTTGATTGCAGATCATGGACGACATCGAATCGGGACTGATGACGAACACAAAAGTTTCCGCACCATCGATGCCCCGGCAAATTTCCTGCCACCAGTCAACCGAATAGGGAATCCCCTCCCAATCGACCCAGGCATCGCGGCCCGTGCCTTGCAGCGCATCAAATAATTTACGGACAAAATCAGTATCTTTGCGCGAATATGAGATAAAAACATCGGACATGTTACACACCTCCGGTTACGCATTTAAATGTAGCAGAGCAATTTATTGCAGACAAATCGGTATAGTTATCATGTCTTCAAGGTTTGGGGGAACCGCAAAAAGATTGTCTGGATTGGAGCCGTGGTCAAAGCCGCTGTACCAGTAAAATCCACCGGGTGCATCTTCAACATAGTCAATACCGGGGTCATCGTCCGAGTCGCGCACTTGCTGAAATGTTTGCTCGGCGGCAAAGCAAGCATGGTCCAGCGTGGCCCCATTTCGCACTTCATCCAGCAGCTTTTGTGCCATCGCAACATAGAGATAACCATGTTGACCAGCCGGGAATAGATTGACGAGACCCGTCATCCGATCTTCAGCATCTTCGAGATTGCCGCCGTGAATATCCAGTTGAATGAGGCGGTATCCAGCAAACGCGCTGAGATAGCGCCCGGCGATGGTTGCTGCATAATCCAGTCGTTCTTCTGATGGTAAATCATCAGAGTAGACGATGGGTGGCATGGTGCCCCAGTAATCTGGCAGCAGGGGAAGGCCGCCGCTCCACAACTGAAAATACAGTCCTCCTGCTTCATCAAACTCTCCGCAGGCCCGCCACACTTCGGCGCTGTGCAGGATTGTAAAACTGTAGCCCAATTCTTCATCATCGGAAAAATGTGTACAGCCCGCCTGCCAGCTATTATTCTGCCATGTGTAGACGGTTTCGATGTCACGCACGAAGCTGAATTGGTTAAATGAGGTCGCGGTCCCGGATTCATAGGCATAGTAATAGGGAACCGTGAATTCAAGCGTAGCCGGGTCTTCATCCAGATTGTTCAAGCGGATGTCGCCGTGACCTCCATAAACAGGGCCAGCACCCCACGTTACGTCCAGTGCCGCACCATCCCATTCAAGAAGATAGACTGTTTCATGATACTTCATGCCGATCACTTCATTGTAACGCAGCAAAATATCGGTACGTCCATTATTGTTCAAGTCGATAGCATTGGGAACCTCAACATGCATCCCTTCTGGTGTATCAATGATCTCGGTTGAAGCGAGTTGATAACCATCATCACAGGTAAAGAGGCTGATCACAATACCTCTCGGCGTAGGGAGCAGCGGGGCGTGAATGATCGTCAGTACATCCAGCACGCCATTCCCGGTAACGTCAGCAACGATAACCTGCGCATGTTTGATGTCTGATGTGTTCAGATTTAGGCTAGCAAAGTAGGAGACCAGCGCATAACTGTTCTCACTGTTATCCAAAAATGCAATGACTTGCTCATGAAAACCATTGATGTCGAGATTACCGCCTTCATCAATGTCGAAATTGATGTCGGAAGGATTACCATTGCTGCCACAAGCAGGAATACGGTCCTGTGCCGTGACTGGATGGACCAGCAGGAACAATAAGATGATGGGTAAAAGTCGTTTTATCATTGTAAACACAGCGTTATAGGTATCATGCCGTCAAGATTGTCGGGTACTTCAAAGAGATTATCCGGGTTTGAGGCAAAAGCACGCGGCGCATACAGATAAAATAGTCCGGGGAAATCCGGGGAAAACGGTTCGCCGGGGTCCTGAAAGTCGATGCCGGGGTCGTCAGCGCTGCCGGATACAGCGTCAAAGGTTGATGCAGCTATCTCACAAGCCTCGTCCGCCGTTGCGCCGCTGTTTATCGCATCCAACAGGGCAAAAGCCATTGCAACATACCCATAACCATGCTCGCCCACCGGGTATTCCTCTGTTAGCCATTGAACAAGATTGGTGGCGTCTTCGAAATCGCCGCGCTGGACATAAAATTGAACCAGACGATAACCGGCGAATGCCCGCAGATATGCCTGCTCAAGGTCGGCGGCAAAGGCGAATTTTTCCTCATCTGACATCTCATCATCAGGATAAACAATATAGGGCGAACCACCCCAGGGCATTAGCGGTTCAAAAAACACGCCATCCCCAACGAGGTTAGTACCGCTGTAAATCTGCTGGTACAAATCCTCGGCGCTGTCAAAATAGCCGCAGTGACGGAAAACCTCGGCGCTGTGCAGGGCCATAAATAGATGGGTGGGATTGTCTGAGAAATAGGTACACTGTTCGGTGTATGCGATGCCGTCCCAGCCATAGACAATCTTGACGGGGCGATTGAGTGCGCCATATTCCACGAATCCCTGCGCCATTTCCTGCGCATAGTCATAGAAATAACCAATCACCAGTTCAAGCGTGGCCGGGTTGTCATCGGCATTGCTCAGCGTAATCTCCCCATAGCCGCCATAAGTATTGCCCAGATACAGCACTTCACTAAGCCCTGAACCACCCCATTCCAACAAGCGGATGGTCTCAGCCGATTTCTGACCATCCAGCGTATCGTAGCGCATCAGGATTTCGCGCTCACCGTTGGCGTTGATGTCATGAACGTAGGCGATCTCAGTCGGTCCACTGCCCCAATCCCCAAATTCATCATGGGCCAGCAGTTCATAGCTGTCTTCACAACCGTACAGGCTGATATAACTCTCGAACGTAGCTCCCCATGACCAGCCGATGCTCGTCAGGAGGTCAGTTTGTCCATCGCCGGTGATGTCGGCGACGGTGGCCTGCGCATGGATGAGGGGCATTTCGCTGGTGTCGAGTTCATTAAACAGTTCCGCTACCACTTCCGGCGAGCCGGTAGCGTTCAGATTCTGGATGAGTTCCTGATGGAGCACTGCTACATCCAACTCTTCATAGTCGCCGGTAGTAGCAAGCGAAATCGGCGTGGGGTTTATGGAAGCATCGCCTGAGCAGCCATCCTGCGCGGCATGTACGGGCATAATTACAGTCAAAAGCAATCCGAACATCAATAATTGTTTCATGGGTTATTTCCGTATACATTAATCTCCGCCTCAGTATACGGCAGGAAACGGGGTCATCGGCAAGCCGTCAGGCCAGCGGTGAGTTAGGTGAAGTGCAATGAAGTCGTGGCCTAGCCTTCATGCTGGCTGATAAAGTCGCTAAGCACCTGCATGAAGCGTTCTTCCTCTTCGACATGCGCCAGGTGGGAACTGTCTTCAAAGATGACCCACTGTGCTCCCGGAATGCCTTTTTGAACGGTTTCGGCTATGAGCGGTGTGGCTTCGTCATAACGCCCCGATGTGACCAGCGTTGGCACGTCGATTTCGCCCAGTCGATGCCGCAAATCCCAGTCTTTGATAGTGCCAATGACGTGGAATTCGCTGGGACCGTTCATTGTGTTGTAGACTTCTGCCGGGGTGTTTCCCAGAAATTCAAATGAGCGCATCACATAATCGGGATAGGGCTGGCGACGGCAAACATGGCGGTCGTAAAAGACCTGCATGGCCTCTGCATATTCCCCGCTGTCTGTAGTTCCCGCTTCTTCATGTTTCAGGAGCGTCGCCTGCACTTCGGGAGGCAGTTCCGCACGCAAACGATTGGCCTCCTGCACCCACTGCTCCATGCTGGCGGGTGAACTGGCAATTGTCAGGCTGGCAACACCATCCGGCGTTGTAAACATATACTCCATCGCCAGCATACCACCCCACGATTGACCGAGCAGGTGGATATAGTCTAATCCCAGAGCTTCGCGCACCACGTCTACCTCCTCAACAAAAAGTTCTACTGTCCAGAGCGAGGGGTTGCTGACCGGAATCACGGACTTACCACAGCCTAGCTGGTCATAGTAGATAACGCGGCGGCCCGTGTCAGCCATTGCATCAAGCGTTTCGAGGTAATCGTGGGTGGCTCCCGGCCCACCATGCAAACACAGCAGGGGGAGTTTACCTGACTCTTCTGCCTCCCCGACAATGCGATACCATGTTTCGTAGCCTTTAAACGGGATTGTGCCTTCGGTAATTTTATGTTTCATGATTTTCTTCCTATGTATTCATCAACTGCCATATCAGCATTTTCAAGCGAGTCGAGTCCGGGATATATGTCCCAGCGGGGAGCCTTGCTAGTTGCTGTAATCACAAAATGTTCTCCAAATCCTAAAAATATTTTTTAGTGGCCTTCTGCGCCATCTGGCATCCAGATGTACCGTTGCCACGGCGTACAGTCCTTGAAGCCGAGTCGTTTATAGAGATTGTAGGCATTGCCGCCTGAAATCATGAAGCCGATGCGATAACCGCGTTTTTTCGCTTCATGAATACGATGCACGGTGTTTGCCGTGCCAATGCCCATGCCACGCGCCGACTCTAGAACCGTTCCGTTGTAGAATCCCGCAATGCCGCCGCCATACAGCGTTGAACTTGCCGATACAGGCTCACCGTCAAGAAAGCCAACGTAATTCTGAATAATGGCGTCTTCGCGGAACCCCTCGCGCATCAATGGGTCAAATGCATCCATGGCAAAATCCGGAAATTCAAAACCGGGTTGAAATGCCTTTCTGAATGCCTGTAGAAGCTCCTCATTCGATACACGTTCGATGTGGAAGTTTTTGGGGGCATCCATTGTGGTGGTGATTAAGCTAAGATCAATGGCGAGTATAGGAAATTGTCCAAGCGCGTGCATACCGTGCGCGACCAGCCGTTCGCCCAGATCAGCCGGACGGTTTGAGGGTTCGATTTCCCACAGAAGTGCAAGATTACGGCTGATATACCTTTCCATCGTCGCCTTGATAACGTCATCCACATCAGTGTCCAGTCGTGCCCCGGTCACCATATTAAAGAGCGGGTGTGGCAGAGTGGGGAATATCCAGTGAGTTAAGTCATCTCCAATGTGTACCTCCCCACCGTCAAGGCTCTTGAGCATTTCAACAAAAATCTTCCAGTTGCTTTCAGCCGCTGCATCAACGGCTTCAGTTGAGAAATCTGTCAAAACAGTCATAATGTGTGCTCCTCTAGTAATGCGTGGAATTAGAATTCGTCTAAGTATGCTGCAACTGCCGGGAAGAAAACATCCGGCTGCTCGAAAAAAGAAAAATGCCCGCATTCGTCAATTTCCAGCATGCGTGAGTCGGGCAGTGCCTCAGCCCATTCATGTGCTGAGGCACGTGGAATGGGGTCGTGTACCCCATGAATCACATATGCAGGAATGTCTAGACGAGATAACGCCTCACGCCAATCAAAGTTTCCCAGCGATCCCATGACGGCACCACCCACCCCATTCATGTGACGCAGTGTCTCAAGGGGTGCGTCGGAAATATCACCACGCATGTTGCTGGCAGAAGCTGGATCGTATAGATATGAGGGCATCATTAAATCAAAGTATTCACGAATCAGGGCAAGCTGGACATTGTCAGGATTTTGCATCTCGTCGGTTATTTGAGCGTGTCGTTCTTTCTTGGATGGATCCATCCTCTCCATAAGGGTTTCGCCAAACGTCTGCATGTAAGGGTCAGCACGCAGCGGCATCGATCCCACCAGAATCATTTGCTGAACATGTTCGGGATACGCCATTGCATAAAGCGCAGCGAGTCCCGCTCCCCACGAGTGCCCGAAGAGGATCATTTGGTCAAGCTTAAAATGTTGGCGGAGGGCTTCCAGATCTTGAACGTTTTCATCTGCTGTGATCTGAGTAGGTTCTCTAACCAGTTCTGATCGACCACAGCTACGCTGGTCATAGAAGAGGAGAGTGTGGTTTTCGGCAAGGGGTTCCATATCCGGGGCGAAGTAGTTCATGTGTAGGCCGGGGCCGCCATGCAGCATGATGACCGTTTTGCCACTGTCGCCGATCTGCTTATAATAAAGCTTGTTTCCATCTGTGCTGGTAAAGTAGCCATTTTTAACAGAGGTGGTCATAAACAAACTCCCAACATCTAAAATTTTTTGTATGATTCATACAACTATTAAACACCATAATACCAATAAAGTAAAACATATAGCTTCAAGTCTATGTAGTAAGTTTGTGTGGTAATGGGAAAATGGCAACTATGAGATATTCCCGGTCCAGATGGAGCGGTGAATCTTCCAGTCACCGTCAACTTTTTTCAGGATGCGCATCACACGGTATAGTGAGTCCTGCACCTCGCCGCTGGCCACGCGACTCTTGCCGCGAATAATGCCCCATTCATAGGCAACATTACCCAGAATTTCGACTTCCTCAAATTCCTCAATATATTCCAATATTTCGATATCATTTTCTTGAGGGCTGCGATTGGTACCAAGGGAGGCGGTGCCGTGTTGAATGGGTCCCTGCGGCGGGATAATCACACAGTCCTCCGTCCATAACTCGCGAAGCCGTTCAAAATCCTGTGCTTTGGCGGCATCCATGTCGCGTTGGTGCAAAGCTCCAATGGCTTTCAGGTCATCTGTTGTCATCTGTTTTTTCCCTTATGAGTTATGACGGTTAATGATAGACTGGATAGTATCCATCGCTTCCCTGCCAACCGAATGAAAATGGGGGATGGGGGAATCGTCAGCAATCAATTTTTGCAAATGCGGGATTTCATCCATGCTGCCAATTTCACCGAGTGCAAATACTGCCCAGAAGCGCACCGATGGATCTTCGTCATGCAATACACTGACCAGCGCGGGGATCGCCTTGTCGCGCATATCGAGATTGATCAGTGCTTCGGCGATATGACCGCGCACATCAGCATTTTCACTTTGATCAACCAGGATGGCGATGAGTTCATCCGCAACTCGGCTATCCCCAATTTCTCCCAACGCATAGGCAGAAAGCGCCCGGATTTGCTGGTCCTTGTCTGCCCTGAGTAAATTTAGCAGTGGATCAACGGCATCACCTGCATTTTGAATGCCGAGATCAATGATGGCCTGAATTCGCACAACACGATCAACCTCACTATCCAGTAGCGGAATCAATGTTGGCGCAATACGTTGGGCATCATATCGAGACAACAACCATACACAAGTGCTGCGGATTTTTGCGTCTGTCTCTTTAGATTCCAGCAGTGCCTTAGCCGAATCGAAGGATATGCCGCCGTGTTCAATGATGGCATCAACATCCTGCTGAATTCCTTCCCGAAAATCAGGATGGGCACTGTTGGCAAAATCCTGCATCCACTTCACAAAGTCTTCGGTCAAATGGCTACTCCTTAATAATCTCCTCAAGCCGCTCTGGCATGTGGTCCAGAACTTTAATCCCACCTTGAGCCGTGCTTTAATTATCAAATACGGTCTGCATCGTTTTCGGCAGTTCTGTTATGATGCTTTCCGGTTGGTTAACAATAGGATAACATCTCCGGCGATAGGTTTGCACCTGCCACATCGTTTTTTCAAGGGATTTTGTAATGGTAAGTTTCGTTGCGCCAGCGAAGGAGCAGCAGCATGTTTGAACACCACCTGAAGCGTGTCCGCGAGATTTGTTTCAAACTGCCCGAAACCACCGAAAAACTATCACACGGCGAACCGACATTTTTCGTGCGCAAGCGGGTCTTCGTGATGTTCGACAATGACCATCATGGCAGCGGGCATATTGCGGTATGGCTGCCCGCCGCGCACGGCCTTCAGGAGATGTTGATTGAGTCCGAGCCAGACACATTTTTCAAGCCGCCCTACGTAGGTCATAAAGGCTGGATTGGCATCCGGCTGGACCACATCAGCGATGAAGACCTTGCCTTCCATATCATTGATGGCTGGAAGTTGATCGCGCCGAAGAATTTGCAGGCACAGGTTGAAACGGCGTCATGGGAGACTGAGGAAAAAGAATAAGGCAGGCCATTTCTGACCCGCCTTGCATTCTCAACTACATCCGATCAATCGTGCCGCGCCGCCGCGCCTGAAATTCAATCCAGCGGAAGAACGTGAAGCCGAAGCTGGCATAAAACAGCCCCAGCAGCACTTCCACCGTCAACAGGCCGCTGATGTCATCAAAGGACCCGCCCGCCGCGACTCGCCGTGCGGCTTCAATGGAGCGCGTCAGAGGCAAAATGTCTCCGACCGCCACCATCCACGCTGGCATATCGTCGCGGGCAATATTCGCTCCGCTGAACAGCAGCAGCAAGAAGTACAGGGTGTTGTTGAAGAACCACACATTGACTGTCACCAGACTGACCGACCCCAACAGCAATCCCAATCCACTGGACGAGATGGTGGCGGCGATGATGGCGAGCAGCAATAACAATGGGTCCGCCTGTGACAGATCGAGGCCAAGCACGAGCACGCCAAGCACGAGACCAAATATCACGCCGACAGCCCCATCGAGTATGTGGAAAAAAGCCCGCCCCAGAAACATCACCAGGCGGCTGGATGGCGCACCGAAGAGATAAGGCAGTGTCCCTGCCCACCGATCCCCGCCGATGCTCATGGTCACGCCATAGATGCCGCTGATGGCCGCCATTTGTACCGCGTTGCCGATCACATAAAAGTCTCGCGTGTTTTGTCCACTGAATTCACCTAGAAAGGTGAAGAACAGGATTTGATTGAGCGGCATGATGATCTTAGAGGCCAGATAGGTTGAGGGGCGCAACCAGTGGAACAGCGCAATATAAGATAAGCGCGACCCCTCATAAAACATCCTCAGATTCGAGATGATGGTGTAAAGCAAACCGGTTTGCGTTGTTGTGCGTTGCATGTCATCCCCCTAAGCCAGACCGAGCGTGCCATCTTCACGCACCCGGCGTAAGATGACCCTGAACAAACGGCGCGATACGGCCACGTAAATTACGGTCGAGAGCAGCAAAATGGCCCAGCTTGCCAACACAACCCCGACGTCACCGCCGCCGTGCGCACTTTCATGCAGGGCACGGGCGGCCCAATAGGGTGTCAGGAGATAGCTGAAAGGAGTCGTCCATTCGGGCAGCAGGGCAATCGGGAACAGAAATCCGCACAACACAAATATCGGAAATTCAAGCCCGTTCTTGAATTGATCGACTGCCGGACTCAGTATAAAGATCGGGGCCATAATCAGGCCGAAACTGATGAAGGCAACCACCGTAAAGAACAGTGATGGGATGAACAGCAGGGGGTGGTCAATATCAAGAGCATACCCCATGAACAGCGAAGCCACCGCATAGGCGGCAATCATCGACAGCAGACTCTGCATGACATGTGCCAGATTGCGCCCCGCCGTCACGACATACAGCGGAGTCGGCATCGCCACCAGCATTTCGAGTGTGCCCGTCCAGCGTTCGGCGTTGATGCTGTTGCCGCTGATAAAGACCATGCTGCTCCACAGACCGGACATCCCGCTGCCGACAACGACATAAATGGCGGCGTCTGGCCTATCGCGCAGCATCCACAGGCCAAGCAGCGCGATAATCAGCGGCTGGATAACGATGGTAAACATGATGAAGCTGTCGACTGCCATCTCTTTGAGCACCACTTCGGCGGCCATCAGCGCCGTGCGGGTGTATTGTCGGGTCGTCTGTAACATATCAACCTCCTACCAGGCGGACATAAGCGTCTTCGAGGGTTGGTTCGCGGACCACCACACGCTCCACACGGTAACCATTCAGGTTGTTGATCACGTCCTGCACAATCTCAGAGCCGTGCGAGGATTGGATGACCAGCGCCTGTTTCTGTTCGCGGTCTTCCAGTGACACTGAATCGACATGCGGCTGGGCACGCAGTTTATCAAGGACCTCGCTGCCAATACCGTAGACTTCCATTTCAATGACGGACAGGTCCTGCACTCCCTGCTTCAGATTTTGCGGGGTATCCAGCGCGACGATTTCGCCATGTTTGATAACGCCGATACGGTCACATAAGGCGTCGGCTTCAAACATGTAGTGGGTGGTCAGAAGAATCGTTTTCTTCTCGCTCTGCAAATCACGCACGATGCTGCGCAGTTCACGCGCCCCAACCGGGTCGAGGCCGATGGTTGGTTCGTCGAGGAAAAGAATATCGGGGTCGTGCAGCAGCGTGCGGGCGATATGCAGGCGCTGTTTCATCCCCCGCGAGTAACCTTCAATCTTCTCGTTTTCGCGCCCCTTCAAGCCGACCAGCTCAATCAAATACGGGATTCGTTTTTTGGCTTCGCTGGGGTCGAGGCGATACAGGCTGGCAAAATAGCGCAGGTTATCTTCACCGGACAGCCGCCAGTACAGCCCGCGCTCGCCACCGAAAATGAACCCAATCGACTCGCGCACCTTCTGGGCCTGATGCACCACATCATACCCGGCGATGGTCGCCGTCCCGCTGGTGGGGATCAGCAGCGTCGCCAGCATTTTGACGGTGGTGGTTTTACCGGCCCCATTCGGACCCAACAGCCCGAACAACTCGCCCTGCTTGATGTCGAACGAGACATCGCTGACGGCGACGATTTCCTTCTTTTCGCGACCCAGGATGCTGGTTGATGCTCTGTAAACACGCCTCAGGTTCTGGACTTCAATTGCTATAGACATGTAGTCTCCTGTGACCTATAATGGACTTTCAATCGGCGTAAACATACTTATTCTATTCCTGTTATAGCCCAACGTCAATTTGTGACATTAGCTCATACGTTCGCATCTCTATACACATTATGCACCCAAAAGGTTCATTTGAGTATTAATTTCTGTCCAAAGGAGCAGGTAAGATGATGAAAATTCGCGAATTTAACGGCGAGTTTGAGGCGACAGCGGAGATCATGTCCATCTCGCGCCCCGAATACAAACAGACTGCCGAACAAACACGCGGGTACTACGAGCGGCGTAATCCCGACTTCATAACCGAGTGGTATGTGGTCGAAGAGAGAAACTCAATTGTCGGGGTAGTGTACATTTCCCAGCCTCAGTACCAATTTCACCCGGAAAAATATTTGTTTTCCATCCACCTGCACCCTGAATTGGAAAACCCGGCCCATCGAGAAGATATCTACCACTTCATCCTGAAGCGCCTTGCACCTCTGAATCCGCTGGCACTGCAAAGCAAAGTGCTGAGCAGTCAAACATTTGCTGTCGATTTCCTGACCCGGCATGGCTTTGTTGAGATCATGCGCGAGTTGAACTCGGAGCTAGCGCTGGATGACTTCGACACGACTCCCTTCGCTGACCTGATCTCGCGACTGGAAGATGAAGGCATTCACATCACGACTTTGGCCCAACTCAAGGAGTCTGATCCCGACTGGCGGCAAAAACTCTTTGACCTCGACTGGATACTGTCTATCGACGTTCCCACTCCTGAATCACCTGTCAGGCCAACGCTGGAACAATATTTTAAGCAGCATGTCCACCGCCCGGATGTTTCGCTCGACCTGTGGCATATTGCCGTGCATGACGGGCGGTGGATTGGCATGACGAATCTGGTATTGGATATGGCTGAGGATGACATTATTCATAACGATCTGACCGGGGTTTTGCGCGATTATCGTCGGCGGGGCATTGCCACCGCCCTTAAAGTGGTTGCTCTTAAAGCCGCCCAACAACTGGGTCGTCGCGTGGTAAAAACATCGAATGAGGAGAACAACCCGATGTACCAGATAAATATCAATCTGGGGTTTAAACCGACTCCCGGCTGGGTGGAATACGAAAAGAGGTTGCGCTAAGAAAAGGGCATCAAAATTTTTGCGTACATGTGTTCTACAAAAATCCCGTGTTTTGCCATATAATGACTCACAGGAACTTGCTTAAATGAACAAACGGATATTTTCGCATGTCAGAACAAAAGCTAGAAGTCAACAAGATTTGGCAGGGTGATTGTATAGAGATAATGAATAGCTTGCCGGAAAAATCTGTCGATCTTGTGTTTGCTGATCCACCCTATAATCTTCAGTTACAAAACGAATTGATTCGTCCAAACCAAACACTGGTTGATGCTGTTGATGATGAATGGGATCAATTCGGTAGCTTTGCAGATTATGACCAATTCACTCATGATTGGCTTTCTTCCGCCAGACGTGTAATGAAAGATAGTGCTACCATCTGGGTGATTGGTAGTTACCATAACATTTTTCGCGTTGGCAAGATTATGATGGATCTCGGCTTCTGGATATTAAATGATGTTCACTGGTACAAGACAAACCCTATGCCCAATTTCCGTGGAACACGGTTTACCAATGCGACTGAAACGATGATATGGGCTAAGAAATCTGAGGACCAGAAGAAGTATACTTTTAACTATCAAATGATGAAAAATCTGAATGACGAAAAACAGATGCAAAATGTCTGGCATATTCCGCTTTGTCGTGGTGCAGAGCGTATCATGCTCAACGGGAAAAAGGCACATTCCACTCAGAAGCCTGAAGCCCTACTATATCGTGTGATTTTGTCCTCAAGCAATGTGGGCGACGTTGTACTTGACCCATTTTTTGGCTCCGGCACGACTGGTGCGGTAGCGAAAAAACTGAAACGCAAATATGTTGGGATTGAGATGGAGCCTACTTACGTAGAGGTTGCGACAAAACGTATCCAGCAAATACCAGAACCAATGTTTGAAGATAGATTTTTACAAACACCATCAAAACGGGAACAGTCACGGGTTAGTTTTGCATCACTCATCGAAAATGGCTACCTAGAGCCGGGTCAGGAATTATTCTCGAAGCAGCGAGACCATTTCGCTCGAATCAATGCTGACTCTCAATTGGAAATCAATGGGTTTAGAGGGTCAATACATAGAGCAGCCGCCCACGCAAAAGGTGTGAGTAACTTCAACGGATGGGAATATTGGTATTTTGAGGATGAAGACGGACAAGAAATGCTTATTGATGAACTCCGCGACCGCTACCGTGAGGAAATGGGGATTGAGTAGTGTCGCAAGATGTTAAAGAGATCATCAGGCAGGCAGTTGGCACTATAATTGATGAAGCGATAACCGATCAGAAACTTTCAGAACTGGCACGAATCCATCATGATAAAATCCATTTTGTTCCGGCAAAATATCGCGTGATTGGCGGTGTTCTGCAATCCCTGAACATTAAATTCGGCAACTTTATTGAACAGATTATTCAGCTAGTCGTTGAGCGTGATCCTAAAGTAATGTCACATAAATCTTCGGGGCAACGTTTAAAACTCTATATTTCCCCTGAAACGGATCAACTAATTGACAGGTATATAACTGCTCGTAGAGCACTAACAGCATCCGGGCCCGGTCGGCTAGGCAGCAGAGGGGCCCACCTTGCAGCGCACTCCTGCGGGATCCACGAACACGAGCGCCCCCGGCTCCTCCGTGTCCACCGT
>JAKEEQ010000431.1 GCA_022616515.1 Chloroflexota bacterium | reverse complement strand
GGTAGCCAGCAGCCGCGAAAACTCGTTTCTCTCAAAGGGAAGCGTAAAAATGGTTTCCGGTGGGGTGTCAGCCGTCCATTGGAAAGGCATGTTTAATACTCTGGCGCGATAGGTCCCATCTGGCAGGGCAACAATTTCCAGTTCAAAATTAAGCATTGCGACTCCACGATGTGAATAAGTAACCAGAAATAGTGTAAACCATTTCTGGCGAAAAGGTAGCCGTTCCTCCATAATACCTTAACAGACCAAAATACTCATTCAAAGATGGACTCAAAGATGGACAGTGTTGAACAGTTGTTGAAAGACCTCTCCGACGCACATGGCGTTTCCGGCGCGGAACACGAAATCCGGGCCGTTTTATCTCACCATTTAACAGTCGGGGAATTAAGCACCGATAAATTAGGCAGTTTAATCTGTGATCTGGGCGGGGATGGACCGCGTGTGATGTTGATGGCGCATATGGATGAAATCGGCTTCATGGTGCGAAATATCACCAAGGATGGCTTCATTAAATTCATTGCGATTGGGGGCTGGATGGATCAGGTGGTGCTCGCCCAGCGCGTGATTGTGAAGACGCGCAGTGGTGACCGGCTGGGAGTCATCGGGGCCAGAGCACCACATCTCACGCCGCCGGACGAGCGTAACAAAATGATCAAGCAGGAGAACATGTACATCGACATCGGCTGTAGCTCGAAAGATGAGGTTGAAGCGCTGGGTGTTCGTGTCGGGGATTTTATCGTGCCGGAGGGGAAATTTGATATTCTCGCCAACGGCAAAACCTACATGGGTAAGGCACTGGATGATCGGGTTGGCTGCGCAGTGATGGTTGAGGTGTTGAAACGACTGGCACGAGAAGACCTCGGGACGCATGTGTTTGGTGTGGCATCGGCCATGGAGGAAGTTGGAACACGCGGGGCTGTAACAGCCACGAATATCGTGCGCCCGCATCTCGCTTTCATTCTGGAAGCAGGATTGGCAGGCGATGTGCCGAATGTCGGCGAAGATGAAAGTACCGAAAAATTAGGCGGCGGTCCGGTGATTGGCCTGATGGACTACAACATGCTCTATCACAACAAACTTCGGGATTTTGTGCGGGCAGTCGCCGACGACCTCGGTATCGGGACACAGGTTGAATTCATGCCACGCGGGTCAACAGATGGGTCGAAGGTGCATATATATGGGGAAGGTGTGCCAACCTTGACACTGGCAGTGACGACACGCTACTTCCACAGCCACAATGCCATCATGCACCGCGATGATTTTGACCAGACGGTGAAGTTGCTGGTGGAGGTGATAAAACGGCTGGATGCAGCGACCGTTGACGACATCTCCGCTTTTGACATTTCCTGAACAACTGGCAAACAAAAAGGACGGAGTATCACAACTCCGTCCTCGCTACTACACTTGCCAATTATAACCGTTAACAATCCGATGCGTCATATGGCGGCTCACCAGCAGCAGCTTCTTCAAGGCCATTGTTAATGCCGTCATTGTCGTAATCGTCAGTCCCTGTGCCGTTATCTATGTCGCCGTCCATGCAATATTCTTCCCACTCGTCAATCATACCGTCATAATCCGTGTCGCGCGGGTCACCACTGCCAATTTGAATACCTGTGATGATGGTGCGTTGACCGATGAATTCAAAATGAATTGAACCTATCCATTGATTGAAGACGGGAACCACGTCCCCCTCGCTGGTAATTTGGATCAAATATCCGGTTTCGACTTCTTCCTTGGGGACCTCACCATCAGTATTACAGTCACCATCACCAATGACAGAAAGATCATCGCGTTTGTACGTGATGGTAACATCATGATTTTCGGCGAAAAACACATTCCCGGCGATGTCACGCATATCTTCACAGCGAAGGTAGGGCGGAATCGGGTTCGGGTCGCCCGCAAAACCGATAACCGGGGCCTCACGGACAGCAGTGCGAAGCTGTTGTGATGCCTGTGCGTATGTGAAAATGTAACGACCGAAGTCAAAAATACCGGCAACGAACAACATGAGCAATGGCAGAATTAGTGCAAATTCTACTAATGCTTGGCCGCGCTCTTTCCAAGATTTTTCTTGTTTCATCAGATAATTTCGTCTTTCGTTGTCTCACCTGTTTTCCATATGACTACATTGTAACACAAGGCAATACTTGCATAAGGTATTTCGACAACTCTCCAACAATTACCTATCATCTCCCAACTGTTTGCGGACTTCCGTACGCCGCTTCCGGGCCGGTTGAAACGTCGGGTCAAGCTCAAGGGCGCGATTGAGTGCGGTCAGTGCGTCTTCCCAGCGTTCGACCTCCATCAACGTTTCGCCAAAGTCAAACCACACTCTCACATCTTCGGGGCGCAGTTCGGATGCATTACGCAGGGCAGCCAGTGCCTCTTCATATTGCCCCAGACGAGCATATGAAACTCCAATCCCATGCCAGCCCCAGCCATTTTCCGAGTCGACCTTGATAGCGCGTTTATAGGCGTCAACGGCTTCCTCATGATCGCCCAATCGTCGCAAAATCTGGCCTTTGCGCAGCCATGCAGTGTCGTTCTCTGGTTCCAGACGAATCGCCTCCTCGATGATGGTCAGGGCATGGTCGGGCAGTCCAAGCATGAGGAGCGGCGGTATTTGATTGATGTAGTACCAAACATTGGACGGCTCGGCTAACACGGCCCGTTCGAAGCTGGTCAGGGCTTCATCATAGCGACCCAACTGTTCTAATGCGAGGCCGCGTCCATTCCAGGCCCACGCATATTCTTCATTGACACTCAGTGCCCGGTCATAGGCTTCAATCGCCTCCTCGAAACGCTCCAACCTCCGCAATATCTGGCCCTGCTTGCCAAGTGCTTCGAGATGATTTCTGTCGAGTTTCAATACTTCACGCAGCGGCGTCAGGGCTTCTTCGTATTGTCCGACAGCCAAATACGCATCGGCCTGATTGTACCAGTACCATAAATCTTCAGGCACGAGAACAGTGGCACGACGGAAACATTCCAATGCCTGATTGTGATGGCCGAGTGCCGTCAGGGCCAATCCGCGACCATTCCATGCCCACGCATAATCCGGGGCCAGCTCGACAGCACGAGTATACGACGCCAGTGCTTCCTCATAGCGTTCTAAGCGGCGCAGTGCCTGACCCTGTTTTGCCCATGCCCGGTAAAAACGCTTGTCGGCGTTCAATGATTTATCCAGCGCATCAAGGGCTTCATCGTACTGCTCGGCTTCCATCAAGGCACTGGCAAAATCGTACCAGTAGATGTGGTTGGATGCTTCAGATTGCGCTGCTTTGTGATAGGCGGTTAGCGATTCGGTAACCTGCCCTAGCTCCCGCAGGACACTGGCCTGCTCACTTTGTGCCCAGGCATAATTGGGGCTAAGGCGCAGCGCCCTGTCAAAATAGACCAGTGCTTCATTCAAATTGCCAACGCGGCGATGAGCCGTCCCCAACCGTGCCCACGAGCGCGAGTGCTGGGGATTGATGTCGGTAGCTTTTTCGAATACCCGAATGGCCTCCTCATTGCGATCCTGCATGAGCAGAACATTGCCGAGGTTGTACCAGTGCCAGACCTCATCTGGCGACAGCTCGGCGGCCTCACGATAAGCCTCATAAGCTTCTTCGAGGCGGCCCAATCGTTCCAGTGCAATGCCACGCCCGTTGATGGCCCAGGCGTATTCCGGGTTGAAAGCGATGGCATTGTCGTAAGCGTCCAATGATTCTTCAAAGCGGTCAAGGAAACGGTAAATCTGGCCCAGCTTGGCCCAACTATAGGCATGTCCGGGTTGGACCTGTACTGCCTGCTGCGCTGTTGAGAGTGCTTCTTCATGTCGATCTAATTCCACCAGAATTTCAGCTTGATTGTACCAGTGCCAGACATCTTCCGGCGCATAAAAAGATGCCGTTCGGAATGCTTCATAGGCTTCTTCCAGACGGCCTAACGCCTTTAAGCATAACCCCTTACCATTCCAGGCCCAGGCAAAGTTCCCGCTGAGTTCAACGGCGCGGTTATAGGCGTTCAGGCCCTCCATGTAGCGGCCCTGTGCCCTCAGGATTTGACCACGCTTACCCCATGACGCATCATGCAGCGGGTCGATTTGCAGCGCACGCTCGACCGATTCGAGAGCCTCGTCATACCGCCCCAGCGTGAACAGCGCAATCGCCTTGTTATACCAGACCCAGACATCGTCAGGCTTCAGTTCGGTCGCTTTTTCATGCGAATTCAAGGCCCGTTCCAGCAGATTCAGCCGTTCGAGAATCTGCCCCTTGACCATCCACGCCCAGCCAAACTCCGGGTTCAGTTCGAGGGAACGCTGAACAGATTTCAAGGCTTCCTCCATCCGCCCCGCGATGCGCAGGGCGCGTGCCTTACGTGCCCATGCACGTGCATTGTCGGGGTCCATTTCAAGGGCGCGATCATAAGCTTGTAGAGCCTCTTCGATATACCCCAACTCGGCCAGACTATATGCGTTGTTTAAGAGATCTTCTAGCGCAAGGCCATCCGGCGATTCTTCAACGTCGGGTGGGCGTCCCGTCACATCTTCATAAATGATCTTGAGACGTTCCACCAATTCATCCCACGTTTGAGGGCGCTGGGATGGCGATTTTTCCAGGCATTGCAAAACCAACTCACGCACGATTTCAGGAATTGTTTCTTCGGCATATTCGCTGAATTCCGGCGTTTCAAGCTGGTGAGCGTCCATCCACTCTTTATAGGTGTCGGCGTTGAAAACCATGTGGCGTGTCAGCATTTCATACATCACACAGCCAAACGCATAAATATCGGAGCGCATATCCACCGGTTCGCTGCGACACTGTTCGGGTGATAGATAAGGCGGTGTGCCTACCACCGTCCCCAGTCGTGTGATACGCAAGGGCGCATTGGGGTCTTCCGCGTCAATGACACCTTCCTCATCAAGCAGCGTATAAACCAGCCCGAAATCGGTGACTTTGGCAACGCCATCATAACGCACCAGTACGTTGCCGGGCTTCAGATCACGGTGGACAAGACCCGGAACCTGCCGGGTGGCGTGCTGCATGCCGAGGCAGATTTGGAGGCCAAATAATATGGCCGACTCAAGATCAAGACGACGGTGGTCAATCCACGAACGCAAGTCCGGCCCGACCCCTTCTGGTCCGGCGATGTGTTCCAGGATAATGTGCGGGCGGTCATTGAAGTTCCGGACCTTCAGGGCCTGTACAATGTGGCGATGCTTTTCAACGCGAATCCATGTCAGGGCTTCCTGCGTAAATCGCGATACGGCGCGATCATTCTTCAGGAACTTGCCCTGAAATGATTTGATGGCAACCGGCCCTTTTTCCTTGTCATCAAAGCACAGATACACAACACCCATGCCACCGTACAATTTATGACGCACTTCATAACGACCACCGATGATTTCGCCGATGCGATAATCCTGCTCGGTGATTTCGCGTTTGGCGTTGAGCGGCACGAATACATCCAATTCCTTGTCGATGGGTGGCTTCTCGACCTCAATTTTGACCGGTTCGCTGGCCCGCGTGGCCTGTGATTGAGGCTCTTGAATCTCCTCGGAAAAGTGAGATAAAATGTCGTCCCCGTCGACGTCTCCTCGTGTGTCGGCATCACTCGGATATTCATTCAGACCATCCGGCACCTGGCGCGATTGGAAACCGGGAATCTCGATACTCTCTACGACGTTTGCCATACGGGGCATGAGGGAGTCGGGAAGCGGCGTCAGGGCATCCGAAGAATCGACATCCGTAATATAAAAGGGGGCAGTATAGCGTTCCAACAGTAAATCACGCTCGGCTTCGCTGACCACTGGCATCTGTTCAAAGCGTTCATCGGCAATGGCCCACAATGCCACCGCAACATTTCGCGCCGAGGGCACGGTATTGGCAATATCAACAATCCAGCCGACATATTGATACAGGTCTGCCGCAATGCCTTCATCGCGCGGGTCAATCTCCATCGCCCTCTTGAAGGCTTCAAGCGCTTTGCTGACATATGAAATGTCAAGGCGGCCTTCTACCGTGTCCAGCGAAAGGTCGGCGCACAAATCGGCAAGCTCCAGATAGTCATCCACATGTGGACGGTTCCGCAGCAGGGCAACCTGCCCCAGATGTCGCACGTCATCGTCGGGGTCCATTGCGAAAAGATCATTAGTCGGAAAGGCTTCGTTGTCGGCGATACTTACAGGGATGTGTTTGCGTCCGGTTTTGGGTGGGGGATATAGGTCCATAAATTCTCTGTTGAACAGTCCAATAGCGTTTTCCGCACAGATGATACTTCGATTGGACTGATTTTGCGAACAGATGAGGGCATCCGCTTCTTACGAACATCATGCAGCGATTCACATGTGTTCACGGATGCCCTCGTCTAACAGGTCTTACACATATAGTATAGAACATATGTTTCAAATCTGTACAGAGGTATCTTTGATAGGGGGCGACCATGCCAGGCACATTTTAATACTCCGGCGTGTACACCTGTATACCCAGCACATCACACAATTCACCCAGCGACAGGCTGCCATGCCGACCAAAACAGTGCCCGACGCCATATTCAGGATGGAAATTGAAGTGCATCCCCGGACGGTCGCGGCAGTGCTCCAGAGGGCAGCGGGCCGCCATCCAGCCGTTATGTTTCATGTAGCCATCATAGGCATATAGCAAATGTTCTGTTACGCGCTCGATGATGGGGCGGGCGTTGGGCGGCGGTGGGGTGGGACGCTGGCGGGCAATGGCAAATTGGCTGAAATCTTGCAGGCTGTAGACACGCTCCGGTTGGTGCTGCTTGATAACACATAACTTCCCGCAGTCGGGCTTGGTATTGATGAATCCCGGCAGCCGCATGGATTGCGCGACCGTCATCGAATCACTGTCGAGTAGCTGTGTCATCCCCGCCAGTATGCGGTCGGCAAAACTCAAGTTGCGGGTCGGCTCGATATACCAGTAGACATGCATCCCCCGCCCCGAAGATACCACACAGCTTGGCGGAATCTGCACCTCGATCAACTGCACCATCTGGTCGGGCGTATCCAGATCGACAAACAGCGCGGGTAACGCTGCCACATCCTGTTTGCCGCCGCGTCGCCAGCGACCTAAACATTCATTGCGCAGCCCGATTCCGACATAAGCTCCCCATCCATCTTTATTTGCCACGCGCAAATCACCCAGCGCGGCCTGCAAAGCATCGACATCGCCCAACTCAATATGGCGGGATGGCGAGGGGCAGTCCTCGGTGGGATGGATGGCGGTCAACGAAATCCAACCATCCTCCGACCGCTGGTAGAGTGTTTCCAGAAATGTCAGTGCTTCGGACATGCGATTTCTACCCCCTCTCGGTCTGCATCTGATGAGTCACAAATCCTCACCGAGGACGCCCCGTTGGGCGTCCCTACACCAGCCACCAATCAACGGGTGTACATCAAAACCATCAGAACATATAT
The DNA here is from genome assembly GCA_022616515.1 of Chloroflexota bacterium. GTDB lineage: Bacteria > Chloroflexota > Anaerolineae > Aggregatilineales > J027 > JAKEEQ01. Next base: position 4,871 of record JAKEEQ010000431.1, on the reverse strand, counting down.
TCTATTATATCATGAAAAATGGCTCGGTGAGAGGAATTTACGTAAAAAAGGCATAAAATTTGGATAAGTTTTTTATCCTCTCAGGTGCGGGAAAACCAGCGCCTTTGGGCGGTGGATGAAAGCACCATGCTCGCTTGTATAATCTGTGCAAGTGTGCCAAAGTGTCCCTATCTCGGTCAGGTGAAAACCAAGCCTGACAGATGCTCTTTAACAACTGAACATAACGGGTTGGGGTGGGAAGTCCACCCTGTAAAATGTTCAACGCCCAATCCTTTCTTGCAACACGTCGCCGCCGGTCTATCGGAGACGGAAAACGCTTGTGGAGAGACGGTAAGACTTTCAAAGAGAGCGCGTCTTGCTGAAGCAAGAATTTCCCGGCTTTAGCCGGGGAAGTGTCAACAGTTGGAGTTAACGCTTGCTCCGGCATAACCCGTTCAGCTGAACGGCTTCCTTGCGAACCAGACCTTTTTCTCCATCCGCCGTCTCTACCTGATAAAACAGACGACTTGCTGAGATCACAACCCGCGTTTCACCGGGGTGTATGGTGTCGATGATGTGATCTTCCGCATAAGGAAACATATAAACGGGCACTGGCATGTTGGTCTGATTGGTGATGTCACACACTTTCGGGGCGGACTGCGGTTGGCGCTCAACCAGCGCGTCATGAAAGCGATTTCCGGTGAAGGCAATAATTCCAGCGCAGATCACCATGACCACCACCGCCAACCAGCGCGGACGCCGGTTAGTGGAGAAATCGGGATTAATATATTCCAGTTCGCTCATAACACTTTTGTCGGGTCCATTTCAAGCGACATCAAACTTCTTTCTTGCACCGCATATTATACGATAAGCTAACCAGAGCGATCACCAGTAGTTATGATAGATTAACAGACGAAAGACGCTGCGTACTTTATAGACAAACCAGAATCGGCTGTACCACATCTGGCATCAATAAACTACAACCTTACATCTCGTCTGCTTGTCCATCTACTGTCACTGAGTCACCACTACCCGATTGCTTGAGAAACGTTCTTGGGTTAAGATTAGCGTTAATACGAGCGTGGAGGAATCATTTTATGCCTCATTCGACCCGGTGGTTGGTGCATAAGCGGGTTGTATTTACCCGTGTAACGGGTACTTTTACCGCAGAGGACCTCAAAGAATTATTATTTCATCTCAGAATCATGACTCGTGACGGGCGGCCACCTGTTCACCATATCATTGATACCCGTTTCGTTGATAACACCGAATTCGGAGCAAGTACGCTGAAAGCGTTATCCGCCATGCGCTGCACTAACACAGGTGTTATCATTATGTTGTTGAAAGACCAGGGACAGGTGTTTATGGCAAGCATCGCCGCGCAGTTCTTTGGCGTGAAGATGCGGGCTGCCAACGATTTTCGGGAGGCGATGCTTTATTTAAAGACGTATGACGACGATGATTTGAATATCACGACCTCAACCAGCTAGTCACTATATGTTTGCGCTGCGGCGTGTTATTATTGCCCCATGAAATAATATGGTGGGGTGACGAGTAACTCCCCTCTGTCCTTCGGACATCTCCCCATTTATGGGGAGAACGGGAGAGGGACTTTGTGCATGGGTTATTCGGCATCCTGAAAATATCAAAGGAAACGCAATGCAGACACTTGTTGCCGAATTCCCCGAACTTCGCGCCAGACGGATGCGCAGGACGCGCACCATGCGCCAACTGGTGCGCGAAACATCCCTGTCGCCCGATGATTTCGTTTACCCACTATTTGTCCGCTATGGTGAGGACGTAAAAAATCCGATTAAGTCCATGCCGGGCCAATTCCAGATGTCGGTCGATAGGCTCAAGGCCGAAGTGAAAGAGCTAAAATCGCTGGGCATCAAGGCTGTGATTTTATTTGGCATCCCAGCCCACAAAGACCCGAATGGGAGCGACAACTACAATCCAGAAGGTATCGTGCCACAGGCCATTCGCGAAATCAAAAACGCTGCACCCGACATGCTGGTTATCTCGGATATGTGCTTCTGTGAATATACTGATCACGGGCACTGTGGGATTATCAACATGCCGGAAAGCTCACACTACAGCGACCGCGTGCCGGAAGGCTACCTTTTAAATGATGCCACACTCCATCTGCTGGCGAAGGCGTCGGTTGTTCATGCCTCTGCCGGAGCCGACATCATCGCCCCCAGCGGCATGATTGACGGTATGGTGAGGGCCATTCGCGGCGGGTTGGATGTGTCCGGTTACAAAAACACAGCTATCCTTAGTTATGCAGCGAAGTATGCCAGCAGTTTCTACGGGCCGTTTCGCGATGCCGCCGAAAGCCCGCCGTCGTTTGGTGACCGCAGCGAATACCAGATGGACCCGGCAAACCGCCGCGAGGCGCTTAAAGAGGTGGCGCTGGATGTGGCAGAAGGAGCCGACATGTTGATGGTTAAACCGGCTATGCCCTATCTGGACATCATTCGCGAGGTACGCGACCGTTATACGCTCCCACTGGCCGCCTATCAAGTCAGCGGCGAATTCTCTATGATTCATGCTGCGGCGCAAAATGGCTGGCTGGACCTCGAACGGGCCGCGCTGGAAAGCCTGCTGAGTATCAAGCGGGCGGGAGCAGACCTTATCCTGACCTACTTCGCCAAAGATGCAGTGAAGTGGATGGGCGGCTGAGTCCGACGGATGCCCAGCGGGATGTCGCATAGGTGTAAAAATAAGGACAGCCCTCTCAAAATGACTTCATGAAGGCTCTCTCTCACCATTGATGAGTTGGTGGGAGGACACTTTTCGGCAATGAGACGAATGGTGGTGTTGGAGCCAGGCGGACACGGCAGTGTCGTGTCCCTACGGAGCCGTTCATTTAAAGGCGACTCGCCGTGATCCCGATGAGTGCGTAGGGACGCCCAACGTAGGGTTATACTAAAGAAAAACGACACAGGGATATACCAAGCGAGAGAGATGGCTTGCCGACAGGAAAAATGACCTGTCAAAGGGCACCAATCTCCCCGGCCTTGTCACCACAGACTAAAGTCTGCGGCTAGCCGAAAACAAAGTCCACTGAAGGGACTTCGACATCCCTTCAGTGGATGTCGCTTGGCGTAGCACCCGATTTTAATCGGGTGTGCTAGCAACGGCGGCCTCTCGGCGTAACGGTAAAACCCTATGTCGCCTGACAAACGGGGCGTCCGCCGAAAACAGCCATGATCGTTTGCCGTGATCAGTGGCTTTTGCAAAAACTGTCCGCCCCTCAACATTGATGAGGGGATAGGCTCACGCACAGTGGCGGCGTGCCCGATTGCGCTAAATTTTCACATGGGTACATAAAACGACCAAGAGACCGGGGATAGTCGGTCTCTTGGTGCATCAGGGGTTTGGAGAGGGAGGGATAGCTCAAACAAGCGAAACGTAATATTATTCTAAGTTAACCTTCGGGTGCCCGAAGTCTACCTACAACACTACCCAAATACTGTACAGTCTACGTTTTTCTGTCGTGTATTTGTACAGCTTTTGTGTAACTATGAATAGATTAGCGCGATTCCCTTAAGAAATTGTGAGGACAACATTAGAGCAACCTTAAAATTACAGCGCCTCCACTAATAGTTTTCTTGACTTAAACCTCGTTTTTCAGATCAACGTGAACCAACGGGCTGCCTGCCACCCACTCCTCAAGTTGGGACATCTGGTTAAGTTTTTTCAGGATTTTAGCCATGATCTCCCGTCGCTCCGCATCGCCGGTTATAAGCGTAGCCGTTGCGGGAATATCGGCTTGCGTGCTCTCCTTGAGATGAATGGTGAAGGCGGGATTGGCCCGGAGATTGGCATACCAATCACGTGAACCGGGCAAGCCCGTGATGTAAATTTGCCCGTCAATGTAGTGAAACCAGATTTCTTTCCGGCGCTGGCGGCCTGTTTTGCGCCCGGTAGTGGTAATATCTATGGTTGAATCATTTTCAAGCGCGTGTTGAATGTCGGCATGCATAATGGCGTCTTTCTGCCCAAAATTGCGACTATTGTACCGCATCTTTTGCTAGAAGGGCATTAATCTCATTATGCTAAAATCTTCAGGTGATGTATACTTGCCCAAAAGCCTTTTGACAGAACACACTCCTGGAGGTTTTAGAGGATGACTGACCAATACGGGGACGAGCCGCAGCAACCCCAACAGCAACAACAGCCCTATCAACAGCAATACCAGCCACAGCAGTATCAGCAGCAACAATATTACCAGCCACAGCAGCCACAGCAGCCGCAATACCAGCAGGGTGATTTTTATCACCATCAGGCCAAGGCACAGGGTCAGGGCATTCAGGCGATGGACAGCCTGTCGTCCAACGAATTTATCGTTGAGATTGCCAGTGAACGGGTGGCAGGTGTTTTCGCCGTTACCGGCCTGTCATCGTACAGTCTGAAATTGGAAGATGGCAAACCTGTCGGTCTGGAATATCCGCCACTCGTGGTTACCAAGATGGTACAGCAGGACGCGACGCTGCAATTCAATCAATGGACACGTGAAACGGTTGCGGCACGCGGCACACGCCTGCCCACCCGTGATATTTCAATCGTGGCAATGGACGAAGGCGTTGAGACTCGCCGCTGGATATATCGAAACTGCTGGATTAGCAGCATCGAGTTTTCAGACTTCGATTCGGATAAGGAATTTCTGATAGAAGAACGCATCACCATCCAGCATGGTGGAGTGGAAGAAGTCTGGCCCGGCTGATAGTTACAAGCAACCCCTCTGCATGAGAGGGGTTTTTCTTTGCCTCGATACAATGAATCCCCAAAAAAAGCGGTACCATCACGAGGATGATACCGCTTGTCTTATTTACAGTCGGACTTTAGTCACGCGAATTTGGCGGAGCGGGAAGCTCGGTTGGGGC
>JAKEEQ010000430.1 GCA_022616515.1 Chloroflexota bacterium | reverse complement strand
GTAATGCGGTAGTTGTACGGTTGTGAGCGGCGGCCACAATCCTTGTGCAATATCGAGTTGATTATCAAACCCAATGACGGCAACATCATCGGGAATACGTAATCCTAGGGCCGAGAGTGCGCCATAACAACCCAACGCTGTGCGGTCGTTGCCACAGAAAACTGCGGTTGGTGGTACAGGCAACCTCATGATTTCATAAGCTATTTTGTAATTGCTTTGAGGAGATTGATTGGTATAACGGATCCATGTTTCGTCGAATGGCACATCAAATTCCTGCAAGGCTTTTTTGTAACCCGCGAGCCTCCCATTTGACGCTGGCAGCGGGGGTGGAACGCCTCGACCGGTATCACCTAGGTTGATGAAGCCAATGCGCCTGTGCCCTTTAGACAATAGACGCCGAGTAGCGGCATACCCCCCCGACACTTCATCAGGGACGACCGAGGTATATAACCCCTCAGGCGAGAAACAATTCGCCAGTACAATGGGAACTTGCGGCATTTGAGGCGGTAGCTCAACCGGGCGGTGATACATAGCAGCATAGATAATACCCTCCACACGCCGCTCTAGCAGTGCTTCCAACGAGGCTTCGGTCATATCCGTCGCGTAACCGGCATTCACAACCAGCATAACTTTGCCTTGCACCCACAAGGTCTCCTGCGCGCCGCTGATCATGTCCACCGCATAAGGTGTGGTGATAACCTCGTCCGTGATCAAACCAAATCCAACCAGATTTGAGCTGTTGGTGCGCATATGGCGCGCGCTGAAGTTGGGGCGGTAATTCAGTTTTTCAATGACTTCATGAACCGTCTGGCGTGTTTTCGCGCTTACGGATGGGTGACCATTCAGAACGCGAGAAACCGTCCCCCTGCTTACACCCGCAAGTTGAGCGATGTCTTCAATGGTGTATCTTCGTGACATTGCACATACTCACTATCGTGCTGTGTTTGTACCGTCAATCACAATTAGGATTAATTAAACCACACTGGGCATGTTGATGAAAGTGCAGTTCGATACTTATACCGTCCCCGGAAACAGCGCTAACGTCCTGACTTGCCAGAGCCAGCTTTCATAACTGTCCTGCCGAAAATGCCGTTCAGCCGCGCTGCAATAGCCTGCACTTGTCGCTATCAGTATCCCCTAAAGTTGTTACGGAGTTATTGCAGGGCACTGTAAATGATGGTATAGTGACTCAAATTGGGATCGATCACATTTTCAAAATTATACTACTGGGATCGATCCATAGCTTTTTGTTTATTGCAAAATTAGGACATCTTATGACTTCTGAAAATGCACTGGCTGTCCGGCAGCAGTTGGTCGGTGACCTCCATCGGCCAGTTTATCATTTCCTCCCGCCTTCGAATTGGATGAACGACCCCAACGGTGTTATCCAGTGGAGAGGCCGCTATCACCTCTTCTACCAGTACAATCCCTTTGGCCCGATGTGGGGCAATATTCACTGGGGGCACGCCGTCAGCGACAATCTGATCCATTGGACAGATTTACCTCTCGCCCTCGCGCCAACGCCCGGCGGCCCTGATGAGGGTGGGTGTTTCTCCGGCTGTGCTGTGGATAACGGGCTGCCCACAATCTTCTACACGGGAGTGCACGGCGAAAGATATGAGATTCAGACCCAGTGTATGGCGACCAGCACTGATGACCTGCTGACCTGGCAGAAATACGAAGGCAACTCGGTGCTGCGCAACGTACCCGCCGAATCAGGCCAGACCAGGGATTTTCGTGACCCCTATGTTTGGAAGGAGGACGACGCCTGGTACATGGTCATCGGCTCGCGCATCAAGGATATAGGGGGAGCGGTCTTCCTCTACCGTTCCCACAACCTCACCGACTGGGAGTATCTCCATCCGCTGCTGACCAGCGATAGCAAATCGCATGGTGCCCTCTGGGAATGCCCAAATTTCTTTAAACTGGGGGATGAATGGGTATTGATTATATCGAGCCATACTGGCACTTCCACTGCATCCGTAATCTATTTCGTCGGCACTTACGACAACCACCGCTTTACGCCAGTTTCCGAAGGTGTGCTGGATTACGGTCAGCTCTATGCACCCCTGACCTGCATTGACGATCAGAACCGCCGCCTGATGTATGGCTGGCTGCGCGAGGCGCGCTCCGAAAACGAGCAGCGTCACGCGGGCTGGTCTGGGGTGCAGGCTATCCCGCGCGTTTTGAGCCTGGACAGCCCGCGCCGTCTCAACATGGCGCCTGTTCCCGAACTGGAAACCATTCGCGGCCAGCGCTATCACCACGGGCCGATGGTATTGACCCAACCCATATCGCTTGAGGTGACAGGACTCGCCCTCGATATTACCGCCGAATTTGAACCGCAAGCCGATGGGTTATGCGGAATCGCCCTTGCCTGCTCACCAGATGGACAGGAACAAACCGAGATCCTGTATGAAGCTGCGCATCAACGTCTTGTGGTTCGTAAAGTGGCTCTCGAATTGCATGATGTACAGGTCATCCATACTCGCGATATTCCGCATCGATTGACAGACGGTGAGTCGCTGAAACTGCGCATTCTCCTCGACGCTTCGGTAGTTGAAATCATCGCTAACAACCGAACCAGCCTGACGAGCCGTATCTATCCATCGCGGGCGGACAACAACATAGTTCGTCTACTGGGGACGAAGGCCCGTCTCCATGCGCTCGATATTTGGAAAATGACTTCGATCTGGCAATAACGCCAGCCTAGTCCATTGGGAGGTGGTGAGCCGCAGCACAGCGAAATTGGATAGCCTAACCCATTAGAGTTTGTTCGCACTTCGCATTCATATTTTTTGGGAGGTCGTTATGACAAACAAACTGAGTCGGCGCGAAATGCTGAAGCTCGTGGCAATGAGCGCAGCAGCGGTGGGCGCTGGCCTTGTCCCAAGCATCAAGATTTTTTCATCACCAGCAAGACAAGAAACGGTAACGCTGCGCTTTCAGGAAAATGAAAAGGAATATGCTAAGGTCGTTGCAGCGTTCAAAGAGAAATTCCCGAACATCAATATTGAATACGTGAATGTGACAGGCGTTGACCATGCCGAGGTCGCCAGCAAAATCCTGGCGCAGCTCGCCGCCGGGCAACCTGTGAACATCGGCTACGCCGCAACGGAAGCAACTCAGCTCTACGCCGGTGAAGGGCTGGCTATGGCGTTGACCCAGCGCGTGATGGATTCCAAGGCTGATCTGATGGAGTATTTCTCCGATGTCAGCCCAGTCCTGACCGAAACCATGATGTACAAGGGCGATCTATACCAGCTCCCGCGCGACTTCAACGCCGCCAATATGTACTTCAATACTGGTCTGTTGAAGGAAGCGAGCCTGGAAATGCCCGGCGAAGAGTGGACTAAAGATGATTTCGTAAAATACGCCAAAGCCATGACTGGCATTGGCGCGGGCAAAGATTCGTTCGGTTATGGCTGGACGAACCGCTTGTGGGGAAGCTGGACGCCCTGGTTCTTCGTCAACGCTACAAACATGTTGGCCGAGGAGCGTGTGCCCGGCGGCGAATGGATGTGGACAACATTCTATGCCAACGACGACAAAGCAAAAGGGCGCGGCGGTGGTTGGAACTGGCCCAAGCCGATGGCAAACAGTCCCGAAATGGTCGAGACCCTTGAATTTGTCGTCTCCCTGACCAAAGACAAGCTGACGCCAAGTCTTGAAATGGGCACCGGCGAAACGCTTCAGGGCTTCTTCACCAGCGGCAAGCTGGGTATGACCCCGGCTGGCGGCTTCTGGTCTGGCGGTCTGATCAATGCGGGTTTGAAGAAAGGCGATTTCGATGTCCAATTCTGGCCCAAGTGGAAATCGCAGCGTCACCAGTTGGGCGTAGGCGCGGCCTGGATTCTGAAGGGTGCGGAACACGAGAACGAGGCGTGGGAATTCGTCAAATTCAATACACAGAAGGAAGTCATGGAAATGGTTGGCTTCTTCGGAGAATTGACCCGCACGACCCCGGTACGCCGTTCGATGAACAACGAAAAACGCTATGCCACATCCGGCCCGGAGAACTGGCACGTCTTCTATGACACGCTGGACAAACGCCCCGACACCGGGCCAATCCCGGCGCCGGTTTTCGCTATTGAACTGACCAACATTTACACGCGCTTCACCGGC
>JAKEEQ010000429.1 GCA_022616515.1 Chloroflexota bacterium | reverse complement strand
GCTGGGTTTGTTAGCCGATAATATAACCAGCACGATTGATGCTTCATGGGGATCAGCGCGTGTTGCGGCTTTCCATGCTACACAGGCACAAAAACCTATGCCCCGGGCAGCCGCAGGAAGGATTACCCCACAAGACGTATTGCGTGTCATTCGTGAGCATACGGCTGACGATGTGATTATTACTACAGATGTAGGGTCGCATAAAATTTTTACCGCGCTCAACTGGCAAGCAAAGATGCCGAATCGCTATTTTGTATCCAACGGACTGTCTGCAATGGGATTTGGCATACCTGCTGCCATCGCCGCCGCCAAAACCACACAACAGGTCTGTCTGTGCATTACGGGAGATGCAGGTCTGGCCATGGTCATCGGGGAACTATCCCTCGCTGTTGAAATGGATTTGCCTGTTATTGTCATTGTGATGAATGACAATGCTTTAGACCTCATTCGAAACGCACAGTTCCGCCATGACAAAACGGTATTTGGAACGACCTTTGTGAACCCTGACTACAGCCTGATTAGTGCCGGGTACGGGTTTCAGTATTACCGTGTGGAAGATATTCGTTCGTGTGAAGTGGCAATTCAAGCGGCAGTGAAGGGCAACACAGCTACCCTGATTGACGTTCAGCTTGACCCAACCGCTTATCGATTGGCGGTGAAATAATGAGCACAGCCAATACAGTTTATGACCGATTGCGTCGTGAGATTATCAACGGCAAATTTTCCAGTGGAGAACCCCTGCGACAGGATCAAATTGCCCATGATTATGGAGTGAGCAAAATTCCAGTGCGCGAGGCGTTGGTACAACTCGAAGCAGAGGGATTTGTTGAGATGTTTAGCGGACGTGGCGCGTTTGTAGCCCGATTATCGGTGGCACAGGCAGAGGAAATTTATGTGATACGTGTTGCGCTTGAACCGATACTACTAGAGCGTGCGATTCCATTGACTATGGAGACTGATTGGTTACGTATGGGTGGGATATTGGCTGCCGTTGAAGCGAAAGAATTATCATTTCATCAATGGCACACCTTAGATAATGAATTTCACACAGCCTTATACAGTCGGGCTGAATTTTCTAAAGTGAAAAAGCTTGTTGCCAACACCCACAGCAACCTTGCCCGTTATTATCGCATTTACGAAACACTGGGGTCGGATTTCCGCGCCGTGGGGGAAGCCGAACATAAGGTTATTTTAGCGGCATGTAAGGCGAACGACATCCCAACAGCGGTTAATACCCTTACAGAGCATCTCAAACGGGCAAGCGCAAGATTATTAGAAGCACTCCGGTCAGATGAAGCAAGTGGCAAATCCTCATGACATCATCTGATATGTTGCCTGCTGTGGACATCGGCGGCGCATTTACCGATATGGTCTTACTCGATGTGACTACCGATATGGTGTGATAATTGATAGCGAGAACCAGATAATTGAAGAAGCGGCAACAACTCAACAACGTCCCTGCTTACAAGTAATGGAGGAAGGCGATGACTAACGTTAGTGCTGATGTCGTGATTTGTGGGGCGGGCATAGCAGGGGTATCGATAGCCTATCAGCTTGCTGTCCATCATCAGATGCGAAATATTATGCTGGTTGACCCTCTCCCTCCCTTGACAATGACCAGTGACAAATCAACCGAAAGTTACCGCAACTGGTGGCCGGGTCCGGGCGATGCAATGGTACGCTTGATGAACCGTAGTATTGATATGCTTGAGCAACTGCATCAGCAAGCACCGGGTAGACTCCATATGAACCGCCGTGGATATGTTTACGCTACTGCTAATACGGATTCTGTTGACAGCTTGATAGCAGGCGCACAAGAGATTTCCAGACTCGGTGCAGGTCCATTACGTATCCATCATGGACGAGGGAGTGACCCAATCTATACACCCTTCGGCGAACACGGCATTTTTGATGCCCCACAGGGAGCCGACCTTCTGCTGGATGGAGATCTGATTCAACGGTATTTCCCTTATCTGACCAAACGCACCGTCGCAGTCCTTCATACACGTCGCTGTGGATGGTTCGCGGCACAGCAATTTGGCATGTACATGCTGGAAAAAGCCAGAGAATGCGGCGTACAACTCCGAAGCGGACAAGTCGCAGATGTGATTGTCAATGGTGGCAAAATTGAAGCGATCAGGAATAGATGGTAGGAATGGTAACGAGATAATCTCAACACGTATCTTTGTGAACGCAGCCGGACCCTTGCAGGCAATTGTGGGTCAGATGATGAATATAGAAATCCCTGTCTACAGTGAATTACACCTTAAGATGATGTTCAATGACTACCTGCATATCATTCCGCGTGATATGCCTTTGTTAATCTGGAATGATCCAGTACGTCTGTCATGGTCAGAGGAGGAAAAGGAATTCTTGGCAGAGTCGGAAGCAACACGCTGGATGTTAGAAGAATTGCCGGTTGGGGTACATGGTCGTGCTGAAGGTACAGGAGAAAGTGACAGCTTGTTGCTGCAATGGGACTATCATGCCGACCATATCGAACAGCCTCTGTTCCCGATTCCCATTGATGAACACTATCCTGAAATTGTTTTACGAGGCATGGCAAATGTGATACCCGGTCTAGCCAGCTATCTGGAACGGATGCCAAAGCCATTCATAGATGGAGGTTATTACACACGTACACAGGAAAATCGCCCCCTAATCGGACCCATCCCTGTAGCTGGAGCCTACATATTGGGTGGTTTTGGTGGTTTTGGGATGCAAGTGTCATGCGGTGCGTCAGAGTTGCTGGCAGCGCATATCACACAGGGCGAGTTGCCAGATTACGTACCCGCGTTCTTGCTGACCCGTTACGAGGACCCCGAATACAAGCAATTGCTTGATAATTGGGGAGCATCAGGACAAATCTAATGGTATGCAAGCATTTGAAGCTGCACAACACTGTGAGCTACAAGGAGTAAATATGCGACTGAAAGATCGTGTTGCCGTCATCATAGGCGATGCTTGGGGTATAGGGGCTGGAATCGCGAGGTGTTTTGCAGAAGAAGGAGCCGCTGTCGTCATTGCCGACTGTACAACTTCAGAACCTGTGAGACTCAAAAAGCGGTACCCTTCTTTGCCTATCATGGTTGTTGTTGGCATTGTTTCCCCTGCGCCTGCCAACCGGAACAGATTCTAATCACCTTCGCCCTCAAAAATATGACGACCTGTAGGTTTTCGTTTCATCAATGTGATTGTGCGCCCCGCCGTTCGCACAGAACAACGTCTGACTGTTCAGGGCGAGGTGCAGCGAGAGCGCGGTGTCGTCAATGTTAGGGCACAGCGGATTAGCCCGATTCGTTGTGCGCGACAGAGGTGATATCATAATTCAAGGGCATTCTCCAACATGGGTATCTCCCAAATCTCGATAGGGGCTTCCACAAATGACAAACGCCAGACCCGATAGCCTTGTGACTGCCAGAGCGGGTCTCGTTTTGGGTTGTAAGTTGTCTTACGCGGTTTGCGTCTTTTAGGTGACTTGTATTCCGGCAGCGGGACATCAAAGCCATGGATGGTGCGCCATGCGACTCGTGCTGCCACTTTCATAAAGCCTGCTGGATTTCGCAGATTGTCCTGCCCACGCAGGTATTCCATCCTTCCCAACGCCTGTCCCACGGCTCTGCGCCCATACTTGTCCACTAACTGCCGTGCCTCGACTTCCTGTAAACTGCCTGTAGCTCGATAGACCTTCTGGGCCAACCATTCATCCGTGTCGTCTGGCAATGGGTTTTTGTAATATCGCACAGATTGCTTCCGCTGTTTGCTGGGCTGCTTCGGGGTCTTCGGCTTGCTCCCTCCCTGCGGGGATAGCAGTAGGTCAGGGATAGACCCGCTAGGGTGAATTGATATCTCCTGTGACGGCATGGTCATCATGACTACCACAGAATCATCAGCCGGGACACAGCCATACCCTGATACCGCAGTTGGCATCGTCTGTTGCACTGCCGATGTGATGGCATGGCTGCGGGTCGCACCAATACACGTTGCAGGAACGCTTCATCAACCAAACCAAGTGATGCTGCTTGAGCAGTTTGCTGGCGATTTCAGGCTTCGGTGGGTAGCGTCTGCCCTGCTCATCCTGCAAGAAATAGCGCTGGATGTCGAACCCGGCACGTTTGGCAGTGTAGCGCGTGGGTATCTGATTGACATTGCCCCATTCAATAGGAGTTGCCTCCAGCAGTTGTCGTGATTGAATGTTTTCACGCTTCAAATAACGCTGAATGGTGCGCTTCGACACGTTCAAGCGTTTGCCAAGCCACTTCTGTGAATATTTGCCCGGACGACGCTGGATAAGTTCACGGTTCAAGGCCGCACGATAGCTCTGTGCTGACCGAATATCGGGCAGGGCAATAGGATCGCTGCCCTTGGGCCTAACGTTAAATATCTTGCACAACTGTTCAACACTGGGCATGAGATAGCGCCGAGCAGGTCGTCCGCGCTTTTTGTCACCACTTGTCTCTGGTACAAAAACGCATGTTTTTGGAGAGTTATCCAGTATCGTTATATCAGCATCAGCATGGGGCGAGGGTCTGGGAGCGGGGGAAACAGTGAATTGTAGGGCTTGGCGCACTGTGGGGCGACCAATTCCATAAGGGGACAATAATGCCACAACCTCGCCTTCGGTGATGCTATCCCCTGCGGATTTGCCGACCAAGCGCAGTCCCTCGTACACTCGCAAGAACGATACCCCGCTAGGATACATCAGGATACGCTCCCGCAAACTGTTCGCCACATAGCTGGCAGCTTGGCGCGGCATTACGTTCTGGCAGCGGGGTCGCGGTGGTCGTGAGAAGACACTGTGTAGTGTGCGCTCGGCCTCTGCGTAACGCTGTTGTTCTGTTTCCCGATGATGTTGACCAACGGGATGCTGCCTAGCATGAACGGAGGTCAACAGTGGCATGACATCAGCCAGACCATAACCTGCATCACGCATTGAGCAGCTGGTGCGAAACAGCGCCTCATTCCGACTGCCGAGCTGATCGACAAGTAGCTGGTAGGTACGGATACAAGTGTCTGGTGTTCCCATCCGTTCTTGCACGTTGGCGAGGTCAAACGATGGCAGTTGTGCAAGGCTAAACGAGGCGATAACTGCGTCGAGTTCGTCCTGCGAAATGGCATAGAGTGGGCAATCCTTGATGACTTTCCACACGCCGCCGGCAATCTGTGAGCCGGCACCAACCACATAACTGCCTTCGGCTTTGAGGTCGCCTCCGCGCAGTTTTTGTGTTTTCACCGGGAAGTCTGTCTTGAGATAGATATGCAGGGTTCCCCGCAGACCCGACTGGACAATGCGGGTATTCATCAGGTGTGGGAAACGCTTTATGAACTCGGCCTGTACCGCTACATCATCGAAATCAATGACAATCAAATTCGAGACAGCGCCACAAATCACCCCGTATGCGCTACAGCCATTTGCGAACCAACGCCTGAGTTGTTGCTCAGTGGCTTGCTGCTTCTGACACTGATGCCATGCACCGCGAGGCTGCTTGCCTGACACGCGATGTTTACCACCACGCAGGGGAATGACCGACCATCCACGCTCATGAGCATCCAGCGCATGGAATAGAGTATTTGGTTCAGCACCGAGGCGCGTTGAACAAAGCTCAGCCTGAACTGAGGTCATGAGATGTCACCTGCGAATCCGAAGCAACGAATCTGATGAGAAAGCAGATAAAGTGACGTTATGCAGTTGCAGACTGGCTCAAGCTGTGCTACTCTGAGAGTGTGAACATTTCAGAGTAAAATTTGCCGTTGCCCGCCTGTGTCGAACTGGTGGGTTTTTGTTTTAATGGGCGGTGCTCTGGAACGAGTTTCCATGCTGTTTATCTCCGATAATGTAAACCCGGGTTTACATTATTCACCTAGTAAAGATTTCTTTGCTGCAATTACAAATTGCTCAAGGCGACTTAAATAAGCAAACGCCATGTGAACATCATGGTGTTGTTCCACCATAGCCTGTGCGAATTCTTGCGGTGTTTGTTTCTCTATTCCCTTGACTACAGAGCGGGCAAGCCTTGTAGCTGGCGTATACCTTTCGTCTGTTGTGGATTTACCGTCTTCTCCCTGTTCAATGATTGCTTTTACTTGTCGGCTTGTGAGATCGAGTTGAACAATCTGTTGAATCATTTCCGAATGCACGTCTGGAGGAAGAGACAAGATAGGCCGTAAGACACGCTCATCCAAATTACGTCTGTCTGCCAACTCCAATCCGTCATCAGATAGACGAAGCAGCGATTTATATTGACTGAACCGCATCCTGCTGATACCACCCATTGCGGAGAGAATCGCTTCTGTATATTCGCGTTTTGTACGTAGATCAAGTTCCAGCGCCTGACGGTAGAAGTCGTTGGTTACAGCCTCATTGGGTATCTTGTAGCCATGCACGGTGAGCAGCAGCAGTGCCGCCTGTCGCGCCATGGCTATGGCCGTCAGTCCTTTGCGGGCAGTGTTCTCTTTCGCCTGACGAAATGGTGAGGCTTTCTCCACAGGAATAACGATACAATCAATCATCCCATTGCTTTCATAACCGGGAATGAAATCACTCAGCAGCCATGCCGCCCAGTAGCGGCGTTCGCCCGTTTCAATCCGATACAGGCGCGTCACGCCCTGCGACACATCCACCACCGTCAAAGGATTCACCTGCCCATCATCCCGAATGGTGACGGCGAGATTGACGAGGTCACGCAGGATGTCTTCTTCAGGCGATAGCTTGTCAGGTAATTCGTTGTCACTTTCAGCATCGGGCAATAGTTCCAGCACATTAGCAAAGGGTCGTCCCTGCTGCCGAGAGGCAACCTGCGCTACTTGCACCAGTTCACGCAGCGCCTGCGTGGGCGTGAGACGATTGTTGTGAACCTTGCGATGCAATGGCTCTGGAAGCACCCGCCGCGGCTGCACAGGATCAGGGCGCACCATCTCTAGCAGAATGCGCTCCACTTTGATGCTGGTGTCGTTGAAATACTGGGGTACTTCATCACCCAGCATGTCCTCAGTTACTGAGGCCAGCAGCGCGTCCAACTTGGCAGTGTCATGCCTCTTGCTCATCGTCCACCTCCCACCTGTTTCACCAACCGTCCCACCAGTTGAGCATAGGCTTGACTGGCGCGGCGCTGTTCGCCGCGAGCCCGGGTGCGGAGATCCGCGCGACGTGGGAGCAGAAATCACTGTTCGACGTTGCGCCCACGAGCGTGTTCGGCGCGAGTGC
>JAKEEQ010000428.1 GCA_022616515.1 Chloroflexota bacterium | reverse complement strand
TTGCTGGTGTTTCCCATGCCTGACCTGGCTCAGGCTTTACATCGGCTTGTCGCCTGCATCAACGGCTTTCCATAGCCTATTCTGACAAAAGAGGGATCATATAAGTTTCCGTGCTATGGAAATAGCTGATTATATTGTGAAAAGAACTCAAGAAAGATATACAAGCTAAGTTCGGAAGCCAGTGATAGCCACTTATCAACAGACTTACACTCATTACTTTAAATGTACCAACTTTTACTTCACAAAACACGTAAGACATTCCACCCGTCAGATAAATTTCACCCCAACGCCTGACGCGGCTGAATGTCCGTGCGCATGATGGCGTCATCCTGCCAGTGCAGCAGCGGCTCAAGGCCCATGTCATCCGCCCACTGTCCCAGAAATTCAAAGCGCGGCTCTGTTCCGCCAATGGGCACTGTTAAGCCCATCACGAACGGAAATTTCGCCATCAGTGCGGCGTTGACCGTTTCCTGCTCAATGGTGTGGTAGGCTTTGCGGATGCCCATCGAGAAGGCACTGTGCAAACGCGGCGCAACCGTTTTGCCGCGAATGGCTGCTATAAGCTGCGCCTCGCCGTTCAACACATCCCAGAATCCCTCGCCCTCATCGCCGCGAATTTCATCAATCACAATCACATCGGGACTGTGTGTAAGGCTCTCTTTGAGGCGGTCACTGAAGGACTGCGCGGGGTCGCTGATGATAATTGTGCCATCTGGCAAAAAGCTCTGGCGGATTTCGCGGGCACGTTCGACCAGCACAACGGACTTATCCTCCGGAATCAAATGACCCAGCAGGCTGGTTTTCATCACACCCACCTCACCCGCAACCAACAGCCCGTGCCCGGCTGCGCTGATTTTGTGTACGAGGTCGGCGGCTTCAGCGGGCAGAATGGCGTCCAGCGGAATGGGCGTGGCGGGATGCAGGCGCAGCATCCCCGTATAGAAAGATTGAATGGGAGGGCCAACCAGCGACAGACGTATCGGGCGCTGTTCCAATTGAATGCCAACCTCCAGAAACGGGTCATCCTCAAGTCGCACGCCAATCGGGGCCAGCACCCGCTCCAATAACTGCTCAAAGTCGGCGGGATGATCAAACTGCACGTCCGCGATGCGCTCTAATTCACCAAAACCATGCCGCACAAAAAACTCATCCATCTTATTGACGCTGATTTCAGTAACCGTGTTATCCAGCAGATAGGGTTCGAGCGGGCCAAATCGAAACAGGTCCTTCCAGACCCGCAGCATCAACCACGCTAAATCCTGCGGCGGCAGCGACACATAATCCATCGCCAGCACATAATTGGTCACTTCGCGGACGATTTCCTGCTGCGCTGCTTTGGTGTCATACTCGCTCAGCAAATCTTCGCGCCCGCCTGTTTCCTCCACAAACTGGCGGATGACTTTATCAACCAGCGTATTGAGCGTATAACGGCGCTGCCCGTGCACATCCTCGACAATACGTGATGAATTGCTCTCGTCGTGTTCCATCGTCAATTCCGTTTCACCACAAACAGCGTTAAATCATCGGATTGGGGCGCATCCCCGGTGAATTCCCGTACCGCACGGACAATGCCCTGTAGAATGTCCTGAGCAGAGCCGGTGTGGCAGTTTTCTATCACGCGCTGCAAGCCTTCTTCGCCAAACTCTTCATAGTAGGGATTCATCGCTTCGGTCACGCCATCCGTATAAAAGACCACCACATCACCCGCCGCCATGTCAATCTGACCACGTTCCAGCGGGATTTGCTCAAAGATGCCGAGCACCGTCCCTTTTGCATGTAAAGGCATCACCTCATGATCGCTGGCAGCAAAGGGGGGATTGTGTCCGGCGTTGCTAAAAATCAGTTCACCGCTTTCAACGTCCAGCACCGAATACCAGCAGGTGATGAAAAAGTTGCTGTCATTATCGCGGAACATGAGGCGGTTGGCCTCATGTAGGGCGGCTTGCGGGTCGTCGGGATGCTGGAAGGCTGCCGTGCGCAGCATCGTGCGGCTCAACGACATAATCAGCGCTGCCGGGACGCCTTTATCGGCTACATCGGCAATCACCATGCCGAGTTTTGTATCCGACAGCCAGAAGAAATCGTAAAAATCACCGCTGACCAGCCGCGCCCCCTGATAGAAGGCGGCAATATCCCAACCCTCGATTTCCGGGGCGTGTTTGGGCAGGAGGCGGAGCTGCATCTCGCGCCCCAATTCAAGCTCCCGTTCAAGCCGTTCGCGCTTCAACTCTTGTTCATGCAAGCGGTCTTTTTCAATGGCAATCGCCGCCTGATTTGCCAGCAGTTGGGCCAGTCGCAGATCATCCTCGGTCCAATCGCGGGGCTGGCGGTTGTTGAGGGTCAGCACGCCGATACAATCCCGATTGGCAATCAAAGGCACATAGATATGGCTGGCAAATTGTTCACGGGCTAACCATTGCGGAATGTCGCCAACATCCTGTACAACGACAGCCCGTTTTTCTTCAATGGCTTGCTCAAGTTGGCGAATAGCGTTGCGCGGCAGCACGATGCCGCTGGCAACCGGGTCAACCTGCCAGCCATCGGCAATCCGGAATATAAAAGATTCACGATACTCATCCGGCAGCAGGAGTGCCCCGGCATCTACGTCCATAATGATGCGGATGTTGTCAATGAGACAGCACACCATATCATCCAGCGAGGGCTTTTCCAGCAGTTGATTGGATAACTCAAGCAGCAGGGCCTGTTCACCGGCGCGGCGGTCACGCAAACGGTCATAGAGCCATGCCCGTTCGATGGCCTCGCCCATCTGAATGCCCGCCAGCGAAAGCAGATCCAGCGCCTCCGCCGAAAAATCACTCCAATCGGTGGCGGCAACGTTCAGGATGCCGACGACTTTTTCGCCCGCGTACATCGGAACAGAAGCATGAACGGTCAGGCCCCCCGTATCACCACTTCCGCTCAAGCCTTCAAGGCGGCTGCACTCCACTTCGTTGTAGGCTTCGGTCAATTTAGCTTTGTTGCAAAAACCCTGACAGTCACAGCCTTTATACCACGCATGAGGATTTTCGAGGTCGAGGGCGGGGGGCAGATTGTGATGGGCGACCAGTGAATAACCGTGTCCGGCCCATTTATCCTGATTTTCCGGATCTTTCAAGAAAATCCAGCCGGTTTCCAGACCCATCATCTCAATAACCGTTGCCAACGCATCATCCAGCACGGCCTGAACATTGACGGCACGGTTGAGTTTCTGGGCGAGTTGATTGAGCTTTTGCAGATTTGACATCATGGCGTTCTCGTGGTTAGATGGGTTGCTTCAATTGTAGCGATGGGAGTCGGAAATGTCTAAACCACTTGGCGAACAGAACTACGAACAGTTCGCGGACCGCTACGCCGCAGCGGTTAACACCAAACCCCACAACGCCTACTACGAACGCCCCAACACGCTGTCCTTGCTGCCGGACGTTACAGGTTTGCGCGTCTTTGATGCAGGCTGTGGACCGGGTGATTATGCGCGGTGGCTGCTGGAACATGGTGCTGCCTTTGTGCAGGCAGTGGATGTTACGCCGCGTTTCGTAGACATTACGCTGGAGAAGGTCGCCGGGTTCATCGACAGAGTTGATGTGCGCCGCGCCGACCTCGCCCAACCGCTTGATTTCGCTGCGGATAACAGTTTTGATGTGGTGTTATGTCCGCTGGTGCTGGATTATATTCGGGACTGGCAGCCCACCC
>JAKEEQ010000041.1 GCA_022616515.1 Chloroflexota bacterium | reverse complement strand
TAAAAACTCAGGACGGAGGGTTGGCACACCGAGTTCCTCAATGGCGGGGTCGAGCGTAGGAGTTGGCTCACGAGAGTTGGAAGTTGGTGCCGGGGCACGAGTAACCCCGCCCTGATCCACCTGATCTTCCAGCGCCGAAATCGTGCCCTCATAGGCAGCAGCGGGTAATTCACCCGGCACAGGCGTCGAGGTAATGATAACGGTGCGGGCCTGTGGAATAACCGGATCGTTATCCGTTTCTTCTGGATTCAAAACGTTGTCCCACAGATACATCGCCAGAAAGACCATGCCCAGCGAAATGACAACATTTAAGACAACGTAACCACTCAATGCACGACGCGACATGCAGTTTGTCCCTTGATGATTTCTCTTGAACAGTGGGCATCTTAGCACATTGTGGTGCTCTGAGCAAAGGCGCGGCGGGAAAGCGTTGCTCTGGTCGGAGCAATGTAACCTGATTTTGTGCCATACCGTCATCTGCTGGCGGTCATGGAAAAACTGCGTAGGCGGATCGCCAATTGAAAAACCGCGCTACCTTAAGCATAATCGTCCCTGGTATCCCGTGAAATGAAAAAACGACTTTCTATGCGACGATTCCTGTTTCCACTGCTTCTCATATCGTTGGTGCTCCCGCTCTTGCCCCGTACTCAGGCACAGGAGAGCGATGACATCGGCTTGTATGAGCTGTTCGAAATCAGCTTCACACTTGATGCGGACATCGATAATCCCTATGATCCGGGCGATGCAAATGTGATGGCGACTTTTACCTCCCCGACCAGCCAGCGCTATGAAGTGCCTGCGTTTTACATGCAGCCCTATGAGCAAACCTGTGAAAGTGATTGTGAGGCTGAGGTGCTCGAAATCGCCGGAGAAGGCGAGTGGCGTGTCCGTTTCACCCCGACCGAAGTAGGGCGCTGGCGTTATTCAGTGTTCGCCGAGATAAACGGGGCAGCACGTGACGGTGTTACAGAGGGTCGTTTCAGCGTCGTGGAAAGCGACAATCGCGGGTTTGTGCGGGTAGCGGGTAATAATCGCTATTTTGCCTACGATGATGGTACGCCTTTTTTCCCGGTGGGACAGAATCTGGCATGGTCATGGGAGGAAGGCGGCGGGATTTTCACCTATATCGAGTGGTTGGACCGCCTGCAAGCCGTTGGTGGGAATTATGCGCGGCTGTATATTGATGTGCCGTGGTTTATCGGACTGGAATGGGAAGCGCCCGCTGGACAATATGGCGGATTTGGTCAGGAGTCGGCATGGCGGCTGGACCGTATTCTCGAAGAAGCCGAAGCGCGGGGCATATATGTTCAACTTGTGCTGATCTGGCATCGCGCGTTCCAGACCTATCCGGGTCCGCCAGTGGTTATCCCCCGTGATCCACCCCGCCCTGATCAGGCTGTTGATTTCGCCAGCAATCCCTATAATTCGCGGTTTTCGGGGTCGTTGAATGGTCCGGCGGGGGTCTACCGCGACCGTGTATCACAGGAACTGCTGGAGCGACGCCTGCGGTATATTGTCGCCCGGTGGGGATATAGCACCCATGTTTTCGCGTGGGAGATTATGGACCGGCTGGATGAAATGGCAGGATTTACAACCACAGATGGCGTAGAGTGGGTAAACTCGCTGATTGAAAGTCTGCGAGAGGATGATATTAACAACCATCTGGTGACGGTCGGCCTCAGTGAGAACAATGTGGTGATAGAGCAGGGGATGAATATCGACTTCACCCAGTCGTTTGTGTATCAGGATCGCCCGATTGGTGCTGCCGAAGAGCAGGTCGAAGAAACGTTTGAGGATGTTGTATTCGCCAGCGCCATTGCCGAGCGCCCGGTGCTAGTAACAGAGTTTTCATTGAATCCCTGGTTCGAGCCAACCGGTGATGACGAAAGCGGTGTGCATATCCGCAATACGCAGTGGGCGGCGGTGATGAGCGGTGCTGCGGGAAGCGCAATGCCGTGGTGGTGGGACACCTATATTGACCCGCTCGATTTGTACGGGCAGCATATACCGATTGCGCTTTTCACGCGCGATATTGCGTGGGATGAGGTTGATTTCCAATTGTTCGAGCCAGGGCTTGTTTCGGATGCGGCGGTTGAGTATCTGCCGCTGCGGCTGGAAGATTTTAATCGCCAGTTTCGCAGCGCCACCCTGCCAGACACGATTTTCCATGTGACGGCAGACGGGTCTGCGCCGCCAGTGTCGTTGACAACAAGTTATCTGTATGGTCGCCAGTTCAACTCAGAGCACAGCCAGCCCCAGACATTTGTTATTTCGCCGCCAGTGGATACGGAACTGATAGTGGCTATTGAAAATGTATCAACAGCGGCTCCGGCCCAACTGCTGGTTGAAATAGACGGTGAACCGCGCACCCGCCTTGATCTGGCGACCGGAACACGCGACCTGATCCTGAACTTCCCCATATCCGCAGGCAATCATACGATTGTGCTGGATAATCTGGGTGAAGACTGGCTTCAGTTGGCCTATCTGGAAGTGACCGATTATGTTGCGCCGCTGCGGGCACTGGCGCTGGCTGATATTGACATGGGTGTTGCACTGGTATGGATACATAATCGCGAGTACACATGGCAAACAGTACAGGCCGGAGAGGCCATTACCCCGCTCAATTTCAGTCTGAATCTGCCGCAGTTACCGCCCGGTGACTATCGGGTTGAATTCTGGGACCCGATGACGGGAAATGTTATTGGGGAAGAGTTGGTGTCGGCGACAGCGGAAGTGCCGCTCAGGATTGACCTGCTGCCCGTCGAGAAACAGTTGGCGCTGCGTATTTTCAGGGATGGCGAGATAGGCGACACGTCCAGTGAACCCGTGATTCAGCCGACACGAACGCCCGTCGCGCAGTAGCATTAACCTATAATGTCCTCAATTTCATCCAGGGTTGGCAGAGCGGGGATGCCTCCCCGGCGAGTGGCGGTGATCCCACCGATGGCATTGGCCCGGCGCAACATGGCCTGCATTGATTCACCATCCATGATTGAGTCGATGTCCCCGGCTTCATGAAGCGCGGATAATATGCCTGCCATAAAGCCATCACCAGCCCCAATCAAGTCCTCAACAACGATGTCAAAGGCGGGCATCGTCCAGTAGTTGGTTAGGGTGACGGCGATGCAGCCGTGTTCTCCCAGCGTGATAATCAGGAGTTTAAGCCGGTCATGCCACAGATCGCGTGCCGCATCGACCATATCCTCAGCTCCACCCAACGCGATTTCTTCGAGTAGAAATGCCAGTTCGCCTTCATTCATTTTAGCGACATGGGCTTCAAACAAGCCACGCATTATGCCATCTCGTGCGGCATCAGCAGAGGGCCACAACACATGACGCAGATTGGGGTCATAGGTGATGATCGCGCCACTTTCACGGGCTTTTCTCACGGCTGACAGGGTGGTGGTCGCCATCGGCTCGTGGATGAGTGTGATTGAGCCGAAATGAAAAATGTCCGCCTGTTCAAGCAAATGGGTGTTTAGATCATCGACCTCCATCAGCATGTCGGCACTGGGATTGCGATAGAAGGCAAAATCGCGTTCGCCGGTGGCATCCACTGCGACAAAGGCCAGCATCGTGTTCGCCTCGCTGGTAAAGACGACACCGGAGGTATCAACACCGTTTTCCTCAAGGGTTGCCTTAAGGAAATGACCGAAAGGGTCGTCGCCAAGCTGGGTGATAAATGCGGTCGGCACACCGAGTTTTGCACAGCCAACCGCCACATTGGCAGGTGCGCCCCCGGGTGCTTTTTGAAATGTTTCGGCCTGTCCAACAGTGGTGTCACGTTCAAGCGCAACGAAGTCAATCAACAATTCGCCCATACATACGATCATAAAATGCTATTCCTAGAGTGTGGACTTGCCCATATGGCGCTTGACTAATGTTGCTGCGGCTTTATGCAGTTCACCCGTGCGCAAATAATCTATCTGGACCGACTTATCGATGCGGGTGTCGTCCAGCACGGAAATCAGATCGTCCTGATGTTTCATCGGTTCGCCGTCCAGATTGATGATCAAATCGCCCATGAACAGGCCAGCCGAGGCGGCGGGGCTGTCCGGGTCTATGGCGATCACCAGCAGCCCGGATTCGCGGTCAAACTTCTCAGCTATCCCCTGCGGCAGCTTCACCCGCTGGGCTTTGATGCCTAAGAACGACTGCTCTTTTTTGATCTGTTCGAGCAAATCGCTCAGGCGGCGTGTATTGTAGGAGGATGAACTTGGACGCTCCAGTTCGTCGAAAATATCTTCCATCCCTTTGAATTGGCGGTCGGACTTGACATCAAACAACTCGTCCACATCGGGCGTTACATACATATGGCCTGTATTACGTTCCAGCGCCACCCACAGTTTATCCAGACGGCTGTCGCGCTTGCTTTCAGGCCGGAAGGCGCGTCGCCCCGACGTATCCAGCAGGGCCTGAGTATCCGCCTCGGGTTTGGAGGCGGAGTGCTCTTTGACGGCGTTGGTAAAGGCAGTCGCAAATTCTTTCACGGATTGGTAGCGTTCGTCAGGGCGTTTGGCGAGTGCTTTCAGAACAACGTCGTCGATGGCTGGCGGAATGGTGTCTTTATGGTGGCTGGGGTGGGGAGTAGCCTCATGTAGATGGCTGTACATCAAATAAAACGGTGAGGCATTGCTGAACGGGAGTTCGCCGGTCAACATCCTATACACCACCACACCCAAACTGTAAATATCGGCCCGGGCATCAATTATGCCGGACTGCCACTGCTCAGGGGCAATATACGCGGGTGTCCCCAGCAGGGCGGACATGGCTCCGCCTTTGGTCTCGGTGATCACTTTGGCAATCCCAAAATCCATGATGTAGGCGTTATCATCGTTGTCCAGCAGGATGTTGCCCGGTTTCAGATCGCGGTGAATGATTTTGTTTTCATGCGCATAAGCTAATCCATCAGCTACCTGCTCGACGATTTTTGCGGCGAGGGCCAGCGGAAAATCCTTACCTTCTTTGTCGAGTCGTTCGGTCAGACTGCCGCCGGGAATCAAGCGCAGTACTAAATAAAGATATTTTTCATGTTGATCATAATCATAAATCGGCACAATATGTGGGTGTTCGAGTTTGGCGAAGACTTCGGCCTCTTGCTTGAAGCGTCTGGCAAAGTTCTGCTGGCTGGAAAGCGCCGGGGCCATGATTTTAATGGCAACATCGCGGTCGATATTGGTCTGGCGTGCCCGATATACCAGAGACATACCACCTGTGCCGAGAATTTCCTGTAATTTGTAATGCCCAAAAATTTGCCCTGAAAGATCGGTAGCCATAACAGTCCCATCGACATCGCATGAATTGGTTGCGTATCAAGTATAACAGTAACGCACGAAATGGCTATCACCTAATTGACCCAACTCAGTTACAATGAATTCACCAAATGTTGCATGTTAATAAGGAGTTGTTTAGTGGATATTCGTGGGAAGAACGTGCTTGTGCTGGGTGCATATGGGCAGGTGGGCGAGGCGGTATGCAAATTACTGTTGAATGAAGCCCCGGCCCGTATTGTGGTCGCCTCGCTGCGCGAAAACGAAGCACACGAAATTCAGAGTGTGTTAGAAGACCTGCGGCATGATAAATCCATTGAGATTATCCCGGTGTGGGGCAACCTGTTCGTCCGGTCCGCATTAAAAGACGTCCACCCGCGTGAACTCTATTCTGACCCGGCCATGCGTAACCAATTGCTGGCCGATATTTATGACAATCTTGATGAGGAAATGCTGAAGTCGTCTTTTTTGTATGAGGTGATTACCGGCACGGCAGAGAGTCTAAACGGTCATATGGCCGATATTGTTATCGACTCGGTCAACACAGCAACCGGGCTGGCCTATCAGAACATTTTTGCGAAGTCACACGATGTATGGAGTATCACCCGGAGCGACGCACTACCTGAACGCGACGAGCTGAATAGGCGGCTTGAAGAATTGATGATTGCCCAGTATACCCCCCAACTGGTGCGTCATGTCCAGATTCTGTATCAGGCGTTTCGCGAAGCACGGACACAGGTCTTTATCAAGGTGGGCACGAGTGGCACGGGTGGCATGGGTCTTAATATTCCCTTTACGCATGGTGAAGAAAAGCCAAGCCGTGTGCTGCTGAGTAAAGCGGCGATGGCAGGCGCACACAGCCTCTTGATTTTCCTGCTGGCCCGCACCCCTGATGGCCCAACGGTGGTCAAGGAAGTGAAGCCAACCGCTGCCATTGCCTGGAAACGCATCGCCTATGGTCCGGTGGCAGTGGGAGGTAATGCAGTTGAATTGTGGGACAACACAGAGCCTGTGCCGGTTGAGGATGCACTGGACAACAATCGCCATTTTGGTACATCACTGGGCAGACCACTGGAGAGTGTGTTTATTGATACCGGCGAGAATGGGGTTTTCAGTCTCGACGAGTTCAAGGCAATCACCACGCTGGGGCAAATGATGTTCATCACACCGCAGGAAATTGCTCAGACGGTAATTGAGGAAATTCTGGGCGGCAGTACTGGCAAGGATATTGTCAGCGCGTTGGATGCGTCGGTGATGGGGCCAACCTATCGGGCGGGATTCCTGCGCGAATCGGTGCTGCATCGTATGAAACAACTGGAACACAAACATGAGGTGCGCAGTGTGGCCTTTGAATTCCTGGGCCCGCCTCGCCTGAGCAAACTGCTCTTTGAAGCTCATCTACTGGAACTGATGTTCCCTTTGATGGATGATGTTCTGGAACCACGTGCCGGGGACATCAGCGATATGTGTCTGCAAGAAGTGAAATCGAATCAGGAATTGCGGTCGTCGATACTCAGTATTGGTATTCCCATTTTGCTGCCGGATGGCAAAACGATGCTGCGCGGCCCGGTCATCAAAAGCCAGAATGCGCATGACGGTTGGGTCGATTTGACACCCGAAAATATGGCCCGTTGGAAAGAACGTATTGCGGCAATCATCGCGCAGATAGATATGCACGCCACAATGAATATCACTTCCAGCGAACTGGATCGCGCTTTCCCGGCGGATCGCGAGTGGACGGTCA
Source organism: Chloroflexota bacterium (assembly GCA_022616515.1). Classification (GTDB taxonomy): domain Bacteria; phylum Chloroflexota; class Anaerolineae; order Aggregatilineales; family J027; genus JAKEEQ01. Next base: position 13,739 of record JAKEEQ010000041.1, on the reverse strand, counting down.
ATCATGGATGGGATATTGGTGAAATCGCCGGGTGGATATTTATTCACGAAGAAGGCGGCCTGCGCGAGAAGATGTAGGTCATATGCTTGGCGGGCTTAATAAAACTTGACGACAATATCACTGATGATATTCGCCGCGTCTTCCGCACTCTGCACGGCATGGAGCATGTGCCGGTAGATTTCGCGTAGTTTCATCATTTCGACCACATCCTCCAAATCCGACGGTTTTTTGAACAAATCCGCGATGGCTTCCGCGTACAGGGTTTCCATCTGATTCTCGATGGCTTTTGCACGCACGGCGTGAGTGTCGGCCACATTCGGATGGTGTTCGAGACGTTCCATTGCCAGATGAATTTCCTCGGCGCTTTTGTGGAGCATCTCTACCATCAATTGCAGATAATTGTTTGGCGCGACTTCCAGAATGTCCATTTCGTTGGTCGTGCTGTAAGCATGGTCCAGTACATCATCCACCGCCCGCGAAAGTCCGAACAGGTCTTCGCGGTCGAACGGTGTCACAAACGTGCGGTTCAACTCATCAATGAGAATCCGCCGCACCTCATCCGCCTGTTTCTCACACTGGCGTACCTGTGCCGCATTCTTCTTGCTCGGTTTCTTCATGTAATCTTGCAGTGCCGCAGTGCCTTCGACCACCAGTGCCGATTGCTCGGTCAGCCGGGCAAGAAAGTGATTGGGTTTACGCCGGAAAATTGTCTGGCGCAGGCTGCTGATTTTCGACAAAAATCTCCCACTCATAAGCTCAATATTTCCAACACTCGATAAGCAATCATCGCGAACAATGTGGAAAGCGGCAATGTCAGTAGCCAGCTAACTAGAATTTGCTGAGCAACTCCCCAGCGCACTTTCTGGATCCGATCTGCGCTTCCCGCACCTAAAATCGACGATGTAACCACCTGTGAGCCGCTAACTGGCCCACCCAGCAGCCCCGCTCCCAGAATAATCCCGGCAGACGCCATCTGGGCACCAAAACCATGTATAGGGCGGATTTTGTAAAATCTGACACCCAGAGTCTTAATCAAACGCATCCCACCTGTGAGGGTCCCCAGTCCAATTGTTGTCGCGCTTAATATGGTTACCCATCCCGGAATAGTAAATGTGTGCGTGATGCCAGTTGCGCTCAATCCCAGCGCAATCACTGCAATCAACTTTTGGCCGTCGTTTGCGCCAAAAGAAATTGCCATCAGCACCGCCGCCACTATCTGGCCTCGGTTGAACCAGCGGTTGATGCGCGGGCTTGCCCACTGGCCCAAAAAATAAACCAAACGTACCAATAACAGAGCCGCAATCAGACCCAATACCGGCGATACAAACAAGGCAACCATTACTTTCACCAGTCCTGCCGTCTGGATTGAACTCAAACCAAACCCGGCCCAACTGCCGCCGATCAAGCCGCCAAATAAGGCTTGCGAAATGCTTGAGGGGATTCTTAGCCAGAGTGTTAAGCTGGACCAGATGACCGCACTGATTAGTGCCGCCACAATGACACGGACGCTGGCTGCCTCGGGACGCACAAACTCTACTGCCACAGTGTGGACGACCGCAGTGCCCAACACAAAAGGCCCTATGGTGATACTGGTTGCCGCCAATATCAGCGCCAGACGTGGATGCAGTGCCCGCGACGAGATCATCGTCGATACCACACTGGCCGCCCCATGTACGCCGTTTAAATAACCATACGCAACTGCCAGTGCGAGGATTACAAAAAATGAGATGGACACATCCTGTTGGGCAAAGGTTAAAGTATCTTTAAGAATATGTTAAATGTAGGCGCAAGTCAAGCCGTGTACAGCCTGTGTAAAGGGCAATCGTCCATTCAGTCCGCTGATGACATTGTTGAACATCCGCAGCAGCTAGCCTACAATAATGTGTGCCTTCCCTGACCAAAGTTCAGACACGGAAAACCATCATGAAACGCACTGATCGTATGCTGGCGCTGATTCTGGAATTGCAAGCGAACGGCTGGCAGCGTGCTGAAGACCTTGCCGAACGGTTTGGCGTGAGCCGCCGCACCATTTATCGAGACATGACCGCCATGATAGTGTCGGGGGTTCCCGTTGTGTCGGAGCCGGGACGCGGCTTTTCGCTGGTCGAAGGGTATTTTCTGCCACCGCTGCATCTCACGGAGGATGAGGCAATTTTGATGCTGCTTGGGGCGGATTACGTTGCGCAAGCGTTTGATGAGCAGTATGAGCAGACGGCGAAAAACGCCATGCAAAAAATCAGGCTGGTACTGCCACCCCATGTTGAGGACAGGGCTGACGAATTGCTGCACTGTTTTCGGTTCGTGGCAACGCAACCCTATCGTCAAACGACGGCGGGCGACACCCTGCGCACCTTGCGGCGAGCAATTGTGGAATCGCAGACGGTGAATATCACGTACTACAGCCGCCCGCTGGTTCATAGTGATGCGGCCTATACAGAACGTGATATTGACCCGTATGCGCTGGCTTTTGTCAACCGTGTCTGGTACATCGTGGCTTATTGCCATCTGCGTAACGATTTGCGGCATTTCCGGTTAGATCGGATCGACGACATCAAGTTACTACCGTCAAGATTTGAACGTCCAGTGGGTTTTGTGGCAGAGGGGCCAACCCTGGGCAATAACCCGGAAACGGTCAGACTCCTTTTTAAACATGAGGTGGCGCGGTGGGTTGAAGAAGATATGCCATACAACACAACCAGCCTTGAATACACCCCGGATGGCATGTTGTTGAGCGTAAAAGTGCGCCGTGTGGAGGATATTTTGCAGTGGGTGCTGGGCTGGGGGTCGAGGGTGCGCGTTCTGGAGCCGGAACACCTGCGGCAGCGGGTTTTTAAGGAAGCTGAGACGATTCTCATCAACTGCTAAAAGACTGTTGCCACACAGTTGTCACACGCCCTCGCTACACTATGAGTGTTGGTTCATTAAAGAAGGAGACACTCGTCGTGAACGCATTAACATGGTTTGAAATCCCGTCCACCGATTTTGATCGTGCCCTCAACTTCTATAACACTGTGTTGGGGCAGTCGTTGGAGCTAACAGAAAACAACGGCAAACCCTACGGCATTTTCCCGTATGAACAGGGTAAAGGTGTTGGTGGGGCGGTGGTCTTTGATGATCAGTATAAGCCAAGCGCCGATTCATTCATCATCTACCTGAATGCGCACAGCGAAAGTGGACTGGACGCTATACTGGAGCGTGTGCCAAAGGCCGGTGGTAAGGTGCTGATGCCCAAGATGCACATTGAGGCTGCGGGTTTCGTTGCCCTCATTCTGGACAGTGAAGGCAATCGCGTTGGCTTAAATGCGCCGAATTCAAACTAAGTCAGCCGACTTCTGAGACAGGCGGGTATAAAAGCCCGCTTTTTTGTTGCGTCTATTCTGGCACACAGGGGACTAAAAAGTGTAAAGTTTCGAATAGGATATCACCTTCTGGCATCTATAGAACAAATAATCTATAATAAAAGCATATTCAATCTATTGTCCATTCCACATTAGGATAAATCAATTGAATGCTTACGATCTAAGACAGGTCCTGTTTGATGAACTAGGTTATACAAACAGTCCAGAGATCCAGCTGTTTGATAATATTCCAGATATTGATCTTGTATATAAAGTAAACGGGATTCAGATCGCATACTTTAGTCGAATTGATGTGTTTGAACCGCGAAGAATTTGGCAGCTACATCGTGCTGTGTGGAACGAGAGTAAGACTCCTCTGCTTTACATAATCCTCCCAAATGAAATTCGAGTATATAACACGTATGCTCTACCTTCCAAAGAATCCTCAGATTTGGACACTGAGGAGCGTTTGCTGCGACATCTCACCCAGCTTTTTAATGTAGAGGTTGCAAGACAGAAAATTCATAGCGAACTCTATCAAAATCATTATGACAGAGTTCACCTCGAGACAGGTGCATTTTGGAATTCTCTTGACGGTCGTCGGATAGATAAGCATGATCGTGCGGATCATCGCTTGTTGAGAGCGATGGATGCCTTGCGACGTAAACTTTACCAAGCTGGGTTGGATGGAGATAATTCTTACGCCCTCTTGGGACGTTCTATTTTTATCCGTTATCTTGAAGACAGAGGCATACTTAGTTACACGACTGACAATTTTCGCTCCAACAATAATAGTCGAGAGTACCGCAAGGTCTTGCACAATTTGAACGAGACCTATCTTTTTTTCGAGAGCCTTGCACATCAATTTGGTGGTGATTTGTTTCCGGTTTTAGATGGTGAAAGAGAAAGTGTTTCCCAGAAACATCTAAATTTGGTCGCTGACTTTCTTGATGGGACCGACCTAGAAACTGGTCAGCGTTCCTTTTGGCCCTTTAATTTCGAATATATCCCGGTTGAGCTAATAAGCGGAATTTATGACACTTTCTTGAATACTTCAGACAAGAAGACGGCTGGCACCTATTACACGCCCCATACATTAGCAGACTTCGTTCTCGACGAGACTATGCCAGTAGAAAAAGTCAGCTCGGAGATGAAAATATTGGATCCTGCATGTGGCTCAGGAGTGTTTTTAGTTCGTGCTTATCAACGACTTGTTCAGGCATGGATTAGAGAAAACAATGGTTTGATACCTGACGTAGAAAAACTAAAAAACATTTTGGTTAACAGCATATATGGGGTCGACATAAGCCCTACAGCCATTCGTATTGCCTCATTTAATCTGTATCTCGCTCTAATTGATCACCTTGAAGCAGATACAATTTTATCCACTGAATTTGAATTTCCGTCGCTCCACAAAAGTAACCTGTTACATGGTGATTTTTTCTCCGAGGCAATCCAAGAGAATTTGGAGAATTTAGAATTTGACAGAGTCATAGGGAATCCACCTTGGATAAGCAATTTAAGCGCTGATGTTTCATCTTGGCTGGACAAATATAATCATGAAGTAGGTAATAAGCAACTTGCCCAAGCTTTTATGCTTGCGTGTCCAAGATACATTAGCTCTGATGGCGAAGTGGCTTTGCTCACGCCAGCCAAGAGTACTATTATGGTTACAAGCGGGCCTCATGTAAGATTTCGAGAATATTTTTTTACGACATTTACTGTTCGTGCTGTTTTTAACCTCTCACCGCTGCGTCATGAAATTTTTGATAGTGCAATTCATCCATCTGCTGCTGTATTTTATAATGCAAATAAGCCAGAGCTAGACCGGAAATTCGTTTACGTGACACCTAAGCCGACTTCTATTTCACAACACATCGGGCACATCGTTATTGAAACAAATGACGTAAAATATCTTTCGCTAAGACGAGTGATCGAGTTTCCTCATCTTTGGAAAATTGCTTTGTGGGGTACTCCACGAGACGAAAGTTTGATAGAACGATTATCCAAGCTTCCAACGTTAAGGGATCACGTTGAAAACCTAGATTTTCATATGGCAGAAGGAATACAAATTGGTGGTGGGGATTCGAATGAGGCACCTTGGCTGGAAGGTATGAGCTTAGTGCCCACAGACGAAGTTCAACGATATGTCTTGGATAAGCAAACATTTGACAAAATAGATTCCGTAGTTTTCCATAGACCCAGAGAAAAACGTATAACGCAAGGCCCCTTAGCTCTCATTCGACAAAGCCCTATCAATGGGAAATGTATTGCGGCTTACTACGAAGGCGATATTGCTTATAGACATAAGATCACTGGAATCAGCGGTCATCCTGAACTGCGACATATATTGAAATGGATTGTTATGGTAATAAATTCGCCCTTAGTTCAATACTATCATTTTTTAACTTCTGCCTCTTGGGCCGTTGAAAGAGATAATGTAATTCATCGTGAGTACGAAACTATGCCATTCATCATTCCCAAAGATGATGACCGCAGATTTCAGAAGGCAGTCGATATTTTCGATGAAATTACATCTAGGCTTAAAACAAAGTCTTTAATTGAACAATCGCAGGTCAAGACCGAGTTATTTAATCTAGAAACTGAGCTAACTGATCTTATATTTGATATATTTGAATTGTATCCATCAGACAAAGAACTGATAGCCGATACGATAAAATACAGTCTGGATTTTTTCTATTGGGGTACAAAGAAGAAACGTCACCGTATCAATGCAGCTTCAGTTCGACCACCCAAGTTAGATGAATTAACCGCTTATTCGGAAACATTTTGTGAAGCCGTCAATAGCTTATTGCGATATGAAAATGCGAGAATTGTGGCAAGAGTTTATAAGAACGGCTCACCCTTAACGATAGTGGGATTTGAAAAGGTGGATTATTCTGCCAGTACATCAATTGAATTTATTGATGACTCTAATGAAATCCGAATCTTACTCGCAGACTTGGATAGATTGCTTCTTGAGCAGAAAGCCCCTTCTCTTTACATGCGTAGGCAAGTACGCATTTATGACCGTAATTTGATGTATTTGATACGTCCATCTGAAGCACGCTTCTGGAGTAAGTCACAAGCGCGAATTGACGCAGACGAAGTGATATTCGAATGGATACAAGGACCAGAGGCCCTGAGCATTGAGGGGAGAGTTCATGGCTAGTCTGAACTCTGTGTCCCAACCGCCACCTAATAGCTTTGGGGCGACGGGCCAGTTCGAATTACCTTGGGGGAGCTTTGTAAAATATGTATTGGAGATAACAGTCGAAGCTTACGAACAAATGCGAACCACTGCCGATGTGTGGAGTCACTATGATGAAGAAACGCTGACCGCAATCTTGGCAGAAGACCACATTGCAAAAATCGCAAACTCTCGGCCCCTACAACTAAAAATTCACCTTGAGGTCCCTGTTCGAACACAATCTATGAAAACAGGGGCTAATCCCACACCTATTCGCACTGCTCGCAAAATTGACATCCAGATATATGGGTCATGGCAAAAAGATTATCGAACGCGTTATTTTGCATGGGAGTGTAAAAGGATATGTGATAGATCAACTAACACTAACTTGATTTCAGAATATGTCACCGCCGGAATATTTCGGTTTTGTGATAGTGAATATGCTGCTGAAGTAAACGATGCAGGAATGATTGGATATGTTATTGCAGGAGACATATCTGACATAGTGGAAGGAATTAATAGCAGCATGAGCAACCCTCAGAGAAGCCGACAACTTCCTATCAATGAAAAGCTTTTCATTGATAATCCTATTCTCAATACAAAAGACATTTACAAATCTGAGCACTATAGAACAAAAGATGCTTCAAAGGTTCGCCTCTACCATGTGTTTATGACTTTTAACTGGGTGACAGCGACAACAGCAATTACTCAGACATAAGTTCTCAAAATTCTTATAACTTGTAATTGATGAATGCCTTTTCACCTGCATACTGTCGCCAAAAGTTGAGGTAAGTAAGAGAGCTTGTCCTGTCTTGCGAACTCATTCGATCAGGAAATTTTCAAGAAGGTCAAAAAAGATGTCTGGCGCTTCCAACCACGGAAAGTGTGCACATTCCGGGATGCGATGCAGTGTGGATTGTGGGCTGTGGGCTGCCCATTCGATAGCTCCCGCCAGTGGCACACGATCTTCCTCGCCATGAATGAGCAGGGTTGGACAGGTGATTTTCTGTGCGTGGGAACGCCAATCCCAATCGCCGAAATCCGCGTACAGTGCCTTGAAATTTTCCGCTACTCTGTCGGGATGTTCGTTGGGATACTGGCATGGGTCGTTTTGCATTCGAGTCAAGCCGTCCAGATTATACATGTTGGCGGGTCGATGCACTTTGCGATATTCATGACAAAAGCGTACCGGGTCACTTTCATGGATGCCTTCGCCCCGTAACATTTCAAGATATGCCCTGCCTGCCTCATCAACTCTGGCAGCACTTCGCTGTTTGACGGCTTGATAGGCGGGGTCGTTTTCATAATGCCGGTAAGCGCGAGGCGGAATGGCCCCAATCATGATGAGTTTGCTGACGTGTTGAGGATAACGGGCGGCGTACAGTGCGCTCATTGCCCCTAAATATGACCAGCCTATCAAGACAAAGGTCTCCAATGCAAAATGCTGCCGGATGGCATCAATATCGGTCAACTCGTAGTCCAACCCAACGATTGATCGCCCGCCATCAGCGTGAATTGAATTGCCCCGGTTGCGCTGGTCGAAAAAGATTACGCGGCGTGATTGCGTGAGGGACTGCCAATCGAGGCTCAAAAAACAGGCAGCAGGCACAATACAGGTTGGTTCAGCGTCGCCGTGTAACTCGTAGTAGAGATGCGCTCCATCCGGGGTTCGCACATGACCATTTTGAGTCATTTGTCATTGTCCTGTGGCAGATGAAAACTGGTAAATTTTGTGCAATTTGTTATCCTCTCGGCATTCTATCAGCGTAAGGGTGGTCTGACATGGATTTCGAGTTACTCGTTTTTGTCGTGCTTGTTTTTACCACATTCTTTAACAATGGCGTTCAAGCCTATATCCACTTTGAAGCCTATCCCTTATTTTCTCATGTCGCGAAATCTGAGTTCCCAACTTATGTTTCAGAATACGAAAGGCGATTGACTATTCCCTTGCTGCTGCCGTATGGCGTTACCGTGCTTGCCAATATTGTAGCGTTGTTTGCACGTCCCGAAGATGTTTCGTTAATTTGGCTTATCGCTGCCCTCATTCTGAATGTTTCGGTGGCAGTGGTTACGCTGCGGGTAGCGACGCCTGTCTATAATGAAATCAAGGCAGCGGGAGAAGCGACGGCGGCAACAATGGGGCGTCTCATGCAGATTAACCTGTGGCGACTGGTTTTATCAACCTTGAGCAGTATCGTACTGCTCTATCTTTTGCTCGATTTGCTGTCGATATAATCGCATAACTCTCGCTGCAATTCAGGTAAATGGTAGAATCCTGATAAATCTGTATTTTTCACGAAAATACAGAGTGTTCTCTTTTTACGAAACCCGTTCTAATGTTTGAAAACGGCCACCACAGGCCACACGTTTGGCGAGTGCTGCACCTTGAACAAATGCTGTTGTGTGAGACCAGCCGCCTCATAAGCCTCCAAAGCTGATTGTAACGGTAGCCACGGCGGTCCATCCAGTGGATACTTACGCGAGCGAAGCCAGGTAAACACCAGCAGTTGACCTCCCGGTTTCACGAAATGACCAATTCTGTGCATGGCGGTTTCCTGATAATCCGGCGGCAGCGATTGCACCGTCAAACTCTCGAAAACAAAATCAAAATGTCCCAGCCATTCATCCGGCGGATACAAAAGATCGGCCTGCTGAAACTTGACGCCGCTAACTGGAAAACGCTGCCTGCAAATCTCTATAGCGCTCTCCGACACGTCAAATGCCGTAACGTCAAACCCACGCTGTGCCAGTTCTACCCCATCATCCCCCAGCCCACAGCCGACAACCAGTGCTGTCTGGTTGCTGCCAGCAACTCGGTTCTGGTCCAACCAGTGAACGAGACAGGGGTTAGGCTCCAATTTGGCCCATGGAATACCATCACCGCTCGTGTTAGATTGGGCATACAATGCCTCGAACCAATCCGTCGGGCTGCCATTTTCCAGCGACTTCTGTGCGAGTTCCTGTGGTGTTTGTTTCATCGAACCTGCCCTTGACGTTTTCAGTATGTATATTGATACAACCTTATCATGACTGATACAATGCCGTGCGGCAAAATTCCAAACCAATGTACTGGAGTAACAATGCTTAGCAAGAATTCGCGCTGGTATGTACCGGCGACACTTTTATTGTTTGCGATATTTTTAATGGTGGCATGTGATTCTGAACAACGTCCAGCCCCGATTGTCAATCGACCCCAACAGGAAGCCACCGATCAAGCTTACACGGCTGAGGCATTAACCAATGCACCTCCAACTGAAGGCCCCGGCCCAACGCCCACCCTGACCTCCACGCCATTCCAGATGCCAACCCAATTCCCAGATGCTGAACCAGGTGCAGTCATTGCCGAGGTTGGTAATCGCGAAATTACGTTGGAGGAATATCAGGCTCGTGTTCGCTATGAACGCTGGCTGCCTTTCTATTCGATTGCGCGAGATATTCCCGAACTTGGCTTTAAACTGCTCGATCTGACCCGTCCCGAAAATTCCCAGCTACAAGCATTATTGTACACGCTGAATTCCGATCCCGTTCTGTTTGGAGAGCAGGTTTACAATGCCATGCTCACCGATCAGGTGATTTTGCGGGAAGCAGGCCGCATGGATCTGGAACTGGAACAAACCATCTTTGATGGTCGTCTGGCGGCCCGTATTGATGTGACACTGGGCGAAGGCGGCGCACGCCCGCCCGAATGGGACGAAGCCTACAATACTTTCATTGGGGATATGGAGCAGCAAACTGGCATGACTGAAGAACAGTTTCTCAACCACATTCGCGCACTTGCTTTTTACGTGCAGTTGAGTGAAATCATCGGTCAGGAAGCCGAGTTTGAAAATACGGATATTATCACTGCTGCCCAGGTTCAGGATGTACTGTTGGACTCACGTGATGACGCGCAGGCTTTTATTGACCGCCTTGAGAGTGGTCAGGAATTCTTTGCAGTGGCGCGGGATTTCGGTTTCACGCCGGAAGGTGGTGAAGCGTCCCGTGAGATCGCACGCGACACCGAGGGCCTCCCCGATGGAGTCAAGGAAGCTGTCTTTGACGCTGAGGAAGGGGACATTATCGGTCCCCTTCCGACCGCTGGCGGCTGGTATGTGGGTAAGGTGATCTCCTTTAGATTGGACCTGCCACAGCCCGCCGACGTAGAAGCACTGCGCAACGAGTATTTCCGTAACTGGATTGTTGAACGCCTGGATGATCCCGACTATACGACGGAGTTTGAGGGTTGGCGGGACTTTATCCCTGCCTTTCCACTGCCTGCTGATGTCTCGCCGCTCCTGCGAACCGAGAACTTTGTGATTCCGGATGATCCGTTTGTCGAGGAAGGTGAACCCACTCCTACCACCGAACCACTTGACAATTCACCCCGTTAACAGATTATAACGCGACATGATGAGGCTGAAAAATAGAGAGGGGTCTCATCATGTCGATCTCATGCCGATTCTTCACGCACGGTTGACCACCGCTCTATACGGCGTCCACGCAAAACATTCCATGTTGCATGGGCGGCTGCCCAATACACCATACAGATATACGTGGGAATCGCAAGCAGCTTCGGTATCCTCTGCCCGCGCTGTTCTAAAAACCAGCCCGCAACTGCCATACCATAGAACGTAAGCTGTCCGAGCATTGTTAACCGATAAAACCAGCCATGCGATACGAGTAGAATGTTGGTCAGGAAGACAACGATTAGCGGTAAATACAGCAGTCGCCGCAAAATCTTATGAGTGAAAAGCTGCAAAGAATAGAAACCGTATCGGAACGGATTCAACAGTGTACGCCTTTGAATTACTGCGTTCAGGCCGCGTGTCATAATGCGGACTTTGCGACCGTACTCGTTCTTCTGTGATTTGGCTGTTGGTTCATATGCAACAGCATCCGCCGCGAAAACAAGCCGGTAGCCCTCTACAATCACATTTGTTGATATGTAGAAATCATCAGTAACGCCACCGAGTACAGACTGATATAGGCTGCGCCGTATCGCGTAAATGGCTCCGGTGGCTGATATTACGTTGCCGCTGGCACTCTCCATCTTTTTGAGAAAGCGGTCAAAGCTCCAGTAACCATGTTCGCCTGCGTTTCCCACCGACTGGTTGCTTTTGAGGTAACGCTGGTTGCCTGCCACACCGCCTACCTTCGGATCAGCAAACGGACTGGTCAATTGCTGCAAAGCATCTTTTTCGTAGAGGCTGTTCGCGTCCGAAAAAACCAGAATTTCCCCTGTGGCGATTTCAACGGCTGCATTGAGCGCGATGTGTTTGCCGCCGCGCGGGAGAGCCAACAACTTGACCGTATCGCCTGTATACTCGGAAACGATACTGTTGGTGAGATCATCCGACCCATCGGACGCGATAATGACTTCGAGCTTATCCTGTGGATAGTCGAGGGAGAGAACATTATCCAATTTCTTCTGAATACTGTCCTGCTCGTTGTAGGCAGCGATAATCATACTCGTCGAGGGATAGGTGCTGCGGCCTGCATAGGGTTTGGGAAAAAGCTGTGCCCATACAATTAAAAGCAGTGTAAAACCAACATAGGTATAGGCCAGAACAATGATTGAGAGCCAGAAAAGGTAAAGAGCAACCATGCTACAATACCCCGTTTATGAGGGCGACCAATCGCTGTGCATTGCTATGCAATTCAAATTCAGCTTCGATCTTTACACGCCCTGCTCTGCCGAATTGCAGCCGCAACTGCGGATTATCGGCAAGTCTGGCAAGGGCTTCGGCGATAGCCTCTGAATCGCCCGGCTCTGTCAGAAATCCTGTTACATCCTCGCCAACTAACTCTGGAATGCCTGATAACCGAGTTGAAACAACGGGTAAGCCGAAAGCCATTGCCTCCATCAAAGCGACAGGGATTCCTTCACGGCGTCCATCTGAACTTGGTACGCTGTTTAACGCGGCAACATTAGCCATTTTGAGACGCTCGATAACTTCCGCCTGCGTTAAACGCCCATGAAAATGCACCTGCTCACCAATACCGAGCTGCAACACTAACTGCTGCAATGCGTCGCGATCATCGCCATCACCGACGAAATGACAGTTAAAAGGAATGCCACGCTCCTTTAACTTGCCACAGGCTTCAATCAAATATCGCTGGCCCTTGACTTCATGGAGCGAACCAATACAAATAATGGAAAGATTCTGGTTGGTCTCATCGCGTTTGTCGGAATAAAAACGCTCCAGATTAATCCCGCAGTGAATCACATAAATTTTTGAGGCATGTTGTTCGCCGCAGCAATCAATCATGATCTTGCGATTATATTCAGAGATGGCAACGGTGGCTTTGGAAGCAGCAATTTTCTCACAGAGCATGTGCTGGTCGCGGTGTAGATCGGAGCCATGTGCGGTGAAACTATAGGGAATATCCGTAAACTGATGAATCATGTACGCGACAGCCGCCGGAAAACTGGCGAAGTGGGCATGAATATGCTGGATGTTATTCTCGGTCATGAGTCTGGCGAGATAGGCAGCTTTGGGGAAATAGGCCAGATTACCCAGTAAAAAGCGTGTACTGCCAAGATTTGCCTTGATGGCCGTCCAAAGGGTTCGAAAATAGGTTTTCGGCTGCGTCAGCATGTAGCGTGCGTTCGCAACCAGAATCCCAGCCGAGAAAAATGGCGTAAAATGAGCACGCTTGACCATAGCCTCAGCTTCAGCCTGTACAACCGGCGTTTTTTCGCGCATCAACGGGTAAATCTCAATATCCACACCCTCTTCTTCAACCGCCAACATTTCATACAGCACAAAAGTCTCGGTCAATTTGGGAAATCGGGACATCATGTAGGCAATACGCATAGGTGCTAAACCCTTCTAACCGATGGTAAACATTGTGCCCGCAGCATGGGAATGGTGGTGGACAGTCCAACGTTGATGCGCTTGATACGCAATCGATGCTGCTTCTCAAGGTTGTTGACCCCTCTTTGGGTCGTGAAAGCCAGGCGAAAACCAGCCCCTTCCACTACCTGCACCACTTCATCAGTGACACCACCGCTGGGATAGGCAAATACCGGCAGAGTCTCACCAACCTCTCGTTCTAAGTCATCGCGCGACTGGATAATTTCGTTGCTTACTTCATCAAGGCTGATACGGTTGAGCATGGGATGTGTGCGCGCAGCTCGCTCAGCGCCGCATCCCGCTCGGCGTCCGGCAGCAACCACCCGAGTGCGAGCCGGGCCACGAAGGAAGGCCGCGGAGGTCTCAACGGATGCT
>JAKEEQ010000427.1 GCA_022616515.1 Chloroflexota bacterium | reverse complement strand
GAAAGACACTGACCCATCACCGGAAAATGCCATCCTCAGCACCGACCTCTAAGACCGCCCGCATGGCGGTTTTTTTCTGCCACACACAGAGTTACTTCCGCAAACGGTAAGTTGCCCGGTTAATCATAGTTAATCCGCCGGTTTGGACCTGAAAGCTGGGCGTTCAGTCATTGCAATGCAAATATCATTGACGTAGATAATATATTTATACAATTTCACGACAATTTGTTAACTCTAAATTAATTCATTGACAGTAAGCTGATATATATAAAATAATCTATTTTTAGACAACTTTTCATTATGTCTTTACCAAAAATCAAAGGTTATGTAGAAACGAGGTAGTTTATCGTGCGTCGAATCATGATAGGTTCTGGAATTTTGCTCATTGCCTTTACAGGCATCTGGACGGTTGCCCTAAGTACGCGCTTCACTCAACGATTTACGGATGATTGGAAGTGGGAAGCTAACATCCTGGGGGTAACCTCTTATGCGGATGAAGAAACCGGTGAATTTGCCGAGACACCGCTTGAAGATGATCCTGTAAATATATCCGTCCGTACCATCGAGGTCACAGAGTTTAACGGAGACAGTAGCGAATTTACTGACCATTATCGTACGCTGGATCCGGCAACCAATGCTGTGTTATGGGAATTTACCTATACCGCAAGCGTTAATGCTGAAACAGCCGAACATACCGACACCGCCTATGAGGGTGATTATTTTCTTTTCCCCTCCAATGTTGAAAAAACAACGTACAACATTCGAAACTCAACTTATCAGGGCGTACCAATGAAGTTTGAAAAAGAGGAAGAGATATTGGATCTGAACACATATGTGTTCACCTATAATGATTCTCTTCTGAACTCTGCTGCCTATGAAAGTTTTGTTGACCTTGAAGATGGTCAGAAAGTCATATGTTTTGACTTTGAAATGCAGTACTGGGTAGAACCACGTACTGGCGAAATCGTGAAATATCGCGAATGGTGTCCGGGCGACTATGTTGTCGATGAAAATGGCGAACAACTATATGGTTTGCAGAGGTGGGGCAATGAAACCACGGGTGACGAGTTGATCCGCCGGGTAGACCAGGTGAAAGATCGTATCAACACCCTGAATCTGTATCACCTGTACATTCCGCTGGCTAGCGGGGCACTTGGCGGAGTAATGCTGGTTGGTAGTTTCGTACCTTCAGTTGTACGAAAGACTGAAAAAGAGACATAATGCTGCGGATATTAAATTCACTCCAGTTTCGTCTACTTCTCATATTTGTTGTACTGGTCGGACTGTTGGTAGCATGGAACGTTACCAACGTCCAATCAATTGAGCGCCTAGATAAGTCGGGTGAGCACATTGAGTTGGCGTCTTTACAACGTTCAAACGCCTATTTATTGTCGTCACTGACACAACGACTGACAGCGGCTGAAGAGGAGACCCAACAGGCAACTATTGAGAACTTCATCACCCAGACAATTGCGAACGTTGACGAGATTCAAAATGTGCTGCGTAGTGGAAACGCGGAAACAGAGCGCATCGATAATCCCGCCGTTCTGACACTACTCGACGAAGTGGATGCCGAGTGGATTGATTACCGAAGTAATCTTCAAGAGTTTCTCAATGCACCTGATGAAGAACGTGGCAGTTACCTCGCCAGTATCGATCAGCGTAGTGTGACTTTCTTTACGTTCTCTGACCGCCTGGTGGGAGCGTTGCAGGCACTGCAAGGCCAAAATCGAGCTAGCGACCAATGGATTTATAACGTAGTGCTGACTGTAGGTATTGTTACCACACTCTTTGTTATGGCGCTGATTATCCAGATTGCGTATACAGTGCGTGATCTGGGGAGGCAGCTACAGATATTTGCCGACGGTGACTTGGAGACTCGTGCGCGTACCTACAACATTCGCGAGCTTAATAATATTGGTCAGGTCTTTAACCATATGGCAGATCGTCTGCAATCGCTGATTGGCAATCTGAATGAGCGTGTTAAGGAAGCCACTGCCGAGTTAAGCGACCAAGTCAAAGAGGCACAGTCGGCGCGAGAAACTGCCGAAAAGTCAGATCAGGTGAAGTCCGCATTTCTGGCAAGCATGTCCCATGAACTGCGTACGCCGCTCAATGCTGTGATCAACCTTACCAAGTTCGTTGCCCAGGGTGATCTAGGTCCGGTCAATGAAGATCAGCGGGACACGCTCATGGAATCGGTCGACAGTGCACGGCATTTGCTCAGCCTTATTAATGACGTGCTGGATATGTCGAAAATCGAGTCGGGTTCGTTGAACCTTTTTGTGCAAGACAACATCAATGTTGCCACGATCATTAGTTTTGCGATTTCAACCGCCAGAACACTCATCGGCGTCAAACCAGTGGAAATTTATACAAACATTGCACCGGGATTGCCTCGCATGCGTGGAGATGAACAACGTATTCGGCAGATTTTGCTGAATATCTTAGCTAACGCTGTCAAGTTCACTGAAAAAGGACATATCGAGGTTCGTGCAACCAAGGAAGATGATCGGATCATTATCGCCATAGCAGACACAGGGCCGGGTATCCCCAAAGAAGACCACGCAGCAGTGTTTGAACCCTTCAAACAAACTGATTCTGGACTTCGCAAGGGCGGCGGTACGGGTCTGGGTATGCCTATAACGAAGAACCTGGTTGAAATTCATGGCGGGCAACTCTGGTTAGAGAGTGAATCAGGAAAAGGTTCCACATTTTTTGTTGCTCTGCCAATCAGATCCAATGAACTCGTACCGGTCATATAATTCACGATCAATAGTATCAGGAGGGGCACTGTGAAAAGCCAAACTGCCGTTTTATATGTTGAAGACGAACCAATGAGCCGTAAGGTTATGCAAATGTTGCTTAAAGGTCGCATGGGTCTTGAACATGTCACGATATTTGAAGACAGCAACAACTTTATACAGCGTTTATGCAATCTTGTGCCTTTGCCGGATGTAATCTTTCTTGACATTCACATGGAACCATACAACGGCTTCGAGCTTCTAGAAATGGTCCGTAATGTCAGTTACTTTGCATCAACGCCTGTTGTTGCTTTGACAGCCAGTGTAATGAGTGAAGAAGTGGAATTGCTTAAAAGTGCCGGTTTTGATGGTTGCCTTGCCAAACCCATCAATTCCGACACATTTGGTGAAACACTCCAGCAGATTATGAACGGAGAGCGAGTGTGGCAAATCATAAGTTAAGAGGTGGCTCGACATGGATTTAACCGGTAAACGAATTTTCATCGTGGAAGATGATACACGCAATCGTGTGATATATCAGATTATGATGGTCCGTCATGGCGCACAGGTCCACTTTGACAAGTGGGGGCGTAACACGGTGGAGAAGATTAAAGAATTCGGTAAAGTTGATCTGATCATTCTCGATCTTATGATCACAGGTGGCACGAGCGGATTTACCATCTTCAAAGAAATTCGTCGGGAACATGAATTTGATTATATACCGATTGTTGCGGTCTCTGCCGCAGATCCATCGACGGCCATTCCTAGAGCACAGGAAATGGGCTTTACTGGATATATCAGCAAACCAATTGACGACGATTTGTTCCCGGAGCAGTTATGGCGCATTATGAACGGGGAACAGGTCTGGTATGTGGGAACTTAGCAATTTAAAAGAGGAAACAAGATGGCCGAAAAACATGCCCTGATTATCGATGACAACAACAGTAACATGAATGTATTGGTCAGGTTGCTGGACAAAGAGAATGTCTCAAGCACACGGGTCCTTGATCCAAAGCAACTCAAGAACGCCCTGCAATCCATTGACAGCATAGATGTGGTGTTTTTGGACCTTGAAATGCCCATGATTGACGGCTTTCAAGTGTTCGATCAACTCAAGGCAGACGCCCGTTTTGACAACGTGCCGATTATTGCATACACGGTCCATGTCAGTGAACTGAGCGAAGCCCACAAATATGGCTTCGATGGTTTCCTCGGCAAACCACTGGACTCAGACCGATTCCCCGGTCAATTAAGGCGCATCTTCAATGGCGAAGGTGTCTGGGAAACAGTATAATCAGGATAATAAGCCGCCGTCACAGGCGGTTTTTTATCGGGTCTGTCCCCGTTTTTGCAAGGGAAAACGCTCCACTTCATAGAACTCGTAGTAGACATCACCGTCGGGGTGCTGCTTTTCGATGGCGTCGGTGCGCCAGCATAACTCGGACGGCTTCAACGGCAAGATCGTAATCTGCTGGCAGAGATCCAGCGATTCGGCAACGGCAACCACTTTATCCAGATTGAACTTGGCGTTCGCCGGATTTTTGTATACCCACGAACGCTTGATAACGAACACATCCATGCTGGTCCCACCCGTAATGAATGTTACATTGGCGTGATTCTACCAGATTCTGCAAATTTGCCACAAACTTTTATATTATTTATACGTCTTGACTGTGGCGACCTCCATAAGGACATGGCTGCGTATGCCGCAGCAGTAAAGGACATGCCGTTGCACGTCCTTACTAGAATCGGTTGGCTGGCGTAGGGACGCCCCGTTGGGCATCTGCCGGGAAAAGTGACCGACATCGTGGACAAGCGAGCCTATCACCACCCGACTCTTGGTGAAACAGGCAAACACGATTATAGTTGTGTGTGTTTATCAACCCAGAGCACCGGGAAAATAATGTGAGTGCCACTATTAGCGAAAACGAGCGCAAACACACCGCCCAAAATCCTCTGCGGCGGCTGGCGATTAAACGTTATTTTGATACGGTTGACCATTTCATGCCGCCTGATGTGCGTACCGCTATCAATGCAGGATGTGGCGAGGGGTTCGATGCGCGGCGAATTCGACAATCATTTCCCGACCTGACCCTCTACGGTTTTGATATTTCGTTGACCGCCGTGCAGCGTGCTGCCAGCATCTGCCCCACTATGCTGGCCTGCGTCGGTGATGCAGCGCGGCCACCATTTGCCATCGAGAGCGCGGATATGGTTATTTCTCTGGAAGTGTTGGAGCATCTATTGGACCCGTCATCCGCCATTGAAGCCTACAAAAAACTCACCCGCCGCTATCTGCTGTTGGGTGTGCCCAATGAACCGTTTTTTCGCTTGCTGCGGATGGCAAATGGCATGAATATCCGCGACTTCGGCGACCACCCCGAACATGTCCAGCACTGGAACAGCTTTACCTTCAAACGCCTCTTGCAAGGCCACGATTTGCGCATCCTCAAAGCGGCGGCCCCGGTTCCATTTATCTGGACGATTGTGCTGTGTGAGTTGACATCGTGATGGACATCTCCCTAATTGTCCCAGTCTACAACGAAAAAGAAAGTCTGCCGCTGCTGCAAGACAAAATCCGTGCGGCGATGGATGCGCTCGGATTAACGTGGGAGCTTCTCTACATTGATGATGGCAGCACCGATGGCTCCACACAGGTGCTGCGGGATTTGCAGGCACAGGCCGACAACATCACGCTCGCCATTATGCGGCGCAATCGCGGCAAAAGCCAGGCACTGCACACGGGTTTTGCGCTGGCACAGGGCGCGATTGTCATTACGATGGACAGCGATTTGCAGGATGAACCGGAGGAAATCAAGAATCTCCTCGCCCGGTTGAACGAAGGGTATGATGTCGTGGTGGGCTGGAAAAAAGAACGCCGCGATCCAATCACCAAGCGTTTGCCGTCATGGGTTGCTAATCGCGCCACACGACTTGCTACCGGACTGCATCTACATGACATGAACAGCGGCCTCAAAGCCATTCGTGCCGATGTGGTGCAACAGATCAATATCTATGGCGATTTGCACCGCTACATCCCCATCATCGCCTATTATGAAGGCTTTAAGGTGACCGAAATCGCGGTGGTCCACCATCCACGCCAGTTCGGGCGTTCCAAATTTGGTACGGGGCGCTTGTTGCGTGGCGGGCTGGATTTACTGACCGTCGTGTTTTTGAACAATTATCGTTATCGGCCATCCCATTTATTCGGGGCGGTGGGCGGCGTGTTGTTTTCGCTGGGCTTTTTCATCAATTTATATCTCACCGTCGAATGGTTTCGCGGGGTGCGTCCCATCGGTGACCGCCCGCTGCTGACGCTGGGCGTTTTGTTGATGGTCATCGGTGTCCAACTGATAACGACGGGCCTGCTGGCGGAACTGCTGGTGTCCTACATCCAGACCCGTGAAGACCCGCTTAGCCCCGTCCGCCAGATTATTCGCCCACCTTCGGATGACGGACAATAAATGACCTCGTCCGGACGAACCCTGATATTACTCGTGCTCATCATAGTGGGCAGCGTATTTTTGCACAGTTACCGTTTTCATGACGTCGAATATCGTCAGGATGAAATCAACACAGTCCATGCGGCGGCAGTGCTGGATGCGGCAGGCATTGTGGAGTGGTTGAGCTATGAAGGTACGCACCCACCCGGCTGGCGTATTTTCGCCGCCAAGTGGGTCAAGGCGTTCGGTTACGAGCGCAACATTGCCCGTTTCCAATCCACCCTGTTCACCCTGCTGGCAATGGGGTTCACCTTCCGGCTTGGCAAAGATTTGTTCGATGCGAAAACCGGGCGGATGGCTGTGCTGTTCATTGGGCTACTACCCTATGCCCAATGGCATTTTCACGAACTGCGCCCCTATGCCCCACTCATCCTGATTTCGGCGGCGATGCAGGTGGTATTCTTGCGCTGGCTGCGCCGTCCAAGTTGGCGGATAGCACTGACGTATATTGTTCTGGGTGGCGTCGGGCTTCAGGTGCATTATTTTACCGGGTTCGTGGTGGTGGCTCACGGCATTTGCTTGCTGATTGTCCTCAACTGGCAGTCGCGCCGGATTCGTGCGTTTGTGGGCATGGGAACCGCTATATTGTTGAGTTTTGCGTGGTGGTTTCCGGCCATTTATCATGGTGCGTTTGTGGTTCGCGATGGTGGCCTCCGATATGGGTCTGACAGCATTGAGCGCAGTGTCACGACATTTCTGACCGACCTGAATTATGCCCCGCTGGTGCTGCTGCCCCTGCTATTCGTGTCAACACGCCGTATTTATCCTGCATTACCTTCAGTATCGCGGATGGACATGCGTTTTCAGGATTGGCGGCGCTGGTTTGTAGTCGTCATGGCCCTCGGCATCTTTTTGAGTGCGGCCCTCACTAATGATGTTGTTCAGTTACTCACCTTCCGTAATCTGTCGGTGACGCTGCCGCTGCTGGGCGTGGCATTTGGCTTTTTCATCACGGCCCTGCCCCGTTATATAAATGGCGTGGCGGTGGCGGCTTATATTCTGCTGGCAAGCACCACCTTCATTTATTACGCGCCGCAGGTTCCGCATAGTGAGATGGCCGCCTTTATGAACGACGATTTATCCGCCAGTGACAAGTTTATCGTCCACATCAACTTCAAAGGTGCGACGGCCCCCGCTGCCGTTCATTATTTCCGCGATCATCTTAACGGGCAGCCAGCCATTGACAGATTTTTCGTTGTTAATGAACTAACCAGCGACCAGGTCGGCTTTGAATACAACATTGACCCTTGTACCTATGAGGTGGCCCAGGAAACGTTTAAGGAGGAAGATTTAGACACCTTCGCCCAATTCCTGACGGATACCGACCGTGTATATTTTATCCTGTACCGCCACTGGCGATTGGAAGATAATATCTACCACCTCAGGCCGCAGTTTGACGCCATACTGCTTCGGGATTTTGAAGCGGTGCGCGAAAAGTCATGGTATGTAGACGGCAACGATCCAGAAGCTGGATTCACGGTGATTGAATACCAGCGCAAACCGGAAACATCACAATAAGACCGTCTGGATGTGGCGGCCTTTCTAAACGGAGAGGGGTGGATCGACAATTACACGCTGGCTGTCTCCTGACGTCGAGAAGCCTTATATTCTGCGCGTAACAGGTTATATAACTCAACGAACAGATCGCTGCCTTCATTGTAGGCGATGAGTTCACCAAGCCGGTCATGGGTGATGACATCGCGTACAGATTGCAGCTTTCGGGTGTCCTTCATATTAAATGCCAGCCGTTGCAGTTTGTCCACCTTTACCAGTAGATGGACAGGTTCAATGGCCTCATCCAGCATGGTCAGCAGTTCAGCGTTGGCATCTGAGAGATCCCGTAGAGTGACCACATCGCGGAAAATGACATAACCGATATACGGTCGGTTGAACCAGCCAGTTTCGTAACTCATGGTGTCCTCCTTCATCTTCATTCTTCTATTATCTCACGAAGTTGTAAAAGTTACATTAATTTGGAGAATGTGAAGTAGGTCTGCCCGCAGCGTGGTTTTTTTCAGTCCGAGCAGCAGTGTCAAAAGTCAGGTGAAACAGCCCATAGCGCGAAAACAGCTCCCCTGCGGCTGGCAGAGGGAGCCGAGCAGTCTATTCTCCAACGACGGTGAACGGGCGCATCATTTCGTTGTCTTCGTGCTCTAAGATGTGACAGTGCCACACGTATTGTCCCGGCAGGTCAAATGTTGCAATGACGCGGGTTATATGGCCCGGATAGGCAATCATCGTGTCCTTCCAGCCCATTTCGTTTTCCTCCGGTGGAATCGGGTCAGCCGATAGGAAAGTCATCGGATCGGGCGGGTCGCCCTGCTTTCCATCACGGATATACGCTTCCACGGCCTCCTCAAATTGCAATTCACGGAATGGAATGCGCTCCACAATCTGGAATTGGACGAGATGCAGGTGGATAGGATGGGCGTCCTGTGTCAAATTGACAATGTTCCAGATTTCTGTGGTGCCGTTAACGGGCAGTTCGGTGATGTCATCCATCCACATTAGAGCACCGTCCGCATTTGTACCCAAAAATGCACCCACTGGAAGATCCGCCGGGTCGTACATTTCTTCGTTCAGTGTCAAATTGCGAGCTGGTAAATCCGTTTCGAGGCGGTCAATCGGCGGCAGTTCGGCGGGAATTTCACCGGGATTGCCGTTTTCCGTCAATGCCACCACCCGGAACTGCATCACCTGTCCGGTGGTTTCGGGGTCGGCAGGTGTCTCGACAGGCAAACCACCGAACGGTTCATCTGGCCCAACATTGAGCAGGGTGATTTCATCGCCTTCGCTGAAACCGGAAAAGTCAACAATCACATCGGCACGTTCCGCCGGACCAAGCAGCAGTTGATCGCGCACCACCGGCGCACCCGGCAGTAATCCACCATCCGAGCCTATCTGATGAAATTGCAGTTCGGTATCAAAATTCAAGATGAGGAAGCGCGAGTTTGACCCGTTGAGCAGGCGCAGACGATACAGACGCGGCTCGACTTCCAGATAAGGCCATGTCTTGCCATTGACGACCATCACATTCCCGAAAAATTCTGGATTCCAGATCGGGCTGACGGGCGTATCCGGCAAATAGGGGCCTTCGTACTCATCGAAAAAGGCGCGGCTGTCTGGATAGTACAGCGAGCCATCCTCGTTAAAGATACGATCCTGAATCGCGATGGGTATCTCGTAGTAACTCATGCCAGCCTCATCGCCTAATTGCGGGGCGGGACCGGGAAGATTCAGCCCATCTTCCACCTCATCACGCAGCAGCCAGAAGCCTGCCATCCCGGCGTAGACATTCAGGCGTGTGATTCCCAGCGCGTGGTCGTGATACCACAGCGTAGTAGCAGGCTGGTCATTGGAATATTCAAAAACGGATGCCCCCGGCCCGACCTCGGCCTGCGTGTTGAAGAAACTGCCTTGCGTGGCAATCCCTTCGGGGAGATTGGCGGCATCCGGCAGCCACCATGCTTCAGGGTAGCCGTCACTGTGGCTGGCGACATGTGCGCCGTGTACATGCGGCACAATCGGCACCGGTCCGGTGTAGAATTCGGGTGATGAGCCGCGCGTGTTCGGTGCTTCAACGGGATTGGCCCAGTGCAGCGTCTGGTCAATGGGCAGCAGATGGGGCAAATACTGCGGTGAGTCACTGTCCGGGTCATCAACAAGCTGGTTGTACCATGTGACACGCACAGGCACGTTTGAGCGGCCCTCGATGGTAAAAGAGGGGTAATTGAAGGTCGCCGGGTTATTTGGATCGCCATAGCCGAAAACCGTTGTGGCGGGGTAATCCGACGGCAAAATTTGTTGTTCGAACTGGCGAACGGCAATCGTGTATTCGGTCATGTCGCCATCGGTGCTGGCGGGAGCGAGTACGGGCGGGATGACGAGCGGGTCAACGAATTTGGGTATGCTGGCGGGGTCCAGCGTGGCAGAGCCGTTTTGCGCGGCGGATGGAACAAGCATAACGAGCAGCAGTAAAAGAATAATTACTGCCGCAACAATCTTTTTCATGATCGAGTCCTCCTCGACTTTTTGAGGAATAGTGACTCCTTTACAATTTTCCCAATAGTGAGTTTTGGCACTTATTTTGCTGCGAATAGGCAAGGACGAACGCCTATTCTGGTTGTGGCATAGTTCCCTGCGAAATGAGACATAAAGGAACACAACTTGCGGATCATCTTGGGGGATTAGGGATACCCAACGATTAGGGCTTGGGGATGAATGTTACACAATTTTCAAATCTGCGGCGAAGCGCATCACGTATCTTGTTTATTCTGTTTGGCTTCGCGTCGCTTCAAGAGTTCTGCCCGTGTGACCTTTGGCGGGTACGTTGCCTCAAATTCCTGACGAATGCGTTCAGCTTCAGTTTCCTGCTGTTTCAAGTACGCATCCAGTTCATCACGATTGGCGAGATAGTAGGCAATCACTGCATAAATATCGGTCAGGGGTACAGTGGGAAAGCCTTCATGCAAGGCTTCAGGGGTTTGTCCTTGCAGATAGTAGTTGATAATTGAATCGAGTGTGACGCGCGTACCACTAACACGGATCACGCCATGTTCATCCGTCTGTAATGGAATGATCAGAGATGGGGAATCCATCCTCATGGCTCATGCTTCCTTTCTCTTCGTCTTACGGTACGATTACGATTGTATCACGATTGATGAGTCAACAATCCCTCACTTAAAACGAACGCCTGTTCTAGATGTGGTATAATTCCCTGCGAGATGGGTAGTGGTAACGCTTTGACTGATACGGTGGCTTAGCTGGCGGACGCCATGTATGGCGTCCCTACGGGATTCATTGCTAATCGTAGGGACAGCATACATGCTGTCCGACACTCTCTCATCAGTCCACATGTCACCACTACCACGAAATGAGATGTAAAGGAACGACAATTCATGGCGAAAAAAGCCCGCACCTATTATGAATGCGCTGAATGTGGACGGCGCTCCACAGGTTACATGGGTCGCTGCCCTCAATGCGGCGAATACAATACGATGGTTGAAGTCACCGAGCAGGCCGAAGCACAGGCCGCGCCCAAATCAAAACGCACCGGGCCGATTACCCTGCCTACCTCGGAGCCGCGCCGCTTCACCGAGATTGAGGAGCGGGAGGGCAATCGCTGGAAAATACGCGACGAGGAATTTGCCCGGGTTTTAGGCGGTGGGATGGTCCCCGGCAGCATCATTCTGGTGGGTGGTGATCCCGGCATCGGCAAGAGTACGCTGCTGCTGCAAGTTGCGGCGGAATTCACCGAAGATGTGGGGCGGGTGCTGTATGTCAGCGGCGAAGAAAGCGAACATCAAATTAAAATGCGCGGCACACGAATGGGCGTGAAGGCCGCGGATTTGTTCGTCGTGACGGAGACCTCGCTGGACCTCATCTTCGAGCATGTCGCCGAAATCGACCCTGACCTGCTTATCGTTGACTCCATCCAGACCACCTACACCACCGACAGCCAATCCTCAGCGGGCAGTGTGACGCAGGTGCGCGAATGTGCCACGCGGCTGCAATCGCTGGCGAAAATGACGGGGATCACCGTCATCCTGATTGGACATGTTACCAAAGAAGGTGTTATCGCCGGGCCACGTGTGCTGGAGCATATCGTGGATGTGGTGCTCTATCTGGAGGGCGATACTTTCCAGATTTACCGTTTGCTGCGCAGCGTCAAGAATCGTTTTGGCGCAACCAATGAGGTCGGCGTATTCGAGATGCGCAATTCAGGGATGATACCCGTTGCCAATCCCAGCGAGGCGTTTCTGTCCGAGCGCGTGGTCAATGCCCCCGGCAGCAGCATCGCCGTAACGATGGAAGGCACACGACCGCTGCTTGTTGAGGTACAGGCACTGACCAGCCAGACCGCCTACCCCAACCCGCGCCGCCATGCCAACGGCATTGATTTCACACGCCTGCAAATGCTGATCGCGGTGTTGAGCAAACGAGTCGGCTACAAATTGTGGGAGCAGGATGTGATTGTGAATGTGGTGGCGGGTTTGACCATTGATGAACCGGCGGCGGACCTGAGCGTGGCGGTGGCGATTGCGTCGAGTATGCGCGATATTGCCGTTCCAGCGGATGTGGCTGTCATTGGCGAGATTGGCCTGAGCGGGGAACTGCGTGCGGTCAGCCAGTTAAGCACCCGCTTGCGTGAGGCGGCCAAACTTGGTTTTCGCAGGGTCATCGTCCCCAAGGGATTTCGTGATCTGGACAGCCCGCCAGATGGGTTGCAAATTATCGGGGTGCGTTCGGTGGCGGAGGCGCTGCATCAGGCATTGCCGAAGGATAATGTTTAGACATGTGGCGCGATGGTATAATGTGCTGTGAAGGAGATTCGATATGGCAGAACGAGCAGTAACACTCACCATTCCTGACCATATTTATGAGCAAGCGCAAAAGCTGGCGGAGACCTCCGGCAAGCCCATTGAAATGATCCTGCTGCATGAACTCGAAAATGCCTTTCTCCCGCCACTCCCCGAAGCGGAAGAAGCCGAACTGGATGCTTTGCAGCACCTCTCCGATGAAGCGTTGTGGACCATTGCACGGGAGAAAATGCCTCGTTCACAGCAAGACCGTATGCAGCACTTGATGGATAAGAACAATCTTTCTGAGCTTTCCGGTGCAGAACAAGCCGAGCTTGAATCCCTTGTTGAACAGGGGCAAAGACTCATGCTCAGGAAGGGTAAAGCGGCGGCACTACTCACAGAACGGGGTCATATTATCACCACACGGGCTATTTCAGACTAAGTACCTGCACCATTTTTTCCTCCTAGCATTTTAATCTAAACTCGCATCAATAAAGTGTCGGACGCCCCGTTGGGCGTCCCTACGCACATTTTGTGGTGGTCGTAGGTATATGCAACGACATGCCCGTTTTGTCAGAATGCTTATCGGGGTATCATATCAGGTCATACCGCAGGATAATTTTTGAGCCACGCTCTCAAAGGACAAGTTATTATGCAGCGGATTTTTACCGGCATCCTGTGCTGCCCGGCCTGTCATGGCGACCTGACATGGGACATCACACAAACCGACTCTGACCGCATTATTCAGGGGCAGGCGACCTGTTCCGCTTGCGATTCTACCTATCCGGTACGTGATGAAATTGCCCTATTCCTGACGCCGGATTTGCCCCGCGAGGATTTGTGGGAGCAGGTCGACAGCCGCCTCAGTCAGGTGCTGCGCGAAAATCCTGATCTTGAAGCTCAGATGCGGGAGTCGGATAATCCCGCTGACCAGTTTTTTCTGTCGATGGTGCTGGAAGAGCGCGGGGATTTCGACGCAGCTAAAATTCTGTTCGATAAAGCGTTCCCCGCAATCTATACCGATGGTTATCTGGCGGGGATGAACCGGCAGATGAATTATGTGCTGGAAACGATTGACTCTGTCCCGGTGGTTGATCTCGCCAGCGGACGCGGTTATCTGGTCGAACGGCTGCTCAAACACGGCATCGCGCCGGTCATTGCTACCGATTTCAGCCCCCGTGTGTTGCGGCGTGACCGCGACTACTTCAAACATCACAGGCTGTACGATCATCTGAGCCTGATTGCCTGCGATGCACGGCGGCTGCCCTTCAAAAACCAGTCTATCCCGACCATGACCTCATACGTGGGGCTGGCGAATATCGAAAAGCCGGGCGATGTGGTTGCCGAGTTGAAGCGAGTGGTAAGCGGAAAATTGCTGGCAATCTCGTTGTTCTATGCCCCGGACGACGCATCCAACGCTGCCATCATCAAGGAACATGGACTGTTGATGTTTGAGGACGAACTGCTGGCGATTTTTGACAGGCTGAATTGGCAGGCAACGGTCATGGCGCGGATGGAGGTTACCGCCCGGCCCACCCCGACATCGGAGATACTGGGCGTGGGCATTGATGGGCTGCCCGTCAACAAGACAACCATCACATGGGGCACGATTGTGACTTAAGCCGCCGACGGATGCTGGAAGAATCCTGTAAACGTTTTTAGCAAGCTAACATCCCCGGTGCGAATCTCGATTTCGCCGTTTTCAAGGTAAGTTGCGGGGTCACGATGCTCGACCAGCATCGTCATCAGGGCGCGGGGCGTGGTGTAGACGACGAGATCAGCATCAGGCGTAGTGCCGGGCTGAATCGACATCTGCCCGCCCTCAATCCTGACGACATACACCTCTTCATTGATGTGAAACTCGACGGTCATGTCCTCAGCACTATCGCCCACAAACAGCTTCGTCATTGCGCCAAGGCACGGGACAACCGGGACCTCATCTTCTTCCGGCACGTAACCGGGCATCAATTCCAGCCCCCAATCGGTCAGAATCATGACGATGGGCGCTAACTGCCTGCCGCGCTCGGCCAGTTCGTAGACGGTGGAACTGGCAGGCGGTGGCAGTTTGGTTTTGCGGACAACTTCCGCTGCTTCCATCTCCTTCAGGCGATTCGCCAGCAGGTTGGTGCCAATGCCGGGCAGTCCTTCCAGCAAATCGGTGTAGCGGCGCGGCCCGAACAGCAAATCACGCACAATGAGCAGAGTCCAGCGGTCGCCAACTACATCCAGTGAGTAGGCTGTCGGGCAGTATTGTTGATAACTGCGTTTTGGCATGGATGAGCCTCTTGTAGATATTCGTGAATCGAGGTGAATGTAGCGGCGGATTTTCGTAGGGACACCCCGTTGGGCGTCCGAAACAAAGCGCACCCGAACCGTTTATCCATGCGAATCCGCCGACCACAGATATATATTCCATTATATCAGACTATATAAATTTATAGTAGTTGAACGTCCCCCGCCAGCGCGGTATAACTACGACAAAGGACACTTTCGGGAGGATGAAAATGTCACCACTTTCAGCAGAAGAATTGAAAGCCATCGCGGATAGGTGGATTGAAGAGGGCTGGCAGAAGGGCAATGTGGCAGTGATTGATGAACTGCATGTCCCGAATTTTGTTGACCACGCCGCTGATGCTCGTGCCGCAGACCGCGAAGGCTTCAAGCAGGGCATCGCGGACCTGTACGCCGCCTTCCCGGACTTTTACGCCACCACGGAAGACCTCGTTATCGACCTGACATCTCAAACCGTAACGGTGCGCTGGACGGCAACGGGAACCCATCGGGGACAGTTCATGAGTGTTGCTGCAACGGGCAAAACCATCAACTTCACCGGGATTGAGATTATCCGCATCGAGAACGGCAAAATTGTGGAACGATGGGGCGAATGGAATGGCATCGACCTGCTGGTGCAGTTGGGGGCATTTTCGCTGGAGGGGTAGGCGACCTTACCGATATATCTCTAGCTCTTTCGGAACCAGAAAGGCACTCTATACCCCAGAACTATTGTAACGCCCGCAAGGAAACTTGCTAAAACAATCAGGGTGTAGGGATGCCAGTCATGGTCAATCAGGGGTGAAATTGGTCCATTCGTTACCGTAGTCGGGAAATCTGTTAGACGCTGCATTTCCGTACCATCTGGTTTCATTCTGTATATTTGCGATGAGCCACTTAGATTATTTCCAAAAACTATCCACTGCCCATCAGGTGACCACTTTGGAAAGGTAGTTTGACCGAAAAATATCTGCTACGCTCTATGTGAAATAGGATTGACAAAAAAGAACTGTCTCCCAAGATGGGAAGTCAGCAAACCAACCAACTTAGGAGGACAGTTCAGTGACAAGTATAG